>NZ_NSDH01000042.1:0-133200 GCF_002289525.1 Bacillus sp. 7705b | reverse complement strand
GTGCTTCGTCCATTTGATGCTCCCGTCCGGCCAATAGGCCGACGGATCGCTTTGCACATAGAGGCTTTCACCCTTTGCATTTACAAGCGCCAGACAGTCTCCCTTTTTCAATTCTCCTCTTTTCCAAGGCACACCCCACGTTACACCGCTTGTCAGCTTAGGCTGTTCTGATAGCCATTTGATCTTTTTCATCGGTTCTCTCCTTCCATATAAAAAAGCTGATTCAATGCAAAGAATCAGCTGCGATTACCAAACTGAATCACACGGTATTCGTGTTGGCCGACTGACAGTCTCCCCGCTCCGACTGAACGGTTTGCCAAAAGATCGGTCCCCTCTTCCGGAAGCGTCACACTCCCGCCTTTTCCATTCATATTAACGATAACCCATACAAGGCCGTTTTCTCCTTTTCTCGGGGCAACAATCGTACCGGGGGTGACATCGGACCTGACAGAAACGGCTGCTTCCCCCGCATAGTGCCTGACGAGTGCTTCCAGCATTGCATTCCCTTTTTCGCCTGATGGAAGCGAGCCGAGCATGACCATTTTCCCTTCGCCGTGCTCTCGTTCTGACAGAAATGCATGGCCGGCACCTGGCCCGGATTCAACTGTGCCCAGAGTGTTTCCGCTCTCTATATCAAACACCGCGCTCCACAGCCCGAGCGGCGCCGTCATGCCAAACGCTTTTCCTGTATTGGCATCCTCGTTCATCGGGAACGTGAACAGTGTTTTGATTCCGGCTGTTTTCTCCAGTTCTCCAAGGCCATAATCGGTATGAACCGTATGCTCGCCCGTACGCCCTCCCGTCAGCGGCCCGGCAATCCATATGCCGCCCGCTTCAGCAAATGCGGAAGCTTTTTTGATAAAAGCAGAAGACAGATAAGGCACAAATGGCGTAAACAGCACACGATAGCCCTCCAGCGGAAAGCCTTCTGGAACGAGATCACGATGAATACCCGTGTTGAGGATGCGCTCGTAAAAGTGTGTGATAAGCGTTCGGTGTTGGAGCCCCCGGTGAGGTTCTGTTTTCAGAAACGCTTTCGCCCTGTCGGAATAGGTCATTGCAACCTCAGCCTGAACGGGCACAGTAGAAAGAATGATCGGTTCGATTTCCTTTCTTGCCCGCTCAACCGCCAAAACGTTTTGATAACCAATCGCCGGCTCTCCCCAGGCACTAAGGACGGAACCGTGTGAAATCTCGCTGCCTGAACGCTGCTGGCGCCACAGCCAGTAGCAAAATCCCTCGCTCCCCAAGGCGTAAGAAGACACGGCTTCAGCTTGTAAATATCCATCGGCGTGCGGCATGGCACAGCTTTCGAGCGAGGCTGCATATGACGGGCTTGTTTCCAGAATCCAAAACGGGCGGTCTTTTTTGAAATGCCTCCAAATATCACAATTTAATAAAAATGCAGATGCATTTTCTTGGGAAGCGTACGTATCATAGGAAGCAAAATCGAGATTCTGAAACATCCGTTCATTGTCTGTGCTGAACATGACCGAGCCGTTATGAGTGATTGGCGCATCTGAATAACAGCGGATGATTTTCGCTTGTTCATCCGCAAATTGAGCGATCATCTCCATCGAAAACAGCTGATACATCGTGCGCAATGAAGCGTGATGCAAAAACGGGGTCGGACCCGGCTGCGGCACCTGCTCAAAGGTTTGATAGGTTTCACTCCACACATCGGTTCCCCACGCTTCATTTAACCGTTCAATCACACCGTAACGGTTTCTAAGCCAGTCATGCCATAAGCTTAAGCACGTCTCACACATGCATTCAGCCACATGGCATTTAAATTCATTATCGAGCTGCCAGCCGATCAGCCCCGGCAAGTGTCCCAGCTCTTTGGCGATGCTTGTGGTGATGATGGCGGCTCTTTTTCGGAAATACGGGTTATTTGTACAAGCATGCTGACGGGAGCCATGTCCCATCACCTCTCTTTTTTCGTTGGTGTGCATTCGCTCAGGCCGGCCGTGCGACAGCCAAATAGGCGGTGTCGGTGTCGGTGTGCACATGATTGTTTCGATGCCGTTTTCATACATCCGGCTGATCATTTCCTTAAAAAAGCTCACGTCAATTTTTCCTTCTTCCGGCTCGATCACAGACCAGGCGAACTCACCAATTCGCACGACATTGATGCCGACCTCCCGCATCCTGTCAATGTCCTGCTGAATCGTCTTTTCATCCCATAGTTCCGGATAATAGCAAGCGCCGTGATATAATTTTCTCCCCAAGTCCTTCACCCTTCTTTGACGATAGATTCTGTTAGTGGCAGGCCCAGCTCTTTCATGCCTTTCGCTACGAGTTTTGCCATTTCATTTGCGCCTTTTTTTGTAAAGTGCGTGTAATCGTCAATCCCTTCTGAAACCATAAAATAGGTGTATACTTTTTCTTCGCCCTTCTCAGTAAAGAAAGCGAGGCTTTTTTCCATTAGATCAATGAGCTGGACATTCTCCTCAGCGGCTGTCTGCTTCATGGCAATGCAATAATCAGGAAAGTCGTTCAAAAACACGCCGTTTTCATAATGAAAGCGGGCTACTGGGGTAATGAGAAGCGGATGCGCGCCTTTTTCTCTAGCGCCTGCGATATACTGCTTTAAATATTGTTTATAGGTGGTATAGGGCTCGGTGTAGCGCTCCGGCTTATTTTTTGACGCGTCATTATGGCCCATCTGCACAAACAGCCAATCATCCGGCTCAATCACATCAAGGATCGCCTGAAGCCTGCCTTCCTCCACAAAGGTTTTTGAGCTTCTGCCGCCGATCGCTTTATTGATCACCTGAATATGCTCCGGCAGATGCGAACCGAGAAACTGCCCCCAGCCCCCTTGATTTGTACTTTCTCCATACGTTTGGACAGTCGAATCACCAGCAAGATAAATATGATGTGCCATGTCTCATTCCCCCTCGTTTTTTTCACTTAATATAAACTCAATGGCAGAAAGCTCCTCGTTTGAAAAGTCCGCTGATTGCAAGGCTTGAACGTTTTCCTCTATTTGTTGCGCCCGGCTTGCTCCAATTAAAACGGAGGTCATCCGGGCATCCTTCAAAAGCCATGAGAGCGCCATTTGCGGGAGCGATTGTCCCCGTTCTTTCGCAATATTATTCAGCCTTTGCGCCTTACTGACCGCCCTTTCGGTTATGTGCTCCGTCTGCAGGAATGGACTGTTCGCATCCTTTGCTCTTGAGGTTTCCGGGATGCCTGAAACGTACTTTGTCGTGAGAAGCCCTTGAGCGAGCGGCGCAAACGCGATGCAGCCGGCTCCCTTTTTGTCCAGCACATCAAGCAGCCCTTTTTCCGGATCTCGGTGAAACATCGAATATCGCGTCTGATGGATGGCGAGCCGGACTCCGAGCTGTTGTAAAAGATCGGCGGCGCGCTCTGTCTCTTCAGGGCTGTAGTTTGACAGTCCGACATACAAAGCTTTTCCTTGACGCACAAAGCCCGCCAGCGTCTCCATCGTTTCCTCAAGCGGCGTTTCAGGATCAGGACGGTGCGAATAGAAGAGATCCACATAATCAAGCCCCAGCCGCTTTAAACTTTGATTCAAGCTGGCAGTCAAATGTTTTTTCGAGCCGCCATTGCCATACGGCCCCTTCCACATGTCATAGCCGGCTTTAGTGCTGATGACGAGTTCATCACGGTAAGGCGCAAAATCCGTTTTCAGCATGCGCCCGAACATCTCCTCAGCGGAGCCGGGCGGCGGGCCGTAATTGTTGGCCAGATCAAAATGGACGATGCCTGCATCAAATGCGGCTCTCAGCATGGACCGCGCGTTCTCCGGAGAATAGGCAGCGCCGAACTGATGCCAGAGGCCGAGAGAAATAGCGGGAAGCCTTAATCCGGTTCGCCCGGCTTTGTGATAGGTCATTTTGTCATAGCGTTCAGTCTTTGCTTCGTATCCCATACATTCCTCCTAAAGCGGCGTCTCCGCTTTGTTTCCCGCTATGTACAGAGCGGGCTTCGGCGGTTTTTTCATTCCTGTTCCGAGATAAAAGCTTGTGTGCGGCGGCTGGTTGTACGCGGTGTTCTGCCAAGCGATTCCAAGCCTGTAAACCGGATCGTGCATCAGTGTGTAAAAACGATGGCGGGTAAGGTGTGTCGTTGTATAGATACGGAGCGCACTGCTGTCTTCGGTTCTCCAAATGACCTCTTCCCGCCAGTCTCCGAACAGGTTGGCCTGAAGAACCGGGTTTCCTTTTGTCCCGTTGTTGGACAGCACACCTTCCGGCTGAAAAATCGTATTTAAACAGCGGTTTTCAGCATCCCACTTTTCAATCTTTGGTTTGCCGATCGTTCCATTCCATTCATGATCCAACAGCTCCCTGACCAAGTCCCCGTCCCACCAAATGGAGAAATTGGCGGAAGCAGGCGCTTTGTCGCTGATTTTTTCTCCTTTGCTCGTATAGAGCCCATATGACATTCCTTCATTGCCCGGCGGATCGATTCCCCAGACGAGCGATCCCTTGTACCGAGGGTCAATGTGAGCCGCCATTCCTCTGCCGACATCTGTTCCGGCATGGACGCCCCATAACACCTCGCCCGTTTCGGCATCACGCAGCGACAACCCATACGGCTTGCTTGCGTCCTCATGAACCTGAAACACTTCAAGCCCTTTGCGTGACGGATCTAGATCGCCGACGTGCATGGCGTCTCCGTGTCCGAGTTCCGTCGTGTACAGACCGGTTCCGTCATGATCAACCGCCATGGCGCCGTAAATAATTTCATCCTTTCCATCTCCATCAACATCGGCAACGCTCAAGCTGTGGTTGCCCTGTCCCGCGTATGCTTCATGCCCCGGCTGATTGGAATCAAACGTCCAGCGTTTCTTCAGCCTGCCATTCCGGAAATCATAAGCGACGAGTACTGTTCTCGTATAATAGCCCCGTGCCATCACCAGGCTCGGCCGCTCTCCATCCAAATAAGCGATTCCGGCGAGAAAACGGTCCATGCGGTTTCCGTAGCCATCTCCCCAATCCTCCAGTTTTCCCCGAGGCGGTTCATAATCGACAGTCGTGAGCGCTTCACCGGTTTCCCCTTTAAACACTGTCAAATATTCCGGACCTGACAGAATACGGCCCTGCTCATTCCTGAAATCGGCATGCGCTTCACCGATGATGTTTCCTTTGCCGTCTATTGTGCCGTCGGCTGTTTTCATAGCGATTTCTGCTTTTCCGTCACCGTCTAAGTCATAGACCATAAACTGCGTGTAATGGGCGCCTGCTCTGATATTTCTGCCGAGGTTGATCCGCCACAGAAAAGTGCCATTCAGTTTATAGGCGTCAATGAGGACGTCTTCGGTATATCCGTCGTGGGCGTTATCTTTTGAGTTGGACGGGTCCCATTTCAGGATGATTTCATATTCTCCGTCCCCATCCACATCTCCGACGCTCGCATCATTGGCGCTGTAGGTATACGGTTTTCCGTCCGGCGTCACGCCGCCTTCGGGTTTGTTAAGCGGGAGCTCGAGAACGTTTTCCCGCCAAACGGGAGCTTCTTTCGAAAGCCTTTCTTCCCGGCCTTTATAGACAGCCGCCACTTGATAGAGAGAGTCCTCCGTTCCCTTTTCATCCAGAAAATTGGTGCTATCCGAAATCGGTTTGCCAGTGATCCGATCTCCGTTCCGATAAATGTGAAAAGTAACAGTCTCATGATCGGTTCCGAGAAAACGCCAGCTCACAAATACGCCTTGCTCCGTTTTGACCGCGATTAGGCCTCTGGTCAGGTATTCCATTTGCCTCTTTTTCGGTTTCATTTTAAATGGGAACGGGCCAAGCGTGCGGCCCGTTCCTTCCCCCCTTCTGTTAAGGCGTATACATATTCGGTTTAGACTGTGCCGCCATGCCGTCTCCTAAAAAGAAGCTTGTATGCGGCGGCTGGTTATACGCGACATTTTGCCAGGCAATGCCGAGCCGGTACACAGGATCATGCATCAGCGTATACAGCCTGTGCTCGGTCGGAATTGTGGTGGTGTAGATGCGGAGCGCACTGCTGTCCTCGGTTCTCCACACAGCTTCCTCCCGCCAGTCACCGAGCAGATCAGCCTGAAGAGCCGGTGTTGCTTTTGTAGAGTTATTGGAGGCAGCACCTGATGCAGTCAGCAGGTTTTTAGAAACGCCGTTTTGATAATCCCATTTATCGATCCTGTTGCTGTCCAGCTGTTCCCGCAGCAGGTCACCGTCCCACCAGATGCCGAAATTGGTTGACGATGGCACACTGCTGCCGATTTTGGCGCCTTTCGATGTGTAAAGGGAACCGTTCGCCCAAACCTCCTGTCCCGGATAGCGCGGATCAATATCAGCGGCCATGCCCCGGCCTACATCCTTGCCGGCGTGAACACCCCAAATGATTTTTCCTGTTGCGGCATCCCGGAAAGATAAGCCGTATTGCGCGTTTTTGTCCTCATGAACCTGAAATACTTCAAGCCCCGGACGGCTCGGATCAAGATCTCCGGCATGCAGCGCGTCTCCGTGGCCTAAGCCTGTCGAGTACATGCCTTTGCCGTCATGGTCAACAGCCATTGAGCCGAAGATGATTTCATCCTTACCGTCTCCGTCCACATCTGCAATGCTTAAGTTGTGATTGCCTTGTCCGGCGAAAGCTTGATTACCCGACTTAGAGGAATCCAGCGTCCAGAGCTTTGACAGTTTTCCGTCTCTGAAGTTATACGCAACAAGCATGGTTTTGGCGTAATAGCCTCTAGTCATAATCAGGCTCGGACGCTGTCCGTCGAGATACGCAATGCCCGCAAGAAAACGATCGACCCGGTTGCCGTAGCTGTCACCCCAATCTGATACATTGCCCCGTGCCGGTTCAAAGTTTGAAGTGACAAGCTCTTTCCCCGTTTCACCTTGAAAGACAGTCAGGTACTCAGGACCAGAAAGCACACGCCCCTGCTCATTTCTGTAATCGGCATTCGCATTTCCGATCACTTTTCCCGTGCCGTCTTTTGTTCCGTCAGCGGTCTTCATCGCCACTTCCGCTTTTCCGTCACCATCCAGGTCATACACCATAAACTGAGTGTAGTGTGCGCCTGCTCTGATGTTTTTGCCGAGACCGATTCGCCATAATCTTGTTCCGTCCAGCTTATACGCATCAATAAACACTTCACCCGTATAGCCGTCCTGTGAATTATCCTTTGAATTGGACGGGTCCCATTTGAGGATCAGCTCATACTGCCCATCGCCATCCACATCACCCGTACTGGCATCATTGGCACTGTAGGTATAGGCTTCGCCCTTTGGCGTCGTGCCGCCAGCCGGTTTATCAAGCGGAACGGAGTGATACGGCTGTGCCCATACAGAGGCTTTTTCAGAAGCTGCCTGCTCGGTACCGTTTACAACAGCCCGAATGGAATACGTTGAGCCCGCAGATCCGTTTTTATCGATATAATTCGTGGATTTGACAGGCGAAGCATTCAGCTTTTGTCCGTCTCTGTACACATTAAACGCCACGGCTGCGTTTTCTGTCCCAAGAAACCGCCAGCTGACAAAAATGCCGCCTTCCGTCTTGACTGCCACAAGGCCCCGGTTCAACGCTTCCATCTGCCGCGCCGTTCCTTCTGCTTTGCCAGGAAACACAGAAGCCCCCATCATCAACAACACCAACAGTGTGAGAGTGGTAAACATGCTTTTTCTTCGTCTAATCATCAGACAGCTCCTTATCATTTATCTGTAAGCGCTTACTTAAATTGGATTTTATGCGCTTAAGAAGCTGTCTTCAATGTCACTTTTTTGCATAAACGTTTTTGGTTGGCTGCACTTTTTTGCCGGTTTGTCATTTTTTTGTTTACCCGGCCTGATGACGGTGCTGGGCCTCTGTTTTTTGAAACCCTCTGTAAGCAAAAAACATCGACACGAGCCCAAATAAACTTGGGCCGTAAAATGGGATCAGACCCGGAAGCGTATATAGCAAGTAAAGCACAAATCCGCAGCCGATCAGCATGCAGCCGGTGGTCAGCGGCCGCATGGCGCCAAACAGCAGCGCTTGCGGAATATATTGGCGAATCGGAAGCTCGTAATGCACATAAAGAGGAAACACATACATGAGCGCGACGGTATACAAAAGCCCCGCCAAGAGGGTGCAGCTCGTCACGGTAAAGGACAGCCAATCCGCACTTGCCGAAAAATAATAATAATTAGCCGACAAAATAAGCAAAAGGGCAAAAAACGCAAGTCCAATCGCATTGACCTTCAGAAACTCTTTTTTGTAGGTCTCCAGAAATAACGCAAATACCGGGACATCTTTTTGTCCCATCAGCCATTTCCGTATGACGGCACACATCGCGGCTGTGCTCGGCGCCCATCCGAAAAGAACGCCGCCCAAAAGTGTAAACAACAGCCACAGCCCGTTCAGCCACGCGATTTTCACAACCGCTTCACAGCCTGCATAAAGCGCATCCGTCACAGTCGTCTTCATCTTCTCACCGCTTGGTGCACAGACAAATCACGATAAGCGGCTTTCATCGGCGCCATTTGCCTCAGCCCGATTTTTCCTTTTGTCAACACAGGTCCGAATGTGCTTCCGTCATCCTGCCACTCCAGAATGGGCAGATCATTGATCGAAAAATGCACATACCCTTTATCCTTAATAAGCTTCATATGATACGGGGAATCAGCGTCGTCCGAAGAAGGCAGCGGATCAGCTCCCATTGCAGCGAGGTGGAAACCGCGGCTTTTTCTTACATTGCAGGTGCGGAACGCTCTTTCCTCCGGGTATTTTCTGCGGAAATACGACAGATGGAGCGCATTGATGTCTCCGGAATGGTATTCGGGGTACTTTCCTGTTCTTTTCTTGAGTCGCGGGTCAAATAAGTCCTCGCCTCCGATGCCGGCAGCCGCGAAAAACAGCATACACAGCCCCGGCTGTTCAATCGGGTAAAAATCCCACTTCACAATGATGCCGTCGGGAAATGTTTCCGGGCACCAATAAACAAAGTGCGCTTCGTCCTGTACATGTGACAGGTGCATACGGTGATCTTCGAATGAAACCTGCCCGCCTCCCTCCATCCGCCAGTCCTTCACATCGCTTGCTGAACGGAGCGGATTGCGGTACAGGCATGCGCCTTCTTTATACATGTTCTTTCCCCTCCCGGCTCACGAGGTGGTCCTTCAGCGGAAAGCCGATTTCTTCGATGCCTTCAGCAACGAGCTTCGCAACCTCCATGGCCCCTTCTTCTGAAAAATGCGTATTATCCTCAATGCCATCTGGATAATTCGGATGTTCATTCGGCTGGAGCCACACGAACAAACGCTTTGACTCCTCCGGTCCGTATGCTTCATAAAGCGCCTTCGTTTTCGTTAACAAATCAATGACCGGCACATCAAGCTCCTTCGCTAACGCTTTCATCGCATCCGGATACTCACCGAGCGTGTGCTCAATCCTTCCGTTTTCATCAAAGCGGCGGCGCTGCACCGATGTAACGAACACAGGCTGCGCCCCTTTTTCTCGTGCTGTTTCCGCAAACAAAGTGAGAAATTGCTGATACGTCGAGTACGGCTTCGTCCCCCGCGGTTTCTGGTCATTGTGGCCGAATTGGATAAACAAATAATCGCCTTGTGCTATGCACTCAGCAATCGCCTGAAGCCTTCCTTCCTCCACAAAAGAGTTGGTGCTCGCTCCCCCTTTGGCGTGATTGCGCACTTTCACCTGTTCAGTGAACAATTGACCGAAAACCTGCCCCCAGCCTGCCATCGGCGCTTCATGCGGCGGGCAGTCGCTTACGGTGGAATCCCCTGCTAAAAACACCTGAATCGGTTTTTCCATCACATGTCCTCTCCTTTCACGGCGTTTCCTGATACATTTGCCTGAAAACTCCCGGCGGCATGCCGACCTGCTTTTTAAAAATCCGGTTGAAATAATTGTGGCGATAGCCGACTTCTTCTGACACATCATGAATTTTTTTATTTGTATTGACCAGCAGTTCTTTTGCTTTTTCGATTCTGATGCGGGTCACATAATCAATAAAATTAACGCCCGTCACTTGCTTAAAGGCCTTGCTCAAGGTATAAGAATTCATGCCCAGCGCATCCGCGCAGCTTTCAAGAGAAAGATCCGCCATATACTGCTCATGAATCATCGCAATCACACGTTCCGCCACCTGTTTTTGCTGTCTGTTTTTCCTGCCTTCAAGCTTGGCAAGGTACGGGGTGACAACCGCATCCATCAGCCAGGCAGCCGCTTGGACAGGCTCATGCAGCTCAGATATTTCGCGAAGCATATCCCTGTTGCCGAACAGCTCGCTCGGGTGAAGGCCGGAATGCAGAATATCCTCCTGGATGCGGGAAAACAGTTGTATCAGCGCAGAATGCACTTGTCTGTCGCTGACCGCCATTTCAGCCATTTCAGCCATACATAAGCGAATCAGCTCCTCTGCTTCCGCTTTTCTTTCCAGCCGAATGGCCTGAACGATTTGTTTTTCAAGTTCAAAAGGATAGTAGGGTGCGGATGGCTCAGCCTGAAAAACATCATCCTGCAAATCTATGATCTGATGGCGATTGGCAAAACATCTGCGGGACTTGCCGCTTTTCACATCCTTAAACAAAGATGGGATATCCTTAATACGGGCCGATTGCCTGCTCATTGTCCCGGTCAGGCTTAGTCCCGTGACAGCACCAAATATGTGGGCCAGCTCTGAAAGATGCGCCTTCAGATCCGAGCCGCTCGTTTTCATCACAAGCACGGTGACGGAAAGGCGCCCAATATCAAGAATTAAAGGTTGAAAACGCCGGTTTGCCGCGAGCTCCTCATGTAAATTGGTCAGTGTAAACACAGCAAGCTGTTCATCGTCGGCATAGAACATGCTTTTATCACAGCGAAGCCCTGTCACCTGAAGATCAAGCACGTGAAATATGTTTTCCCCGATGTCCCATCCCGCATCCTCCATCCGCGATCTGAGGCTGTCCTCTGTGTCATAGTAAAAGTCACCCTGAAGCAGGTGCTGCAAAAAACTCTTTTTCATATGGGGCGTCTGCCGGAGCAGCTGCTCTTGAAGCTTTCGGCTCTCTAGGGAAAGATCATGCCATCTCTTTTCTATCCACTTAAATTCGTCCTGGCCTGACGCCTGCCATGCTTGTTTCTCTCTTCCCGTAAACAGTCCGAGCAGATGCTGAATCGGGCGATAGATTTTCCTCGAAGCGTACCACGTCATGCACACAGCCAAGCCGATACAAATGACAAGCATCACAATAATCACCTTTGATAAAAACACCATCGGCGCTGTAATGGCTGAAAGAGGCGCTGCAGAAACAAAGGTCCACTTCTGATGCATTCGCTTCATTTCTCCATAGGAGACGGAATACACCGTGCCATTCCAATCCATCTGAAAATGGCCTTTCTGGCGAGGCTGTTTTTTCACCTCATTCATTAAAGCATTTTCAAAATTCTTATCTCCTCCATGGAAAAGCACCTCTCGCTTTTGATCAAGAAGTAGCGCGCTGCCTTCAGGGTAAGGAGACAAACTTTGCAGGAGCGCCTCCATTTCTTTCGGATCTACCGTCAGCATGATCGCGCCAAACGGTTTCTCAGCCGCACCCGGAATGAGCTGAATCAGCGCGGCGTCTTTTCCCGATCGGCTCCAATAAATACTCCGATCGGAGTCGAGAAGCGAGCGGTATTTGCGAAGCATATCCTGTTCTGTCAGTGCGCTGTATTCGGGGCTCAGCACAAGAGGTCGGGGGCTGTTCAGGAAGATAGAAGCCTGCTGAATCAGCGGCTGCTGGTCCCGCAATAGAAACAGCTTTTTCGTTATTTGATAGGAGAATGTAAAGTCTTTCTCCAAATCCTTCTCGGCCAATCCGTTCATCAGCGAGGAATCGTATGCCATTTGGGCAAGCGTCAGCTCAAGGTCTTCCAGCTTCTCATCCATCCGGCTGACTTCACGCGCCACTTGTGTTTCATGCGACTTTTGCAGCTCTTTCTCCACCTTATCGATAGACAAAAAGTAGATGGCCCCGCCTGTCAGCAGTCCGGGAATACAGGTAATCAGCAAAATGAAAACAAAGTTTCTTTTGAAATACGTTCCCTTCCAGTATGAAACCCGTTCTTTCTGTTGAGGCTGTTTTTTCATCCCTTTCCTCCCGCCGCCGTCTTTACTGATATACGCGTTTTTTCGTTCTCAGCACATCAGCGAGAAATGTGAGTGCAAGTCCCTGACCCCAGCCTTGTATTCGTTTGTAAGGCACTTGTTTGTATCCTTCCGCATTTTTCATGACGGCTGTGCCCGCGGATACTTTGCTGACACGTCCGTCCTCTTCCACCGCATCCAAAATGGCGGCAAGTGATTTCTGCGCGTATTTTGTATAGAGCTTCCCGCTCGACAGCAAAGCAGAGGCAATGCCCGCCGATGCGGAAACCTCCAAATACGAATCCGGATCATCCAAAATGGTATGCCACAGCCCTGAATCGTCCTGCAGCCGGACAAGCGCGCTCAGCTGGTCTCTGAGCGATCCGTCAATGATCATAAAAGAAGGATGCGTCACCTCAATGAGCGGGAGCGCTTTTGCCATCGTGAGCGCAGCCCAGCCATTCGCCCGCCCCCAATAAATCCCCGACAGGTGGTTTTGCGCTTTGTTGTCCCAGGCATGGTAATACAGATTGGTTACGGGGTCCTGCAGCACGTCCTCATGTCCATGAAACTGGCGCAGGCCGTCCTCGAAGTAATCCTCACGCTCCATCACACGGCCGATTCTCAGCATAAACAGCCCCGCCATCATCAGCGTGTCCGCCCACGCCTGCTCAGGAAACACATAATCCGCCGAGTTCACCGTATGCTGAAGAATACCTTCTCCAAAGCGCGGCGCATGATGAAGCACATATTCCGCCATCTCGCCAGCCGTTTCCAAATAGACGTGATCTCCCGTCACCTGATGCAGAAACAAAAGCGTATGGCCGATTGATACACCGTTGATCGACAGCGGCGGCAGCCCATCCTCAAGCTGTTCATCCACCCACGTTTTTAACAGTTTGATATACTCCTCGTTTTCCGTCGCTTCATACGCCTCCGCCACGCCGTAAAATGCGACGCCGCCTGGCCAATCCCACGAAAAATCCATTTGAAATGTCCGTTTCACGATTCGGTCAATCACGGATGTGACCTTTTCTTCATCAAAGATAAGCTGTGCCATCTGCAACACTCCTTTTTATTTTAATCCGGTCGTACTGATGCCCTGAACGATATATTTTTGAAACAGAAAGAATACGAGAATCACAGGCAGCAAAGAGACGGCCGACATGGCAAACATCGCGCCCCAGTTCGAAGCGGATTCCGTATCGAGGAAAAGCTTCAGCGCAAGTGAAACAGGATAAAGCTCCGGCTTATTCAAATATAAGAGCGGCTGAATCAGCTCCTCCCACTTCCAATAGAAAGAAAAAATCGCAGACGTCGCAAGCGCCGGTGCAATGAGCGGCAGAATGATCCGCCAAAAACAGGCAAAGCGCCCGCACCCGTCGATTCTCGCTGCTTCATCCAGCTCCTCAGGGATCGTCCGGATAAACTGGATCATCAGAAAGATAAAAAACGCATGCCCGAAAAATTGCGGAACAACAATCGGTTTAAATGAATTCAGCCAGTCTAATTTCGCAAACATAATGTACTGCGGAATCATCAGCACTTCATGCGGCAGCATTAACGTCCCCATCATACAGGCGAACCAAAATGCTTTTCCTTTAAACGGGATGCGCGCGAAGCCGTAGGCAATGACAGCCGATGACAGAACAGCGCCGATTGTAGACAGCCCGACAATGATCGCCGAGTTTTTAATAAAGGTCAAAAACGGCTGACCCGCAATGCCCTTCCACCCTTCAGCATAGTTGCTGAGAATAAAAGGATCTGGAATGAGAGAATGAGAGGTTGTGAAAATACTGGAGCTTTCTTTAAAAGAACTGACAAACAGCCAAATGACGGGATACAGCAATAACACCGCCAGTGACGCCGTAAAAACATGGAACAGAATGCGCTTTGGCTTGATGCGCCCGGCTTTTTTCCCTTCAAACACCGGGGCTTGCCTGACAGGCTGGTTGACCGGCTCCATCCGTTATTCCTCCTTTGATTCGTAGTGAACCCAATATGATGATGTTTTAAATAAAATCAGCGTAATCAGCCCGACAATGATCAGCATGATCCACGCCATCGCCGAGGCGTAGCCCATTTGAAAATAGTTAAACGCCCGCTGGAACAAATAGAGTGAATACAATAGCGTCCCGTCAAGCGGACCGCCCTCGCCTTTTGAGATGATATAGGCTGGGGTAAAGGTCATAAAAGCAGAAATCGTCTGCATGACCAGGTTAAAGAAAATAATCGGCGTCAGCATCGGAAGCGTGATCCTAAAGAAGCGCTGCACGCGGTTTGCGCCGTCCACGCTGGCCGCCTCCAAGTACGATGCCGGAATGTTTTTCAGCCCGGCCAGAAAAATCAGCATGGATGACCCAAACTGCCAGACGGACAGCAGAATCAGCGTCCATAACGCGCTTATCGGGTCTTGGTACCAGAGAATTTTTTGATCGATCCCGACAAAAAACAGCAGCGCATTGATGACCCCGTCATTGCCGAAAATATTGCGCCACATAATGGCAACAGCCACACTTCCGCCGATGATAGAAGGCAGATAAAACAGCGTCCTGTAGATAGCCGTCCCCTTTGCCGCATTGTTTAAAATGACGGCAATAAAAAGCGCGAAGCCGAGGCGGAGCGGAACCCCGGCAAGCACATACGTGAAAGTGACCTTCAGCGACTGCCAATACTTTTCGTCACCCGTAAACATTTCCTTATAGTTATCGAGCCCGATCCATTTCGGCGCCGTAAACAAGTCGTAGCTTGTAAAGGACAGAAACAGGGACGCGCCCATCGGAATCACCGTAAAACAGAAGAAGCCGATAATAAACGGAGAAATAAAAGCATATCCCGCCAGATTGTCTTTTCTCATACTCCGGCTTATTTTCATTCTGTCAGCCCCATTTCCCGTCAATTATTCCTCTCTAAAATGTCATTGGCCTGCTTCCGGAATGTTTTGGCGGCTTTTTCCGGCGATACCTTCTGATACAGAATCTGATCAGACGTATCCTTCAGCAGCTTAATAACCTCCGCGCTTCCCACCGGCTCTGGCGGATCGGCTTTGCTGATATTTTTCGACGCGGCTTCCACATATTCCACAATGTTGGCCTCTTCCTCATTCAGCTCCGGTTTAATCGCATCTGCCACCTTGTCGGATACCGGAACGCCCCGCTCGCCTTTAATCAGCTGGTTCGCTTCTTCATTATTCACGAAGAAATCAATAAACTTCGCGGCCTCTTTTTTATGCTCTGAGCTTTTCGGAATAGAAAACAGCATACTCGGCTTCAGCGTCAGCGCTTTTTCCTTCATTTGCTGCGGCGGCAGATAGAGAGAAAGCGGCGAGTCTGTCAGCCGGGCAAAGCCTAAATATTGATTCGAGTAGTTCCATGTAATGGCTGATTTGCCTTTGACAATAAAGTCATCTTCCATCCCCTTAATTTGGGCGCTTTCGTCCGGTGTTGGCGATGTTTTTGCTTTGACCAGTCTCAGCTGCCGCTCAAAATAGTCAACAAACAGCTTGTCATCCTGATACGCAAGGCCCGTGCCGTCCTCTTTATAAAAACGCTCACCCTTTGTGCGCAAATAATACGGGAAGAAAATATCAGGCGGGTGCATTCCGTTAGATCCGTATACGCCGGCTTTTTCCTGCAGCTCATACGCCAGCTTCTCATAATCCTTCCACGTCCAGTTTTCCTGATGAATTGAAACACCGGCTTTCTTCAGCAGATCATCATTGGCAATCACAGAAAGCACGTTGACCCCAAGTGTAAATCCGTAAAGCTTTCCGTCAATCTTTCCGCCGGACAGCATATTCTCATCGATTGAACTGACATCAATTGTTCCGTCCTTCATATATGGCGTTAAATCCTCAAGCTGATTTTTCTTTCCGTATTGCGCCAAATATGCCGTATCCATTTGAATGACATCAGGCAGCTGGCCCGCGGCAGACATTGGCGCAAGCTTCTTCCAATAGTCATCCCAGTTCGCAAATTCCGCTTCAATATGGACGTGCGGATTCTTTTTCTCATATAATTCAATGACCTTTGTTGTATAGTCATGCCGCGGCTGTCCGCCCCACCATGCGATTCTGAGCGTAATGTCTTCCTTTTTCCCTGATGCTTCTTCACCCGCAGAACATCCGCTGAAAAACAAGACGCACACAAGTGACAGCAGCATGTAATAAACCTTCTTCACATCAATCCCCCCTTTTAATGTAAGTGCTTACATTATATTTTAAAGGGTTGTGACGGGGCGAAACACTCAAAAAACAGTGGCGAAAGTTAAAAAAACAGAGATGGCTACCCTACGGAAGCGCCTCCCTGTTTTCTTCTGAATTCTGACGGTGTCAGACCGGTATATTTTTTAAAGACGAGACTGAAATACTTCGGATTATCACCGAATCCGATTTCTTCCGCGATTTCTGATACACTCACATCCCGCCTCAGCTTCATCTGCTTCATCGCATGCTCAAGACGCACCCGCGTAACATATTGGGAAAACTTTTCGCCTGTCTCCTGCTTAAAGATTTTCCCCAAATAATCAGGATTCATAAACAGCATATCTTTTGCTGCCCATTTCAGAGAGAGATTCGGATTGCCAAGCTCGTCGGCGACAAGCCTGGTGATTTTAGAAATCAATTCACTCCGCTTTTGGTCACCGGCCGTTTCAGTTGCTTCCCGGAACAGCTGTCCTGCGTCCTGCAGCTCCCCCGTCCGGCTGATGATTACCCGGCAGCCTGCAAAGCCGTCCGCCGCCTTTTTCTCCAGATCAGGCGTGCTCTCCTCCACGGCAAACACCGCACGTCCTCCGCTGCAGCAAAAAGCTGTCAGAGCGGAACCAAACGCCTCTCTGGCGGCAGAATCTTCAGGCTGAGTGTTCTCCGCGATGATAAGGCGAATCTTCTTTCCTGCAAGCGAAGGCGGCGGAGACAGATGGGTGACACCGGCGATTAAGCCTTCCAGGTATTGATCAGCCGCAAAGGAACGGATATGATTCAGCTCATGTTTCAGGTGGGCGGCTTTCTTCTTCCGCACATCATGCAGCTTCAGCTCGGCGATGATTTCCTCTAATGATCGGATAATCTGCTGCTCATTGCAGGGCTTCAGCAAATAATGCCTTACCCCGTATTTCATCGCTTCCTTCGCGTACTCAAACTCCCCAAAACCAGACAGGACGATAAATTGCACGGACGGGCAGACGGCTGACACCTTTTTGATCAGCTCAAGCCCGTCCATACCGGGCATTTTTACATCAGTGACGACGATATGCGGCTGCTTGTTTACGATCTTCTCATACGCTTCAATTCCGTTCTGCGCTTTTCCGACTAAAGAAGCGCCAAGCGTCTCCCACTCAATGATCCCTGCCATTCCGTCAAGAATGATTCTCTCATCATCAGCAAGCAGTATTTTGTACATCACACCACCTCATTTCGGCACGGTATTGTCAGCAAAATCGCGGTTCCCTTTCCTTTCTCACTTTGAATGCGTAAGCCATACGGCTCCCCGAACATCAGTCGGATGCGTTCATGAATATTCCAGAGCCCGATCCCTCTTCCGCCCGTTTTTTCAAGAATACGTTCGTCCATGCCGGGCCCGTTATCTTCGACAGTAATACAGACGCAGTCCTCCGTTTTTTTCGCTTGAAGGCGGATGGCGCATGGCCGAGTAAAAGGCTCAAGCGCGTATTGAATCGCATTCTCCGCCAGCGGCTGGAGTGTCAGCTTCGGAATTCGGCAATGCTTCACCTCATCGGCGATGTCCAGTGTGAAGTTCAAGCGCTCCTCAAACCGGAACCGCTGAATCGTCATATAGTGAAGCACAATATCCGCCTCCTCCTGAAGGGTCACTGTATCTTCTTTGATGTGAATGCTGTTTCGCAGGAGAAAACCGAGCGATTCCACCATTTGAGAAATTTGCTTCTGCTGATTCGCTTTCGCCAGCCAATTGATGGACTCAAGCGTGTTATACAAAAAATGTGGGTTGATCTGGGCTTGCAGCGCCTTCAACTCTGTTTCTTTAATAATAAGCTGCTTTTCCACGTTTTCTTCCATCAGCTCATTGATCCGCTTCATCATCACGGTAAAATGGCGGTTCAGCGTTCCGGCCTCATCTTGTGTATGTTCCGGCAATGACAGCGACACGCCCGCCTCAATCCCGCCGTGCTGCACCGATTTCATTGCGGATACAAGCTGCTCGATCGGCTCTGTGATGCTGTTGGCAATCTTCCGCCCGAAAAGCAAAACTACACTGAAAAACAAAAGAAAACACGTACCGATCACCGTTTTCATAAAGGAAATTTTCGCGAACATCTGATCAAAGGGGATGACATTGTAGTAGCTCCAGTTTTGATAGGATGATTGAAGGAAAGAAATAAAATAACGTTTGCCATTCTTTTTTACCAAGTCATAACCAGGATGCCGCAGCGTCTTCTTTGTCATCTCAGGCGTAAGCACCGATGCATGTGCCGAATACACCAGATTGCCGTCCTTGTCTGCGATCATCATGTCTCCGACCGAATCGCCCCAATCCTTCGGCAAGTCACGAATCATCTGTTTCACATTTACTTGAATCAGCACCATGCCCAAGCCATTTAAACTCAGCTGATGAAACGATCTGATTTGCCGCGCTGAAATCAGGACAGGATCTGAACTGCCTAGGGTCATCCAAAGATTTCTGCCTTTTTGCGCTTTCGCCCGTTCAAATACCTCTTCCTGCTGCTTCATAAGGTCCGATGAACTGCTTCCGGCGGAATACTCTGAGCCGCGGGCATCAATCAAATGAATCGAATCAATGTACTTTTCATCGCCGGCATATTGCGCAAGCTGATCCCACAGCTCCTGCTTCATTTGATACTGGTCATACGTATCATCACGGTTTTGCATGCTGAGAATGCGCTGAATTTGTTCATCGGTAATGATTTCATATGATACATCTTCAATTTTCTTCAGCTCGTCTTCAATCCGTTCAGAAGACATCCGCAGCACCTCCGAGGATTTGCGGTAAATTTGCTCATCATAGACATGAAAAGCGTACTGCACCCCGCTGTATACAAACAGAAAGGACACGGCCATGATCAATGACAGAAACACAAACAGCTTATCCTTAATCTTCATTCGCCTGTACCAGCCCGCGACTCTTCCTTTCATGCCGCCTTTTCTTTCTCCTGACGCTGATCTATTGACATAAATGCTGTAAAGGACAGCTTCGTTAACAACAAGCTCAGCGCGCTGCCGCTGAAAAACAGCAAAAACGTCACATGAAACAGCACTAGAAACAACATTCCGACCGCACCCGCTGCCATCATCAGTGTCACCAATGGCCGGCTGAAGGCAATCAAAAAGCTGATGCTCAGCACCTGTCTGAGCTTTACATCAAAATGAGAAAAGACCGGAAACACATATAACAGCACAAACACGAAAATCAATCCGATGCTCATAAACACATTCACCAGCACAGGCTGATTCATCTGAGCGGCAATCCGTATATCCGCAAACAAAAACAAGCCGGCCGTCACAAGAATGAGCCCCAACAGCTGAGCTGCACCCCACTCCTTCTTAAACGTCCGGATAAACACAGAAAACACCGGGACATCCGTGTTCCCCTTCGCCCACTCTCTCGCCACTGAAAACATCGCGGCCGTAGCAGGCATCAACCCAAACACGACGAGCCCGGCAAGAGAAAACAAGATCCACAGCACATTTACATAAGCCAGTCTCATCACCCATGTACAAAAACGATTCAGCCCATTTGTCAGGCTATGTATCATCGACATCACCTTCCCACTACAGAAAACGCTTTCATTGCAAAGTAATATGTATTTCTCCACTCGAAAGAAAATTCCTGCCGGCCCGTAAAAAATTCGACATCATTTGAGACGGCAAATGTCTTACCTTCTCCTGATTTGCCTTTTCAACAGCCGGAACACCGTCTCGATCAAGTACCCGGCAAACGCTCCGACTATCACATGAATCCCAAGCATGCCCAGCGCCAAGCCATCCCAGCCGCCGACAAAAAAGATGCTGCACCAAATTGTGATCACACCGAGAACAAGCAGCCCACCCAGTATCCATTCCGGCCATTTATTTTGCGGCATCCTCAACCGCAGAAAAATGAAGACACAAGCGGAAATACAAGCCGTCGCAATGGCCATCACATAAAAAAAAGATCATCCGCCCCGTCCTCCCTTTTCAAAAAGGCAAAAAAGCCCCCTAAAAAGGACGCTTATTCTGACTTGTTCAGTTCTTTCTCAAACAAATGAAACCCCGAGGCATCTGATCCCTTGAATTCATATCCCATTCTCCGGTAGAAGGAATGCAAGGCGTCGTTATCAGCAACACAATCAAGACGGATCCGCTGTTTCCCCGGATACTCAACACCTGTCTCGGTCCATGTGAGAATCTCGGCCCCAAGCCCATTTCCCGCAAACCGGCGGCTGACCGCCAGACGATGCAAATAAATGGACTCTTCGTGCCCCTCGTCTCCCCAAAGCGTTCTGTCCCACTCGCTCGGCTCAGGCAGAAGCATCACTACACCGGCCAGCTCTTGATCTTTCTGGAACACAAACACATGTCCGCTTTCAATTGAGCCAACAATATCATGTGAGTCATGCCCCTCCAGCAGCCCGCTCCATTGGTCAGAGCCCTGGTCCCGCAGCCATTCAGCCGTACGGACGAGCAGTCCCGTTATTTGCTCTGCATCCTCACGATCTGCCAGGCCGGCGTAAAAATCATTTGCGACAGTTTCTTTCGTAATCTTAAAAGATGTCATAAAGGCCCCCCGATCAAAACTAAACTTACATGCATACCTTCATTATAATGCAAGCAAACGACAAAAAAACAGAATATTTTGTCTGTATGTAAAAGGACGCATGAAGGGAGCCCCCGCTGCCTGTTAAAAGAGTTTCTTCTTATCCCTTTCTTCTTTTAAAATCTCAACCGCTTCCCTGAAGCGCATAGAATGCACAATTTCACGTTCACGCAAAAACCGCAGAGAATCGTTCAAATCAGGATCATCCGAAATATCAATCAGCCACTGATACGTCGCACGCGCTTTTTCTTCTGCTGCGATATCTTCATACAAATCCGCAATCGGATCGCCTTTCGCCTGAATATAGCTTGCCGTAAAAGGCACCCCCGCCGCATTGTGATAAAAAAGCGCGCCGTCATGATTCGCGTAATGATCGCCAAGCCCGGCTTCACGCAGCTGCTCCGGCGTCGCATCTTTCGTCAGCTTATACACCATCGTCGCAATCATTTCCAGATGAGCAAACTCCTCCGTGCCGATATCTGTTAAAAGGCCGATGACCTTATCAGGAATGGTATAACGCTGGTTCAAATACCGGAGAGCCGCGGCCAGCTCGCCGTCCGCTCCGCCATATTGCTCAATCAAATACTTTGCCAGCGTCGGATTGCACGTGCTGACCTTGACGGGATATTGCAGCTTCTTTTCATACACCCACATTCAAGCATTCCTCCTTATACTTGCCACGGCCATGGCCCTCGATTCCAATCCCAATCCTCACCCGCGGGGCTGTTGCCGTACTGCAAAAGCGGTCCGTAAGATAATTCGAACTGTCTTTTTAAGTGCCTCGAATAACCGGAATATTGATTAAATTGCTTTAGCGCGTCTTCATCATCAGGATGTGTATCTAAATACAGACTCAGCTCAACAAGCACAAAATCCGCTGCTTGAATCTGCTCAAGCTGGCGGTAATATTCCGCATCAACCTTTTTTGTCATGTGCGTCTCCCCCTCGATAAGGATTTTCATAAAAATCATAGAGATCCTTCCAAAGGGTGCCTTTCCTTAAAGCCTCCATCGGTGAAAACTGCTCCATATGCTCAGGCTGAAAGGTCATATAGAGGTTAGGCGGCGTTCTGTAATATTTCTTCCCTATGGGCGGACAGGGATCAAAACGGCTGTGAAAGGGCGTGTATGATTTAACAGGTGTAAACGGCTGCATATCCTTCATTCTGGCTCCTCCTTTCTCAAAAACAATGACCTTAATAGGTATGAGGCAGGAGGCGTCATTATGACAAAAATCTTAATAAGGAAGCTTGATTTGTTTTTCTATACCCGCAATCCGGAGAGGTCCCAAAAGCGTTAAACGTGTTAATTGATTTGCCATAAATAAAGGACTGTACTTCATGCCGCTTTCCAGCCAGGAACAAATCACCCCGATATGGGCGGAGGTGATATAGCTGACCAGTATCTCTTTCGGAATCTGAAGCTGTTTCTCAGATTCTTCAATGGATGAAAGCAATTCTTCGTAAATTCGTTTCTGAACGAATTCCGCCATCAGACTTCTGAATTGAGGAAGCCCTCTGTCACTCAGCATCACTTGAAAGTACTCGGCGTGTTCATGGATGTACTCAAAGAGCCTCACAAATGAAACAGGCGGATGATCCTCATCCATACTGACCGGTTCCACCGGCGTCTCAGGCTTAACCTGCCGGATCAAATCATCGAGAACCTCCGTCATGCTTTGAAACAGAAAATCCTGTTTATCCCGATAGTGCAAATAAAAAGTGCCGCGGGTCAGATCCGCTTTTTCAGTAATTTCCTGAATCGTAATCGAATTGGCTTCTTTTTCTTTCAGCAATGCGATCAAAGCGTCTCTTAAATATTTGTTCGTTCTTTTGACTCTCGGATCTACTTTATGCTTTTTAGACATTTTTTACCTCCTTGTCTAACTTTTATTTTATTCTGGACAAATCATCAGCTGATGTCTTCTTCTAAACGTTTGCACGTTCTCTGTTTATTGACCTTTTCCCAAAATCTACTGTACCATGAACTTACATCTTGTACATGATGTAAAGTAATAAACACGGTGTTCATTACCTATTGAAACGAAGCTTCGTGACGTAAAATGAGTGCACTCCATCTGATCTACACCAGACATGAAAAAGAGAGGAGCCTTTTGACATGAATGGAAAAATCGCATTAGAAGAGCACTGGGAATCTCCTGATTTTCCGGCAACGGGAAGTCACAATTTTACTGACGATGAATATTTCAGCGCTGTCCAAAAACGATTGCAGGAATTCGAGAAACGGATTGAAGACATGGATAAAAACGGCATCCAAACGTCGATTCTCTCATTAACCCAGCCGGGGATTGAAGGAATCACCGATCCTGACAGAGCTGTGAAACTCGCCAAGCAAATGAACGATCACGCTGCGGAATTCTTCGTTTCCAAACATCCAGACCGTTTTAAAGCATTTGCGGCGGTTCCGCTTCAAGATCCTGAAGAAGCAGCGAAGGAGCTGGAGCGGGCAGTAAACGAACTCGGTTTTGTCGGCGCCTTGGTCAACGGCTACAGTAATATCGGAGACGAAAATACCGCTCAATATTTAGACGAGCCACAGGTACGCCCTTTCTGGGAGAAAGCTGCACAGCTTCAGGTTCCCGTCTATCTGCATCCGCGTATTCCGCTGCCAAATCAGCAGCGTATCTATGAAGGCTACGAAGGCCTCCTCGGCTCAGCATGGGGCTTTGGCGTTGAAACAGCAACACACGCCATCCGCCTGATTCTGAACGGCCTGTTTGACGAATACCCTGATTTGACCGTAATTCTCGGACACTTAGGCGAGGGTCTGCCATTTACGCTGCCGCGCGTCGAACACAGACTGCGCCATCAGCGCCCTGAGACCCATGGAAACCATAAAAAAGCGCCGACTGAATACCTCCGCAAAAACTTTTATCTCACAACAAGCGGCGTATTCAGAACACAGGCATTAATTGATACATTGTTAGAGGTCGGCTCTGACCGCATCTTATTCTCGGTGGACTATCCGTATGAAACGATGGAAGAAATCTCTTCCTGGTTTGACCAATGTCCAATCAGTGAAACAGACCGATTCAAAATCGGCATCGAAAACGCGGCCAGTCTTTTTAAACTCAATAGATAAAAAGAAGACCTTCGGCAGAGCCGAAGGTCTTTCTAGACTATTCAGTCCAAAATGAGGTCAGCGCGTCCAGTACGAAACGTGATCAGCCGCAAACTCATCCAGCGAGCGGGGCTCTTTTCCCGTGACACGCTTCACTGTATCCGTCACCCGGTGTTCGGCACCATGGCGAATCGCTTCTTCTAATTCCGCCATAAAGCGGGCGTAATCCGCAGGCAAACCTGCTGTTTCCATCCTGTTTTGCAGTTCGGAAGAAGAAATGCTGACATGCGTCACCGGACGTCCCGCCGCGGCTCCGATGATCTCCGCCGCTTCAGCGTAGCTCAGCGCCTCAGGTCCCGTCAAAATATGATGAGTATTATGAGGCGCAATGTCAATCAAAGCACGCACTCCTGTTTCCGCAATATCATCAGCATCAATAAAACCAAGTTTCCCTTCACCCGCCGCCGTGATGATTTGCCCCTCAGTTTGAATGGACATGCGATGCTGGACATTGATGAAGTTTTGCATGAAGTATGACGGCCGCAGCACCGCCCATTCCGGAAACCCGCGTACTGCACGATGCAATGCACCAAATACAGGACCATCCTCAGGAACAGCGGACGCGCTGAGCATCACCACACGTTCAGCACCGAGCCGCTTTGCTTCCTTTAAAAATGGAAGCACATAAGGAGACGGATCAAACACACCAACCGGCGCAACGAGATAAATCCGTTTCACCCGCTCCAAAGCAGGCGTAAAGCTGTACTCATCCTTCCAATCAAAATATACATACTCCGCATTGCTAATCTCGCCCTTTTTCCTGCTCGCGATGCGAACGCTGTAACCCTGCTCAATTAACCGTTTAGCAATCCGGCTCCCTGTCGTGCCGGTTCCTCCCGTAATCAGAATCTGATCGTGACTCATCATTTTTCATCCTCCTCTGTTTGTATAAATGTTTCAATGGTTTCTCCAAACGTCTTATTGACGACAAGCGGATTCCAATAATCCTTATAATGCAAAATGCTGCCGTCCTTCGTTTCAATCACACTGATATAGGTTTGCCGGTAAGGCAGCCCAGTCGCGATCGCATAGCCTTCACATTGAAACTCCGCAATGATCGTGTTTGTATCAGCCGAGCGATACACTGTCGGAGCAGTAAACGCAGAAATATGGATTTTATCAGGAAAATCCTTAATATAATCGTAAATGGCCGCCTTCCCTTCAATTCTTTCCGGAAATCCCTCTGGCGCATAGGGAAACTCCAATACGGCATGTTCATCCCACAGCTCTGTCCAGCTCTCCATATCCTTTTCAAGCATATATTGCATAAATTGATTCAGTGTGTCACATGCTTTTTCGTATTCCGTCATCATCATGGATCATCACCTCGTATTTTATTCTAGACCATTCAGTCCAAAAAATGCGTCAAAGGGCTAAGCACCCTTTATCAAAAAAAGTCAATCAAGGACAGATAAACTCACTTCAACATAATCCTGAAGATGGTCAAAATCAGCAGAAACCTTAGCGATAAACGTCAGAGACAGCCTGCTCTGGTTTAAATAACGGGCAAGCGCCGATATATCAAGATGCTTCTTCAATTCTCCTTCAGTCTGTGCCCTTCTCAGCGCCTGATAAAAGGCCGTCTCAAGCTGTTTCGTCTGTCCTTCAAAGTACCGGGCAAGGGCCGAATCATGCGGGATTTGTTCAATAGCGCTGTTGATGATAAAACATGCCTTTGAACGTTCAGGATCTTTCAGGACATTCACACCCTCCTGAAAAATATCACGAATGGCTTCCTTGACAGAGCCCGGTGCCTCAAGCCTTTCAACAACAGCCGCGTTTTTTCCCTCAAGATACGTTTTCACAGCGGACAAAAACAGATCCCGCTTCGTTCCATACGTATCGTACAAACTCTGGCGCGCAATGCCTAAATGAGAGAGCAGCTCCTGAAGAGACGTGCCTTCGTAGCCATACTCTCCAAAAACCTCTATCGCTCTGCGTAAAACAAGCGCGGTATCGAATTCTTTATTCCTACCCAAACGAATATCACCTCCTGCAAGATGATATTACCTTTTCCAGACTGAACAGTCAAGAAAAAGAAAAAGAAAAAAACACCCTTGATCAGCAAGAGTGTCCGTTCTCCACGCTTTTTATTTATGGCCGTCTTTTCCCCAGTGCCCCATTTGGTGGTGATGGTGCCCGTAGTTACCATCATGATGCCCATAATTTCCGTCCTCATGATGGCCGTAATTTCCATCCTGATGGTGTCCGTAATTTCCATCAGGGTAATGCTGGTGATGTCCATCATTATCATAATGCATTCCGTAGCTCGGATAACTCATTGAGCTCGGATAGCCTCCGCTTGGGTAGCCGCCGAATCCTCCAGACATGCCATAACCCGGGTAGCCTGCGCCTCCATAACCTGGATGGCCCATCCCTGTATACATGCCATGGCCCGGATAGCCCGCGCCTCCGTACATGCCGAATCCCGGACCGCCTGCACCATAGCCTGGGTAAGCGCCAAAACCGGGTCCGCAGCAGAAGTGTCTTGTATCAGTCATATCCAATCTCTCCTTCACATAGGTTACAGTCCAGCGTATGAGAAGAGCTTGCAGATCGTATAGACACCTGCCTATAAACGGATAAAACAATTTCCCGGACAATAAAAAAAGCAGACCATGACAGTCTGCTCCTTTTTTATTCACCAAGATCTACGTTATGATACACCTGCTGAACGTCTTCCAAGTCCTCTAACGCGTCAATCAGCTTTTCGAACTGTTCCTTCGCGTCCTCAGGAAGTGTCACTTCACTTTGCGCAAGCATGGTCAGCTCCGCTACCGTAAATTCCTCAACGCCCGCGTTTTTAAATGCCTCCTGCACCGCATGGAATTGATCCGGCTCCGCATAGACGATCACGCTGTCATCCTCTTCTAAAATATCGCGGACATCTACATCCGCTTCCATGAGAATTTCAAGCGCTTCATCAGCCGTTTTGCCTTCCACACCAATAACAGCCGTTGCGTCAAACATGTAAGCGACAGATCCGCTCACACCCATGTTTCCGCCATTTTTTCCGAACGCCGCACGCACTTCCGGCGCCGTACGGTTCACATTATTCGTCAGCGCATCAACGATAATCATTGATCCGTTCGGCCCGAAGCCCTCATAACGAAGCTCATCATAATTTTCTTCCGCTCCGCCCTTCGCCTTCTCGATCGCACGTTCAATGATATTTTTCGGCACACTGTAAGTCTTCGCGCGCTCAAGCACAACCTTCAGCGCCTGATTGGATTCCGGATCAGGCTCGCCCTGCTTTGCCGCCACATAAATCTCACGGCCAAACTTTGCGTAAACCCGACTCGTATTTGCGTCCTTAGACGCCTTCTTCTCTTTAATATTGTTCCACTTACGGCCCATGATGTTCCACTCTCTTTCATTTATATCAATCTAAATACTGTTATTCACTTTAACCATTATACCTCAAATGCTTTGGTTGTTTCGAGTGTCTTGCGTTAGAAATAGAAGGAATGCGGTAGTTTAAAAGTACGAGACGACACAAACTTCCAATAAAGCAAGAAAAAAAGCCCTAGCTAAGGGCTTTCTTATCCGGATCAGTCATGACATGATGAGGGGAATGATCGATATACGTTGTGTTTCGATCCGTTGATTCCTTAAAATCGCCGGACTGTGTCAAGAAAGGAACCGCAATGCTTCCGCAAATAAGGGGAACAGCAAGACACATCATCACTTTTTTCTTAATAAGCATATAAACACTCTCCTTTTTGAATATCCTCTTGCGCTTGCAGCACTTTTCGGTAAAGCACAGCAGCATCTTCAAAATGACAGCGGCTTTCAAATACAGATGCCGCACTTTGGGCACATGCTTCCACATAGGCGTGCAGATTCTTTTCTTCAAAGCAGCTCAATACATCATGAATCCTGTCTTCATCCATAACATCTTTGTACAACGCCTGTAAGAACGTATACAATTCTTTATAGTATTTATGGTGAAGCATACTAGGATATTTTTTGATATATTCTAAGCCTTCATCTATAAACTGAAACGCCTGCTGTTTTTGTCCAGCTTTACATAATGTCCAGCTTAACCCAAACAAGACTTTCGGCAGCAAATCAGGAACCGTTTCTCTGCTTACTTTCGCCGCTTTTTGGAAGTGCTCAATTGCCAAATCATATCTTCCTGACCTGTCATAACTGTTGGCGATGTTCAATAAAGAGATGCCAATGAACCTGTCGTTTTGAATGTCCATTGCCAGCTCCAGTGCCTTTCTTAAATGCGGGAGCGCTTTATCATAACATCTGAAGTCATCATAATTTCCTGCTATGACAAACAAGCTTTGTATTCTTCTCATGCTATATAACGGATGATCTTGATAAATGTCTAAGGCTTGAAGGATATGATGCATCGACACATGGGTTTGCTTCATATGGTAATACGCTTCTGCCACTTTAAAATGAAATTCCGCTTTCTCAATTTCATCTGACAAAAACGGCAGTTCCTTCTCCGCCTCGCGATAAAAACCGATCGCTTCCACATATTCTTTTTGATCAAATTCATACATGCCGCGAAAAAACAAAGAGTAGTATTTCAAAAGGCCTGTGAGTTTTTTCTGAGGAGTTTCAATCGTTTCCAGAAGCTCTGTCACTGTAGGGCGATTCCCATATGTTTGTCCCGGCTCCAAATAATCCAGCATCAGCTGGTGCCGAAAACACATGAGAGAATAATAGATCAGCAAATCCTGATCCTCTTCCATCTGCTGAATGTCCTGCTCCACCTCCGCTTTGAGAACCTCAGCATCCGGAACACTGAACTGGCGAATCATCTTGTACCATTCATTAATCTTAACACCAACACGCGAAGACGGTATGGCTTGACTCAACGGCTTCCCTCCTTCTCTGTGAGATATGTCATATTCTATCAATCCCAAATTTTGAAAACAATACGAAAGGAAGAAATTGTTTTTTCATCCTGTCAATTTGTTTTTCTCCGCAAAAAAGGACCCCATGAAAGGGTCCCGTGTCATTCTTTTTTCATATACGTTTTCACTGATCGTACACCACAACAAAATCCTGAACCTTCACTTGTTCCTCAGGCAAATCAAACTGATAAAGCATCTTCTTAGAATGGATATCAAACACACCCACGTACCCGCCAATGCCCTTTTTATGCTCTTCCTGGGCAACAACATACAGTTGATTCCCCTTAAACTTTGCATCCATATAAGGGAATTTTAAGCCGTATGTGCGAAAAGAAAAGTCATTCCCATACTCAAGCAGGTTCGCTTCCCCCTCTTTGTCTTCGTACGTCACATAAAAACTGCCGCTTTCTTTGTCATAGTACACGGTATCAGCATATTCAAGATCATCAGGATAAGAAATATACTTCGTCTTCCATGTCCCTTTTTCAATCACAGTCAGTTCATGCTGCGAGCTCGCGACAATAAATTCCTCCGAGTCTGCGAATTTATCAGCGTATGAGGCTAAGCTCAGGGTCTCTATGATTTCCTCTGTGTTTCTGTCAATCACGTAAATTGCCATGCCTTGAATGACATAAATATAATTCTCGTCACTCGACCCCATCGTGACAAGTGAAGGCAAGGTGAGGCTATATTCCTTTTTCGTTTTTTTGTCGTTTATATGCACGTCATTCCCCGTCGTATCAACGTTATAGGCCTTAACAGAGACATCCTTTCCCTCATACCAAAACGCAAATGGATCTGACAGCGGATGCTTTTTTATGGCATCCTTCTCCAGCGTGTAATAAAAGGACTCATGTTCCGCTAATAAAACAATGTCTGTTGATGCGTAAGACTTCGTTTGGATGTACGGCACATCCGCCACCTTGAACGTGCGCCTATTAAATCTTTCGCCTGTTGAGGTTGAGAGCAGCGTGCTTTCTTTTATGAGAGGGTTGGAATAGATAAAATAGATGCGGTCTTCTTCGGGATGAATGGCAGAAGTTTTGACAGGAATATTGCTTTTATTATGTAACTGAAGATACAGAGCAAACAGGATGATGCATATCATAAACCCTAATAAACCGAATATAATGTTTTTTCTTCATCAAAATGCTCCTTTAACTGTCTATCAATAATCATTTCGACTATGTTTACACAATCCCTTCGTGAATAAAGACACATGCCAAACGACTCATTTTTCCATCGAAACACGTTTCCACAGCCATTCTTATCCTGCTCCGTGGTAAAATTTTGATATCGAGCGAACAAAAGAAGGGAAATGGTCATGAAAGTATTTGAAGCGAAAACACTGCTTTCGGAAGCGACAGACCGTACAAAAGAGTATAAAGAACTAAGAACGCAAATGGTCAACTTGAGAAAAGCATTAAAAAGCGTCGCTGATCTCAGTGACAGTGAATTCTCGGGAAAAGGCGCCAGCAACATCAAAGCCTTCTACCATGACCACGTCGGCGTCACCGACCAATGGATCGACTACATCGACATGAAAATCGCATTTTTCAACAGCATCGCCGGAGCCGTCGAGGATAAAGCCCTCTCTGACGCATACATCGAAGAATCCTTTCTGGAACACGAGCTGGCAAACGCCCACCAAAAATCGAAATCCATTATGTCCGAACAGAAAAAAGCGATGAAAGACATCTTGAACGATATCGACAACATCCTCCCGCTCGACCTGTTTTCAACAGAAACCTTCAAGGACGAGCTGGCCGATGCCAACGACAAACGCAAAAAAACACTGGAAAAATTGGACGCCTTGGACGAAGACCTGCAGACAGAATACTCCCTGTCAGAACCAAACGAACAATTCATCAAGTCTGACTTCCAAAAGCTCCAAGAAGCAACAGGCAAAGGAAAAAACGCCACACCCATCCACTACAACGCCAAAGCGTACCGTGAGAGTGACATACATAAGAAAAAAGGCGACATTGAAAAGCGGACTGAGGCTTACTTGAAAATTAAGAAAGAGGAAGCGAAGGAACGCGAGATCAAGGAATTGAAGAAAAAGCTTGCGGATGGGGTGTCAGATCCGGATGAGTATTTAGAAATTGCGAAGAAGATTGGGTATGAGAACCTTGAGCCTGCACAGTTACAGTATGTGGCACAGCTTGAACAAGCAAAACAGCTAGAAAAAGTTGGCGAGACTGTACTGGAAGTCGGCGAAACCGCTTGGGAAATTCTAAAAGGAAGCGGAGTCGCTCTTTATGATATCGGGAAAGACACGGTAACAGGCGTCAAAGATTTAGCTGTCGGCGCATGGGAATTCTCCCAGCTATCCGATGAACAAAAGCTCGCCAAAACAGTTTCAACAATATTAAACACACCTTCCTATGCAAAAATCATATGGACAAACATAGCTGATTCATGGAATGATAAAATGGTTAATGGCGATGCATACTCACGATCGCATTATATTACCTATGCGGTCGGAAGCCTAGTTGGACTAAAAGGCGCTGGCTCTGCTGTAAAAGTAACAGGCAAGCTTGGTAAAGCAGGTGCTGCCAAAGTCGATAAAGTGCTTGAAGCTGGAGAAAAAGCTACTACTAAACATGTAAAGACAGGAATAGAAAAAGGAAAAAACTTCATCAATTCTTTTCCTAAAAATGAATATGAACCTGCCCTTGTAGGAATAGCGCAAGACATTGGTAATACTCACAATGTTAAGAATACCCCCTTATTAAAGAAGATTATAGAAGAAACTAAAGAATCTAGCATTCTATTCACCAAAAGAAACATCCCAGGTGTAGCAACTGGTAAAGTAACTCCAAGTAGAGGGCTGCAGCTTCAAGAAAGACTGATGTACAATAATGGTAAATTAGGGGTTATTCCTCAAGAAGTACGCAAACAACTTCTTGGGAAGGAGTTCAAATCATTTGATGAGTTTAGAAAAGAATTCTGGAAATCTGTAGCCAACACTGAATATGCAAATGAATTTAATAAAAATAATATAGCTAGAATGAAAAATGGGAACTCCCCTATCGCACCTAAAAAAGAGCATTATGGTAAACATAAGTCATATATTTTACACCATAAACAACCTATTGATAAAGGTGGAGATGTGTATAATTTAGATAACCTAATTATTACTTCTCCAAAAATGCATCAGGAGATACTAGATCCAGCTTATCATTTCGGAAAAAAAGGAAGTAAAAACTAAAGTAAAGAAAAGGAGAATAAACCCTTGAATAAAATGTCAAAAGAAGAATTAGTCTCATTGGTGAAAAAAATTATGAATCCTGAATTAGAAGATGAGGTTATTGGTAAATACATCGATTTATTAGAAGAAAATGTCCCTCATCCTGCACCAAGTGATTTAATTTTTTGGAGCGAAGAAGAATACACAGCCGAGCAAATTGTGGAAATTGCTCTTAACTATAAAGAAGAGTAATCACACTATAATCCGTAACCTTCAATTATAATCAAGATGTTTTGTCCAATTAGAGCCTCAATAGGGACATTTTAAAGTTTTCATATTATTATGCTTATACCGATGGACTTAAAAGGTACCTTCAACGCCCAGTGGTATGAGGATCTATAAATCCAAGATAGCTCTTCTATACTGGGCTATTTTTGATTCTAGAGGTACTTTTATGGAAACAGAAAAAATGGGCGTATTATATCAAAAAATAGCAGAACAAATTAATGAAATGATTCCACAGAATGGAATAAAGTTTCTCTATACGCAGAGATTTTAGATGACTCTAGAGAAGTATACTTTTTCTTTAATACAAAAAATAGTGAAGAGTTCATTTATTCTCATGACATTCCCGAATATTATCAAGTAAGTGCACAAATTTTGATAACTTGTTAATCGAACTACAAGATTTATTTGATGAACTAAGGGATGAATGGAAAGCGAATAACTCAGATGTGTGGACTAACCTTACGCTCAAGCTAGATTACACTGGAAAATTTTCAATAGACTATGATTATGAAAATGTTATTGAATCTACGTTAGACGACTACCAAAGACAAATGATCTGGGGATACACTAACTTGGGTATTTCCCCTATGGACAAAGAGGATGAGGAATTTATAAAGAACTATCTGAATTAGTGATGACGTTTACATCTGATGCAATTTCCATTACCCTCTTTTGAACCATTATGCTTGAGTAAGGGGTGAAAAATTGGAAAAACAAAGTTTTGTATCGCTTTGGATAGGGTACATAAAAAATTCATCCTCTTTAAATGATTACGTTAACCTAAAATACAATGAAGATGAAGGCGATTTTCTCCCTTCTCAATTTTTAATTGACTTTGATATAGATATCGATGATTTAGATGAAGACTTTATAGAAAAAGTCGCACATGAAAATAGTTGTAATAATTTAACTACACTAATTGGCGGTTGTTCGTACGATAGTGTTATCTTACCTCGATTTGAGAACATGGTAGGTACCACAATTCCTGAACAAATCAATGCTGCTGTTCTCTTATATAATTTTGAATATGACGGCAGGGAGAAAGAAATAAATGCAAAAAACTATTCATTTAAATTTATTGGTGCAGTATCCTATGTTTAAGTAAGGTTTAAAACAAAAAAAGTTCTAAATAAATATGAAAAATAGAAATTAATAGGTAAAATTTAATGTAGTAAAGATTTATTCGTTCGACTGTGCTTAATAAATCTGAAGCCCTCTTACTTGAGGGCTTTATTTTTATCTCATCTCACCTTTATAAAAGGAGCATCACCTTGACAGTAAGAAAAGAATTAATAAAACAAATAAATTTAACAATCACAGCAATAAAAACAAACAATCAAAAGACTCCAACTCCAATGGTGAAAAACATATTAAAAAGATATGAAGAGGCAAAAGAATTTATCCAACATTCAACTGAGGAACAATTCGAAGAAGACCTCTCTATAGTTAAAAATAAACTAGATACTCTGACAAGAGCATATCTAGAATCAGCTAACGACTATATGAATCCTATGAGAAATGCATAAGACAGAAAAACTGCTAAAAGAGTATGACGAAACTGCCCAGTCGTAATAACCGCAATCCAAAATTCAAAATTTGAGTTCGCACTAACCACCACAAAACCAAATATAACGCAAAACACCCATACTCCCTTTTGCGGATTACACCGAAAATTTATTTTGCGGTCTCTCAACCCCTTCCTATTAAATTTCAGTATTGATAAAATTTACATAATTAGTGAGAAGAGTGAGCAGTTTGGGCACAATTTCGTCTCCGCACGGGATGAAAATTAATGAGTGGAATCGGCATATTCAAAAGTTTAATGTGACTGACGCTGAAATGCTGAAAGCTGAGATCGAACGGGACATTGACATTATGGAAGAAGACCAAGATCTCTTGATTTACTATCAGCTCATTGCATTTCGTCATCAACTTATGATCGACTATGTGATTCCATCTGAAGGAAAACAAATGAAGTTATCAGAATATTTGAAGAGAATTGAAGGCAGCAACAGGAAGATGGAGAAACTTGTTGAATATTACTATTACTTTTTTCAGGGAATGTATGAATTTAAACAAGGCAATTTCTTGACTGCTATTACACTCTATCAAAAAGCAGAAAACACAATTCCTTATATTTCAGATGAAATTGAGCGGGCGGAATTTTATTTTAAAATGGCTGAAGTGTTTTATCATATGAAACAAACCCACGTATCCATGCACTATTCTTCTCAGGCGTATAACATCTATAAAACGCACGACCTTTACTCAGTCCGCCGCATACAATGCCATTTTGTAATCGCAGGTAACTACGACGATTTAGAAAGTCATGAAAAGGCGCTCCCTCACCTCGAACAGGCACTAAAAGGCGCACGGCTGCTTGAAAGCAAAAACAAGCGGATTTACGGCCAAGCTTTATTCAATATCGGAAATTGTTATCTTAAAATGGGCGAATTGACGAAAGCAGCAAAATACATGGAGAAATCGATACTCCAATTTAAAAAATCAAATTTCAACAACTTGACACAAGCTTACCACGATTTAGCCTTAATTTATTTTCTTCAACCTAAACAAGAACAGGCAATGGATTGTTTCAGAAAAGGCGTACGCTTCGCATGTAAATTCGATGATGACCTATTTAAAATCATGTTTGAAGGATTGCAGGCGCTGTTTATCAAAAAAGGAGAAGCGTCCATTTTATTAAATGTTTTCAACAAATTAGAGACGCCCCAAGGATATCCTTATATGGAAGAGTTGGCATTATTAGCCGCAAAGTTTTATACTGAAATTGGGCAGGTGGATGATTCTGTTATCTGTTTCAAAAAGATGGTTCATGCCCGCAAACAAATTCAGAGAGGGGATTGTTTGCATGAAATTTAAACTGATTTCATGCGCTGTAATTGCTTTGATCGGTGTAAGCTTTATCAGTTCTTCCTTAGGAAATGAAGTAAACGTAGCATCCAGAAACATGACAAGCAAAGCTGCAAACGATTCAACGAACTCCCTAGCAGACAAAGCCATCTTTGACAAGGAAATGACGATTGAAAATGGAACGCTTGGTTAAGGACAAGACGCAGTTTAGGCTGCGTCTCTTTTTCTAAAGAATACGTTAACAAGGTGAAGGAATGTTTTATGTTCAAACCTCTTAGAAAAAATAAATAGCTACGGTCAAACAAATATACTTTCTGTTGAATTCGAAGAACAACAAGACAATCTAAATGACTTGTCTACAATAATAAACGAAATGGATAATCTTCTAAAAAAGAGTAAACGTATTGATCTTAACAATGTTCAAGATGCTGATCAACTTCTGCTTGAAATCCACAAAACGATGACCTCACTTGAGTAGCATATATCTGAAATTAGTGATCTAACTATAAAATTACTCAAGAAAAACAATGAAGATTAGCCTTTCCATTTATAACAATCAAAAAAGGCAACAACCCCAAGGGTTAGTTGCCTTCTCTAAGTTCAAGCACTGCCATACACTCCACATGTGTCGTGTGCTTTTGACAGAACTGCGACTATATTCTACTTAAAATATAAGGAGTGGTTATCCACTCCTTATAAATATTTTATATTTAATTTTTCCACGTTTTAACACCACTAGTAATAGGTAACGCTCTAATTACTTCTCTAAAACCTTCTAAATGACTATCAGGGGGTTTTCCATACATACCTCTGTAACATTGATGGTACCTGTCCCCTTTTCCCTTTCTTATCAGGTAGTGAAAGTGTAATTATTGAAAATCTCTCTCTTTTTTTCATCTTTTCTGTAATCGCATAATCAATCTCTTGCTCCAAATCACCATCATCAACATAATTAGGGGTAACAAAGAATACCGCAGCACAAGAGTCCTCCATCCCCTTCAACAAAGCTCTATGAAGTGCTTCACCAGCAGCCATGGCATCCTCATCAAGCCATGGTTCAAAACCAAGCTCCTTTAATAAATAATGATATTCTCGTACAGCTGGTTTATCGATCCCCTTGTGACTTAAGAAAATCTTCTGTGGAAAATTCAAAATTATATCCTTCTTTAATATGTGAAAACTTATAGTAGGTAATCCAGTTTTTATATCGTTATCTAAGATCGGGGCGGCTTTTATAATTCCTTTCAACCAACTAACATCATTAAACTCAGAATGTGACGCCTTTAATAAACTGAGATTTATATAATAATAGTTATCCTCTATAATTAACCATTTGAACTTTACTTTATACTCTTTCATTTTCTCAAATAACAATCGTTGGTTAGTTTGAAGAGTAGGTATTGTAGAAATTTATAATTAACCCCTCATCTTTTTTCCAAGGTTGATGGTAATATTGTGAAATTCAATTAGAACTTCATTTTCTTTTTAAGATATATGTAGTGTCTTCATTTTATTATCTCCGTTGTTTCGCAAATTTTCTTATTTGATTTGACAAAGAAGTAATTAATTCAAATAAAATTTCTGTACTAATATACTTATTGAATTGAATCATATTTGGGTGCCTGAAAGTAACCATTGCGTTAAAGCTTAACGGTTGAAATTTGACATGTAAAATCTCTAAATGATTTAAATTTAGAATAGCTTCATATATCTCGCTCTTGTTTATGAAGGACCCGCTATATGACTCTGACTCTAAATCGTCTAAAAAGTTTAGATTTTCAATTGTCACATCCATTAGATTATTACTAAAGTTTTCTTTAAAAAGGAATTTGATAAATTGCTTATCAGTTACATTTATTTGAGAGATGGAATTTTCAAAAACTTTTTCAATATTAGTTTTAAGGTTTGCATGATCTTCATTTTTACTAAGAAATATCTACAATACCTGTTCAGTATTTATTAAATAAGGCGAATATGACATGGTCGACCTTATATTTTTAAATTTGTATTACTTTATATTGTTAAGAATTAGTCCTTATATTCTTATAATGAATTTGTCGAAAAAATCGACTTTAATACTTAAAAAGAAAAGGAGAGAATTATTATGTTTACAGTGGCAAAAGTAGCAGAGTTTTTGCAAATGAGCAAAATTACGATTTATGATCTAATTAAGACCGCAAAGTTAAAAGTGTATAAGATTGGTCATCAATATCGAGTATCATTCATAATCCACTCCGTTCGTTCCTCACGTTGTGGATGGGGGTCGCTAACGCTCCCCCTTTATTCTTCTTCCTATAACACTCATTCTTTTAAGGAGCATGAGCGCAGCGAATTGCTCCGTGCACCTTGACCGAGCGTAGCGAAGGGCAAGTGCACCAATTTAAATGGTGCTTAAAAATAAACTATTTTTCTTTGACTGTACCCTTTTTATCAAAAGTCCATCTTGAAATATCCTGATCAAATATTACTTTTTCCTGAGACCCATCTAAATATTTCAATAGGAGCAATGCAATTTTACCACCTGCATCTACCACACTCGTATCTTCTACGCTATAACACATGAATGAATAGGCGAATCCTTTCATTCCTATTAGTGTATCGTTAACATAAATATATTTCACTTCATCAAACATATATTGTCCAGTGGTTTCTTGTCCATCAATTCTTGGTAATCCATTTATTATAGGACTTAGGACACTTTCGTAAGTAGAAACTGAATTTCCCTTCGCATCGTAAAAATAATTAGCCCGAGTATCAGCTTCTTGCTGTAATGTGCCTTTTCCATTTAATGCTTCTTTTAACTTTTCAGTATCGTTTTCATCGTAAATAAAGGATATCCGCGGGGTATCAAAAAGTAAAGCTTTGATTGATATATGAATTTCCTTAATTCTGCCTTCCCAATCTGTTTCCTCAAATTCTCTTAATACTGCAAGTTTAATGTTTTCATCATCTGCAAAATTAACAGCTTCTCTTGTATACCCTTGACTTGTCACCACAATTGCTTCATCCGGCTTGATCTGATGAACCGCACCATGAAAATCTCTTATTATACTAATGCCAACAGTATTGGTATAATTTTTACACTCAATCAAAACCCTCTTTTTTACCCCAGCCCTCTCAATGACGATATCGATCTGGTGCTTAGTTTTTTTACCCACCCCAGACAGACGCATATCATGTATAACAACGTCCTGGGTCTCCAACACCTTGTAAACAATAGCTGCTAACTTCTCGTACTTTGTACCGTTTTTCAGCTTTTCTTTTACAACATACTGATCATATATCAAATCCATGCGGCTCATTGGCTACACCTCTAGTACTATAAGTTTTTTATACTTTTAAGAAAGGGCAAGTGTTGCACTTACCCTTTTTAAATATTAACCAGCAAACATCCTTGTTATATCATTAGCAAATCCACTATTCTTAGGGGAAGCAGGATGTATTACATTAGCAAGATGTTCATCCTGACTTACATGCCAATATTGACATTCATGGAGGAAAGCATCCTTAATATTGTGAGTGTACTTAAAAATAAAGTAATCGTAATTGTAAAGGTGGTTATGACTAATTAGTCTTGTTCGTAGACAAAACGGTCAGAACGTCCTACGTATCCAACTTTAAATCCATTTAAATCATTACCCAGAACGTAAACGCCAGTTCTATTGGGTTGACTTAAAACACTCTTTAACAATTTCAGGTGTGAACTTCCTTGTTAAAGCGAACATATTACAGCTGTTCCTTCTCTGCAAGGCTATTTATTGCTACTCCCAGTGCTAGACCCCATTGGGAGCGTAACTGGCTAAGCACTATATCATTATTATCAAAGAAGGACTCGGACTTAGCATAGCTCAACAATAAAAGCATAAAGGCGCGGCGTATCTTTTGTTGTTCAACAGTTTTCGTTCCTTCGTAAATATCAGACTCCTCATCCATTGTCTCTATGCTTCCACATAAAGGCTCAAAAATTTCCTTGTAGAATGGGTGATTAATATTTAAGTTGACAACAATATGTCCTAATAGATGCTTAGTTTCAAAGAAAATGGACTCAGGATACTCTACAGGTACAATACTGTACGGCTTTTCCTCTAACTCCTTTCTTCGTTCCTCAACAGTTTTGTCTTCGACCCCCGTTTTGGATGCTGAAGCTGCCAACTTATCAAATTCTTTATTGGCAGTCTCTTGTGAGACATCTGATCCTCTTTTTCCTTTGGCCATAATCTTGTCCGCCTCAGCCATTGCATCTTCAGCCCCAGCAAAAATGCCTGACTTTTTCGCTTCTAGACGTTTATGTTCACGGCGATCACGCTGAATCTCTTCTCTTAATGATTTGACAGCCTCAGAAATAATATCTCTGATTTTGTCACGTAGCGCAGTTACTGGCTCTGCACCACGTTTTATATAACGGACATGAAAATAGTTATCAAGTTCCGGCGGGAAGGATATCTCACATCCCCACCATCTATCGATATCGAGAGACCTAGCCTGACCTCTTTTTCCAATAATATAAGGTACATGGCCATATAAAACTTCTCGATTTGCTCTAAGAATAGAGACTCCTTCATTCTCATGAATTTTTCGGTCTGTAGCAAATTTACCGCCACCAGACTGGTCTTTTATACGCCATTCTTTTGGCAATAGGGTCATTGTTATTTCAACATCAGCGAACTCACCAGGTTTGCCCTGTACCTCAATAGGAATTTTAACAGTTTTACCCCAAAGCCTTGCTTTCATTTTCGTTTTAGGGTCCTCTAGGCTCTTTGGATCCACTTCAAATCGTGTTGGCCCTAATCGATATAAAGGATCATGAAGATAAACCTTTTCCTCATTGATGGTGATGTTAATACCACCATAAATAAACTTTCTAAAAGTTCTACCAATGTAGCTGGATAAACCCTTAATTTGTTGATCAGCTGCTAAAGCTTTTTCATTAATCTGATCGTATTGCAATCGGTCACAATCTTTTAAAATAATAATTGTGCCGGTACTATTTTCGAGAAATTTACTGTATTCCGCGGGCGGCTCCTTATAAACCGGAAATGGAATATATGCCTTCGCTGGATCTTTGATCACATCCAAGTCTAAGTAGGTATGATAGAATGCACCATCTTTCTTATCACGGGAGTATAATTCTAGACGCCTTGCAAGTGAGATACCGCCCAGGGTTAAGCCAACACCAAATCGGCCAATACCCAACCCTCCTTTTTTACGAGGGCGTGGACTGTCACCTAGGATCAGTGCACGACTAATTACGTTGTAATCCATTCCTTTACCGTTATCAATTACAGCAATTTCGTCCATGACTTCTTTAGCTTTTTTGCTATTTTTACCTTTTGAGTTAATTGTCTTCGTCAATATATGAATGTTATTCGCCTCAGCTTCAACTGCATTATCAATTATCTCGCCAAGCCCACTTGAAATCTCATATTCCGCATAACGCAGCGACTCATACATGGTTCCTGCTTTTACTAGTGATGCTCCTTTTTCCTCTAATAGCGGTACAACATCATCCGTAAAAAGTTTCTGTTGACCATACTGTTCAATAGGTAATTCAATCTGTCCTGCGATAACTTTTTCTTTTTCTTTACTCAATTACTTCACTTCTCCTTTGTAATGGTATGCGAGCCAATACAAAGTGCCCATACAACACAAATAGACCTGCTTATTTACGCAGATCACATAGCGTTATATGGGCAAAAAGGTAGTATGGTAGCTTTACCTTAGCTATTATTCTATGATGTATATATAAATGAAAGTAGTTTAGTTGTGGTTAGCTCTCATCCTTATCCGTTTTTGACCCATAGCCCCAATGGGGTGCTATGAGACCTGTGTCGGACTCGCTAAGAATAATTTACCACCTTTTTTAATAGTTGTAAACTCATAAATTAAAAAATTCTTTTTTGTGTGAAAACCTTTTATACTTAAACTAAAAGAAATTTAAGGAGGCAATAATAGTTAAACCTTTACAATTATATGAAACTTATGACAGGAAAATGGTGCATGACATTTTCGACCCCTTTTCTTCTTTTCATCCTGGCACAGGGAAATGGGGCGGCCAGGGAATAGTTAAAATTCCAAACCGAAATAAAGACTATGTTTTCTTTGTTACTTTTGGCAGAAAGCAGGGTGAGCATCAGTTTAAAGAGGAAATTACCGAGGAAGGAATTTTAACTTGGCAGTCGCAGCCGAGTCAAAGATTAAACGACCAAAATATTTTAAACTTTATTACCCACGATCATGTTACCAATAACATTTATTTGTTTTTACGGACCCGGAGCTTGAACCCTATCACAAAAAAAGCTGAGCCCTATACTTACCTGGGGCAGCTTGCATATATAACACATGATGATACAAAAGAACGGCCTGTTCATTTTACTTGGCAAATTCTTGATTGGCACATCAACGAAGAAACTTTACGTAGAATGGATCTAGCTATAACACCAACCGAGAATGACCGAATGTTAAATAGTAACAAATCCAATATCAATCTAGTACTGGCTGATCCGCCATACAGCAAGAATGACCGTAATGTAAGTTCCCCAAGTTTTCAAGCCAGGCATATTAACTTTTCTGAAAATGAAACAATAAAAAAATCCATTGGACTTTCAGGGGAATTATTAATTTTGGAAAATGAAAAGCAATTCCTAATAGAAAATGGTCGTAAGGATTTAGCCGAAAAAGTTCTGCATACTTCATTAGTTGAAGGAGATGGCGCAGGTTTTGATATACAGTCTTACTTTTTAGATGGTAAGCCAAAATTCATTGAAGTTAAAACAACAGTTGGTGGTATAAACACACCTTTCATTGTAACCGCCAACGAGTTGGCATTTTCAAGGGCTAATTCTGACAGTTATGAATTACATCGAGTTTATAATTTCAAACCAATTTCAAAATCAGGGTATTATTACTTGCTTAAAGGGGATATTGCGATTAATAAAAACCTTATTCCACAACAATTTATGGCTTATTAAGCCATACCAAAGAAAGTCTCCTATTTTGGAGACTTTTTTCACAAGTGGCTATTATACATTAACTTGTCCACTTTACCGTTCTGATATTTAATAACGTTGCTTTTTCGGTCATAAATCCCTTTAGCTTTATGAATAATGCGATGATGTGTTGGACTAAGGATCATGATAATAGCGGGTGAGTTATTTTGTGTAATGGAAAACTCTTCTATATGGTGTTCCTCAACAACGGAAACCCCATAAACCTCCAAACTTGCATTACCAGATTTTGCATTTGCAATTGACTTTGCCTTTAAATCATTAATTATATTTTTATTATATTTTTTGAACTTCTTTAGCCCTTCTTTAACTTCAATAGATGCGGAACTATCTAGAGAATTGATGTAGGTAGAGAATTGAGCATCATCCATACTTTCGAAAGAATTCTCTATTTCCCTTTCGCCTTGCGTAAATAATGCAGCCGCAAATTGATCATTTGTATGTTTTAAGTTTTTATTGTTTAAGAAATTAATAGTAGACTCAATTGTACCAAATTCATTAAGCACATTATTTAGTCTTTTATCTTCAATGTAGTATAAAGCCCTGAGGGAAAAAGGTGCTTTTATATCCAAAAAATAATGCAAGGTCCTGCATACCAACTTTTATTTCTTTTAAATCTCTTATAAAAAAGATATATTCCCATGTCTCCCCGCTTTTATTGGTACCCCAAGCTTCTTTTGCAATTAAATCATTATGTATCTTGCCAAAGACTTGGCCAAAATAATAATAATTCTTATTATGGTAACCTAATATATAGTCACCAGGTTTTAATCTTTCCCATGTGGAAATATTCCTTTCTCCAGGTGTTGCTCCCCCCATTCTAACCTCATCTGCCGCTCCATTACTTAAAAGCATTTGACGCTCAGGTTTCTTTAGTAAAGAATGATGCTTTCCAATGTAAAAAGAATTTTTAATTGTATCTTCTAAGTGTCTTTGAGCTCCTGGATCGCTGGCCGTAAAGTAAAATAAACCCATAGCATTTATCCCTCCCTAAGTTCTGAATACTTTTTATTGGAACCATATGATTTCCCGATGGGCTATTTAACTTCGTTCTTCTTAAAATTATCTAGTATTATTTCCTCCACATTCAACTGATCAGCTATAAGGATGCTATTAAAACATCTGCTAATTCTTCTTATATATTTTCTTTATTTAGCCTTAGACCCTCCTCACTGGTTTTCCATTGAAAATTCTCTAATAGCTCACTTGCTTCTAGGTTCAAAGAAATAGCTAAGTCTTTAATATTATGAAACTGCCCCCAGTTGCGGGCTTCTCTAAAATCCAGGATCTTTTCTATAACCTTATCCATCGCTTTTCACTACCTTTAGTTCCCACTTGATAACCATATCGTACCATATACCTGTTCTTCTCCGTTGAATATAAAAAAAATATCGCAACTATCCCTGTACATGGAGCGACTGCTAGGTTGGAGGGATAACTATGAAAATACAACGAATTTTTGGCGGTACAACTGAATTTATGACATTACTTTCACTTCAAATAGAAATAGAAAAAGAAATTGAAAAGATCATTAAGGCCGAATAAAATGAGAAACAAGTAGATATAGTCGCCATTAATTATGGAGGGCGACAAAAATGAAAGTAGCAGGGTATATACGAGTTTCAACTAACAACGTAGGTCAAAAAGAGTCTCCAGAAAACCAAAAGCTAATGATTTTAAACTACATGTCCGAAAATAATTTTGACCTATATGATTTTTATACAGATATTCAAACTGGGACTACAGATAATCGCGAGGGTTTAAAAAAGCTTATAAAAGACGCCGAGAGTAAGCAGTTTGATTTAATTGTTGCAAAGGAATTAAGCAGATTAGGTCGTAATGTAGAACTACTTTATCAATTAAAGCGTGTTGCAGAGACAAAAGGAGTTCGCTTAATTACTTAAGACGGGAAAGTTGATACACAGGACTTTTCAAAACAAGCTATGTTCGGTCTTTATGCTTGGATTTATGAAAGTGAAAGTCAGAGAATAAGTGATAGTATTAAATCTGTTTTATCAAATGAAATCCAAAATTAGGGAATTTATGAGGAGTATTCCTCCTTATCGTTATAACCTGCATTAGGGAAAGCTACTAATTAGAGATGATTACACAGTAGAAGTTGTAAGGGACATCTTTAAAAAGTATCTAGAAGGTTGGGGACATGGAAAATAGCAAGGTATCTCACCAATAAAGATATTCCTACACCTTCACAAGTTATTAATAAGGCTAATGCAGGCTTATATTGGCAAGGTTCTACAGTAAAGAAAATTTTACTGAACCCCCACTATGTTAGCGATCTTGAACAAGGTAGAGAGACAACTACAAACGCAACAAACAAGGTGCGTAAGATAAACGAACAAATAGAATGGATCATTATTCCAGACACTCATGAAGCTATTATTTCAAGAGATTTATTTGTGCAAGTGCAAGGCTTACTTGAACAAAAGGCGAAAAGAGGTAGAGGTGGGACTAGAGATAAAAAACACCTTTTCACCAATATTGCATATTGTTCAGAGTGTGGTAATGGGATATGGTATCGATCGAACCGAAAAGGATATATATGTGGAACTTACGCAAAGCATGGAAATAAAGCTTGTTCTAATCATGCTATTAAAGAACAATTACTGGTTGACATCATTCTTGATGATCTCAAAAAAATGGCGAACAAATTAGATCAACCGGATCTAGAAAGCAGTATTGAAAAAAAGGTGAAAGCTTCTGCTAAAAAGAATGAGTCACGGCTAGAAGCAATTGATAAACGAATTAACAGACAGATGGATTAAAGAGAAACGCTTTACAAAAGTTTATTAGTGAAGACATTTCCAAACAAGACTATGATGATTTTATAGGTATTGTCCAAGATCAGCTTCAACAATTAAAATTAGACCGATCAGAAATAGAAAAAGAGATGGCAGAAAATGATACTAATAGTAAAAATTCTACCATCACAAGACAACTTAAGAGCTTTTTAAACTTCAATACCTTAACATCTGAAATTTTATCAAGTTTCGTTGATAAAATTGAAGTAACGAATAAACAGGATGTTAAAATTTTTTACAAGTTTTCACAGGTTGAGGGGCTATAACCCCTCAATCATTTTTTAAAACTAACTGTGAAATGCACTCCACATGATTCGTATGCGGAAACATATCCACAGGCTGCACTTCTCGCGTCGCATACCCGCCATCCTCAAGCACCCGCAAATCCCTCGCAAGCGTGCCAGGATTACAGGACACATACACCACCCGCTTCGGTTTCATCTCCACAATCGTCCGCAGGAGCGCTTCGTCGCAGCCTTTTCTCGGCGGGTCGACGACTAGCGTATCGGCCATGATTCCTTCTTCATACCATTTTGGTATCACGGTTTCCGCTTCTCCGACCGCGAACTCTGCGTTTGTGATGCCGTTTAATTCTGCGTTTCGCTTCGCATCCTCAATCGCTTCCGGCACAATCTCTACACCGTACACTTTTTTCGCCTGCTTCGCCAGAAATAGAGAAATTGTACCGATGCCGCAGTAGGCGTCGATGACGGTTTCTTCCCCTTGAAGCTTCGCGTTCTCCAGCGCTTTGTCGTAGAGCACTTTTGTTTGCTCCGGGTTAACCTGATAAAACGATCTGGCGGAGATGGCAAATTTGACGTCTCCGATGAGGTCGTAGATGTATTCTTCGCCCCAGATGACATTTGTTTCGTTCCCAAAGATGACGTTTGTTTTGTTTGGGTTGATGTTTTGCACGATGGATTTGACGTGCGGGAATTGCGCTGTGATGTCTTCAATGATCTTCGCTTTGTGCGGGAAGTCGTTTGTTCTTGTGATGAAGACGATCATCATTTCACCTGTAACGACGCCGTATCTGACCATGATGTGGCGGAGCCAGCCTTTGTGGCGTTCTTCGTTGTAGGCTTTGACACCGTATGTGGCACAAATGTCTTTGACGGCTTGGACGGCTTCGTCGTTTTTAGATTGCTGGATCAGGCAGGCGCTCATGTCGATGATGTCATGGCTTCTTTGCTGATAGAATCCGGCGACGAGTCCGCCTTCCCGTTCTCCTACCGGCACCTGTGCTTTGTTCCGGTAGTTCCAAGGGTCTTGCATGCCGAGTGTCGGGTGCACAGTGACGTTGGACAGGTCCAGCTTGCCGATCCGTTCTAAGACGTCTTTGACTTGTTTCTGTTTAAACAAGAGCTGGCCTTCGTAGGTCATGTGCTGAAGCTGGCAGCCGCCGCATTGCTTGTAAATTGGGCATGGGGCGTCCGTTCTGTGCGGGCTTTCTTCTTTCAGCTCAATCAGACGGCCAAAAGCAAAGCCTTTTTTGACACGTGTGACTTTGATTTGGGCTTTTTCTTCCGGCAGAGCGTTCGGCACGAAGATCGGGAAGCCCTGCACCTTTGCGACGCCCGCTCCTTCGTGAGTCAAATCCTCAAATGTCACGTCGTAGTATTCGTTTTTTTCTACTGGGGGTTTCATTTTCATGTATGTTCACCTCTTGTTTTAAGCGAAAGAAAAACTTGGCTCATTAAAGCCAAGTTTTTAGTCATCCAGCTGTTCCGCTTTCTCCTTCGGCATGACAACGTGAATGTGTCGATACAGATTCACGAATTCGCCCGGCAGCATGCCGCCGTACTCGCCGTCCAGGTTCAGCTGCATCTTTTCTGATACATTGACTTTCACGCGGTTCGCTTTTGTATAAATAATGTGCTGGTCGTTGATGTGTTCGCCGCGGAGCGCCATCGATGCGACTCTGATAAATTCAGCAAGGTTTGCTTTCTTTAATATCATCAAATCAAACATGCCGTCATTCAGGCTGGAATCCGGCGCTAGTTTTTCGAACCCGCCGACGGAATTTGTCAGCGTGACCAAAAACAGCATGATTTCACCTTGAAACAGCTTGCCGTCATATTCAATCTCGACTTCTGTCGGACGAAGTGAAGGCAGCATTTCCATACCCTTTAAATAATAAGCAAGCTGGCCGAGCATGGTTTTGAGTTTGCTTGGGACGTCGTACGTCAGCTCCGTCAGGCGGCCTCCGCCGGCGATATTGATAAAATACTGGCCGTTGACCTGTCCGATGTCGATCGGGCGGGCAACGCCGTTAATCACCGTATCCGCCGCTTTTAAAATATCCTCTCGCGGAATGCCGAGCGCTCTGGCGAAGTCATTTGTTGTGCCGACAGGAATCACGCCGAGTGTCGGACGATTGTCTAATGGGGCAAGCCCGTTAACGACCTCGTTGATCGTTCCGTCTCCGCCTGCCGCAATGATCAGGTCAAACTCACGCAATGCCGCTTCCTTGGCAGCGTGCGTTGCGTCTCCCGCGCATGTTGTGGCATGGGTGGAGGTTTCATAGCCGGCTTGTTCAAATTTTTGCAGGACCTGGGCAAGATGCTTTTTAAAGACCTCCCGTCCCGAAGTCGGATTGTATATTATGCGTGCACGTTTCATTATCTCATCATCCTACTTAAGAGTATCCGATCCATTTTTACACTAACAACCTTTAATTATACTATGAGTTAAAAAAATCGCAACAAAATGTACATAATCTTACAGACGGAAACGCACAAAAGCCCCAGCATAGCTGAGGCTTTTTGTCATTTTTACTCTTCTTCCGTTCCCGGTTTTTTCTTGCGGAACTTCGCCAATACTTCGTATACGATTGGCACGATCAAGAGCGTCAGAAGCGTCGAACTGATTAAACCGCCGATAACCGTTACGCCGAGTCCTTTTGAAATGACCTGGCTTCCGCCTTCGAAGCCGAGAGCTAATGGAATCAAGGCGCCGATTGTCGCGATGGCTGTCATCAGGATCGGACGGAGTCGTGTGGAGCCGGCTTCTAAGAGCGCTTCTCTCGTAGACAGTCCTTCCGCTTCCTTATGAATCACGCGGTCAATTAAGACAATGGCGTTTGTAACAACGATACCGATCAGCATCAGCATACCGATCATCGCGTTCAGACTGATTGTCTCACCTGATACGTAAAGTCCGACCAGGGCACCGATGATTGTAAACGGCAGTGAGAACAGAATCGCAAATGGCGCTAATGCTCCGCCGAATGTAATCACAAGCACAAGGTAGACGATCGCAATCGCTGCTAGCATCGCTAATCCAAGCTTCGTAAAGGAATCCGCGATATCTGCGGAAACACCGCCTGTATCGATTGTTACGTTGTCAGGCATGTCAAGCTTATCAATTTTCTTCTGTACATCAACTGATACAGCTGTCACGTTATCTGATGCAACCTCACCAGTGACATCAGCATACACTTTTCCGTCACGTTTAGACACCGTATCAGATGTTGTGCCTTCTTTTACTTTTGCCACATCACCAATTTTGACTTCTTTGCCAGTGGCTGATGTGATCTTTTTGTTCTCTAAATCTTTGACACTCTTATACTCGTCTTTTTCGGTTTTAATGTTCACATCAAGCTCTTTGCCGTCTTTTTTCACGGCTGTGAGCGGGTCCTGTGCTGTCTCTGACATTAAGGCCTTAGAAATTTGAGAAGCTGTTAAACCGAGTTTGCTCAGCTTTTCTTGGTCAGCGACAAATGTATACTCATCATATGTGCTGGAAAGGCCTGAGTTTACGTTCTTCAGATCCTTTTCATCCTTCATGACCTTCTCAATGTCTTTGACAGTGTCTTTAATGTCATTTTCTGAGTCGCCATACACATAGTATGTCAATTCATTGTTATTGCCTGAAGAGCTGAAGTCCTGTGACTTCCATTCTCCGCGGTCAGACTGCTTTTTGATTTCTTTCAGCACGTTGTCTTTTTCTTTATCAAAATTCGGCGTGTCGCTGTCATATTTGATATAGAACAATGCGCCGTTTGAATCTCCTCCGGCAAGCGGGCTGCCAGAGCCTAATGAATACTGAACCGTATCGACATGCTTGCGGTCAAGCAGGATTTTTTCTGCTTTTTCAGCTTCATCTTCCGCTTCTTTTTTCGTTTCACCCGGTTCAGGGCTGTATGTGATCTGCATCGTTTTTTCTTCCTCTGACGGAAGGTAGCTGGCACCGATTAACGGTACAAGGAACAAGCTTCCGAGCAGCATCAGAACGGCGATGATAGACGTGATCCATTTGTGGCTCAGCGCCCAGTTCAATACTTTTTTATAGATGTTTGCGAGTCTGCCAGGTTTGTGTTCTTTCGCTTTTACCGGCGCTCCCGTTAATGATTTTTTGAACAGGCTGTGCGCGAGCATTGGCACGAGCGTGATCGAAATCAACAGGGATGCGGCAAGCGCAAATACAATTGTTAAGGCGAAAGGAATAAACAATTCGCCAATTTGTCCGCCTACCAGTGCGAGCGGCAGGAATACCGCGATCGTCACGATAGTGGATGACATGATCGGTTTAAACATTTCCTTCGTTGCTTCACGGACCAGAGCTTTTCCGCGCAGCGGTTCATCTTTCAGCCTCATGCGGCGGTAAATGTTTTCGATAACAACGATGGAGTCATCGACAACCCGTCCGATAGCAACGGTCATTGCACCGAGCGTCATGATATTTAATGTAATATCAAGCTGCTGCAGCACAAGCAGTGCGATCAGCAATGATAACGGAATGGAGATAATCGAAATTAATGTTGATTTAATATCTCTTAAGAATAAGAGAATAATCACAATCGCAAAGATAGCGCCGAAAATGGCTTTGCTTAACATTGTGTCAACTGATTCTGTAATCGGTTCTGCCATGTCAAGGGTAGCGCTGTATTCGAAGCCTTTATGGTCTTCTTTGTATTGCTTCAGCTCATCTTTGACACTGTCGGCAACCTCTACCGTGTTGGCATCGTTTGCTTTGATGATGTTGATGCCGATGCTGTCTTTTCCATTTGTGCGGGAAATTGATTCAGCTTTTTTGACATCTTTAATCGTTGCAATGTCAGATAGCTTGACCGTCGGCACGTCTGTGCTAACACTTTGCTGCGTCTGTGCTCCCGCCTGCGCGCTTTGAGCCGCTTGTGCGCTTTGTGCTGCTGCGGCGCTGCTGCCTGCACTAGAAGCAGATGCCGTTGGAATTCTCATATTCTTCAAATCTTTAATGGTTTCAATATCGCCGCTGACAACGACTGATTTCTCTTCTTTGCCGAATGTGTACAATCCAAGCGGAGTTGTCACATCTGAACCTTGAATCACTTGTTTGACTGTATCTTCATCAAGGTTGTATTCCTTCATTTTGTCTTCTTTGAAAGAGAATTCAACCTCTTCAACCTGCTGGCCTGATACTTGGACAGAAGCTACTCCTTCTGTTCCTTCAAGCTTCGGTACGAGGCTATCTTCCACTTTTTTCGTCAGCTCTTGAAGATTATCTTTATCGCTGGATACGCTGAGCGTCAGAATCGGGAAGGAATTCATGCTGTAGCGGGAAATTTCAGGATCTTTCGCGTCATCAGGCAGGCTGACGTTTTCTAATGCTTCAGCCGCTTCTGTTTTCGCTTTGTCCATATCTTTCTCATAATCATATTCAATCATAACCGACGATGCGTTTTCATAGGACGTGGACGTAACTACGCTCACGCCGTCCAGGTTCTGCACCGCTTGTTCAACCGGTTTCGTTACTTCATCAGCGACTTGGCTAGGCGTCGCTCCCGGATATGTCGTGCTGATTGTCAGGTAAGGCATGTTTACATCAGGAATGGATTCTTGCTTCATATTCATACCCGCGTACAAGCCGGCTGCCGTTACAATAATCGTCATCAGCCATACGGCGAATTTGTTTTTCAGAACGAAATTAATAACGTGATTCATCATATCCTCCATTGTGTTTTTATTGACTGACTGGTCATTCTATATAATACTAAACGGTATAACGCAACATCGTCAACTCATATACCAGAAAATTTTTCTAAATTTTTCAAGGATTAAGGGGAAGCACGTCATGAATGAGAAAAAAGAGAGAATCATAAAAACAAGCATTCGTTTATTTGCGAAAAAAGGATACGCTTCGACGACCATCCAGGAAATCGCCAGTGAATGCGGCATCTCAAAAGGCGCTTTTTATCTGCATTTCAAATCAAAAGAAGCGCTGCTATTGTCTGCCTGTGAATATTACATCGGCATGTCTATGAAAAAAATGAAACAAATAGAAGAGGATCTCGCCGGACAGCCGCCTAAAGATGTGCTGAAAAAACAAATCAGCGCCCAGTTTGAGGATTTTCGCGATCATAAGGATTTTATTGTTCTGTTGCTTACTGAAAATATCATTCCGGAAAACCAAGAAGTAAAGCAATACTTTTACAAAGTCACAGCCGAGACAGATAAACTGTATCGGAACGCTTTGCTTGCGACTTATGGCAAGGAAACTGAGAACTACCTCTCAGACCTCTCCATCATGGCAAGAGGCATTGTGCACTCCTATATGAATGTGATGGTATTTAATGAAGAAATCAAAATTGATGCAGACAACATATCTGAATTTATCATGGAGAGACTGGATGATCTTGTACAGGGGCTAAGCCGTTCCAGCCTGAATCCACTCATGCCAAAAGACATTTACAGCCTGGTGCCGGCGGATAAAGGCCAGATCCTTCAGGACATTCAAAAAGTGAAAGAAAACAGCGCATTGCCTGAGGACATCATCGTTTCGCTCGATGTGATCGAGGAAGAGCTGTCACAGGAAAAGCCGCGCAAGCCGATTATTAAAGGCCTGCTGTCAAATTTGACCGGAAGTGATTTTGAAGAAGTTGAAAAGCTTCGCGCTTTGATCTCTATCTTTATTTCTATTTGATCATAAAAAAGCAGCTCCCTCTGCAATGAGGAGAGCTGCTTTTTCATTAGCGTTTTTTGATTTCTTCAAGCAGGATTTTGTTAACCATCGGCGGGTTGGCTTGTCCTTTGGACGCTTTCATAATTTGTCCGACAAGGAAGCCGATCGCGCGGTCTTTCCCGTTTTTAAAGTCTTCAATCGACTGAGGATTGTTGTCAAGCGCCTCTGTGACAAGCTTCAGAAGCACGCCTTCATCAGAAATCTGCACAAGGCCTTTTTCTTTCACAATCTTCTCAGCGTCGCCGCCTTTTTCAATTAATTCCTTGAACACTTTCTTCGCGATTTTAGAAGAAATTGTTCCTTTTTCAATCAATTGAATCATGCCGGCAAGGCCTTCCGGTGTCAGCGCAACATCAGAAAGCTCTTTTTGCTCAGCGTTCAGATAAGCTGACACTTCACCCATGAGCCAGTTTGATGCTTGTTTTGCTTCAGCGCCTTTTTGAACTGTTTCTTCGAAGAAGTCTGCCATTTCTTTTGTCAGTGTCAGAACCATCGCATCATATGCAGGCAAGCCAAGCTCATCGATATAACGCTTGCGGCGTTCATCCGGAAGCTCAGGAATGCTTGCTTTTACGCGCTGCTTCCATTCATCGTCAATGTAAAGCTCGACAAGGTCAGGCTCAGGGAAATAACGATAATCGTCAGAACCCTCTTTGACACGCATAAGAATGGTTTTCTTCGTTGCTTCATCGTAACGGCGAGTTTCCTGCTGGATCACACCGCCGGACAGAAGAACCTGCTCCTGGCGTTTTTCTTCATGCTCAAGGCCTTTTTGAACAAACGCAAAGGAGTTCAAGTTTTTCAATTCCGTTTTTGTGCCGAATTCCTCTTGGCCGGTCGGACGAAGAGAGATATTGGCGTCACAGCGGAGTGAACCTTCTTCCATTTTACAGTCAGACACGCCTGTATATTGGATGATGGACTTCAGCTTTTCAAGATACGCATATGCTTCTTCCGGCGTGCGGATATCCGGCTCAGATACGATCTCGACAAGCGGCGTTCCCTGGCGGTTGAAGTCAACAAGAGAATAGCCGTCGCCTGTATGCGTCAGTTTTCCGGCATCTTCTTCAAGGTGAAGGCGTGTGATGCCGATACGTTTCGTTTTTCCGCCGACTTCAATTTCGATCCAGCCGTTTTCGCCGATCGGCTTATCAAATTGAGAAATCTGATACGCTTTCGGGTTGTCCGGATAGAAATAGTTTTTGCGGTCAAACTTTGTATCCGTCGCGATTTCACAGTTCAGCGCCATAGCCGCTTTCATTGCGAATTCCACGGCTTCTTTGTTTAGTACAGGCAGGACACCCGGATACCCGAGGTCGATGACGCTTGTCTGTGTATTCGCCTCCGCGCCGAATGGCGTCGGAGAGCTTGAGAAAATTTTTGAATTTGTTTTTAATTCAACGTGGACTTCAAGTCCGATTACCGTTTCAAAGTTCAATTCATTTCACCCCTTACAGTTCAGGTTTTGCTTTATGATGGTCTGTCGCTTGTTCGAATGCATGAGCGACGCGGTATACAGTACTCTCGTCAAAGTGTTTTCCGATGATTTGCAGGCCGAGCGGAAGTCCGTCAGCAAATCCGCATGGCACGCTGATTCCCGGAACGCCGGCAAGGTTGACCGGAATCGTTAAGATATCGTTTGCGTACATTGTGAGCGGGTCTTTCGTGTTTTCACCGATTTTAAACGCAGGTGTCGGTGTAGTTGGTCCAACAATGACATCATATTTCTCAAATACGTCTTCGAAGTCTTTCTTAATCAAAGTACGCACTTTTTGCGCCTTTTTGTAGTACGCATCATAGTAACCTGAGCTTAAAGCAAATGTTCCAAGCATGATACGGCGTTTCACTTCATTTCCAAAGCCTTCAGCGCGCGTTTGCTTGTAAAGGTCGATCAGGTTTTCCGCATTGTCCGTGCGGTATCCGTAGCGGATGCCGTCAAAACGTGCAAGGTTGGCAGACGCTTCAGAAGATGACAGCAGGTAATACGTCGCAAGCGCGTATTTACTGTGCGGAAGAGATACTTCTTCCCATGTAGCGCCAAGGCCTTCTAGAACTTTGAGCGCTGCAAGAACAGATTCTCTCGCTTCTTTGCCGACGCCTTCGCCAAGATATTCTTTCGGAACCGCGATTTTCAATCCTTTGATATCGCCAGTTAATGAAGAAAGAAAATCCGGAACGTCTACATTTGCGCTTGTAGAGTCCATTTTATCAACACCTGAAATGGCTTGCAGCAAGAATGCGTTGTCCTCAACCGTACGTGTAATCGGCCCGATTTGGTCTAATGAAGACGCAAATGCAACCAATCCGTAACGGGACACGCGTCCGTATGTAGGCTTTAATCCGACAACGCCGCAGAAAGAGGCAGGCTGGCGGATGGAGCCGCCTGTATCAGAGCCAAGAGAAAACGGAACTTCTCCCGCGGCAACTGCAGCCGCAGATCCGCCGCTTGAACCGCCGGGAACCGTATCTAAGTTCCAAGGGTTTTTCGTCAGCTTGTAAGCTGAGTTTTCTGTTGATGACCCCATGGCGAATTCGTCCATGTTCAGTTTTCCGATTGTGACCGCTTCAGCATCTTGAAGGCGCTGAACGACAGTTGCGTCGTAAATCGGGTCAAAGTTTTCGAGAATTTTGCTGGAGCAAGTTGTGCGCAGCCCTTTTGTTACGATATTATCTTTTACGCCGATCGGCATACCAAAGAGAAGACCATGCTCAGAACGGTTGTCAACCGCCTCATCGAGTTCTTTCGCATACGCGCGCGCTTTTTCTTCATCTAATGCCAAAAAGGCTTGTACCTTATCATCTACCGCTTGAATGCGTTTATAAGATTCATCGACCAGGTCAGAAATCTTAATCTCTTTTTTATGTATGAGCTGTTTTAATTCTGTGATTTTGTGATCAAATAATGACATTCTTGTGTCCCTCCTTTAGTCCAGAATTGATGGCACACGAATATAGCCGTCTTTGTGGTCAGGCGCATTTTTCATGACATCCTCAACCGGAAGACCTTTACCCGCTTCATCTTCTCTCATGACATTTTTCATTTTCAGCACGTGAGTTGTAGGCTCAACATGGTCTGTGTTGACTTCATTCAGCTCCTCGGCAAATGAAATGATGCTGTCAAGCTGTTTAGTGAACATTTTTGCTTCTTCTTCAGTAATCGCAAGTCTCGCAAGATGCGCAACGTGCTTTACTTCTTCTATTGAAATTCGTGACATATGATCCACCTCCACATATTTCTCCGTTAAGTCATATAATACTGATCATATCAAAAACAAGCCCTCTAAAGCAACAAAACGCCTTGGGGCGGGCCTGTGTTTTCGAGACAATACCCTATATATTTTATACTAAAAAGAGGCGAAGGAGAAACGAAATATTTTTCTGAAAATTTTTACTTTAATTATTTTTGAAAGCGTTTTAATCTTTATTCCCTTCTAGGTTTGCCTCGGTATTTCCCGCTGACCGTCTATGTTTCATCGCTTGAATGGGTGGGAATACTTTGTTAGGTTAAGTTACCAAGTGCACCTGCAAAAGAATATCTTTTGTGTCGCACTTGCGCCAGGCTGCTTAACTGGCACCATCAATTTGAGAGGTGATGCAACATTATTAGAATTGAAGAGAGGGTAAAACGTGAGTATTGAAATTATTATTTCTTTAGGAATTTACTTTATTGCCATGCTGTTAATCGGCTGGTATGCATTTAAGAAAACAACTGATATCAACGATTACATGCTTGGAGGAAGAGGCCTCGGACCGTTTGTTACTGCTTTGTCTGCCGGAGCGGCGGATATGAGCGGATGGATGCTGATGGGTGTTCCCGGCGCGATGTTCGCGACAGGGCTGTCAACCTTATGGCTTGCTTTAGGTCTTACAATCGGGGCGTACTCAAACTACTTGCTGCTGGCTCCAAGGCTGCGTGCTTATACGGAAGCGGCGGATGACGCGATTACGATTCCTGATTTCTTTGATAAACGATTCCAGCATTCTTCATCACTGCTGAAAATCGTATCTGCTTTGGTCATTATGATCTTTTTCACATTGTATACCTCTTCCGGTATGGTATCTGGCGGACGGCTGTTTGAATCTGCTTTTGGCGCGGATTACAAATTAGGCTTGCTTCTGACTACCGGTGTTGTCGTATTGTACACACTATTTGGCGGTTTCCTTGCTGTCAGTCTGACTGACTTCGTGCAGGGTGCGATCATGTTTGCAGCACTAGTGCTTGTGCCGATCGTTGCTTTTACCCATGTGGGCGGCGTTGCTCCGACTTTCCATGAAATCAGCGCTGTTAACCCAAATTTATTGGATATCTTTAAAGGCGCGAGCGTCATTAGCATTATTTCCTATTTAGCCTGGGGCTTGGGCTACTACGGCCAGCCTCATATTATCGTCCGGTTTATGGCCATTAAAAACATTAAAGATTTAAAGCCTGCGCGCCGAATCGGCATGAGCTGGATGATCATTTCAGTTCTCGGTTCCGTCCTGACGGGTTTAATCGGTGTTGCTTATGCCCATAAATTCGGTGTTGCTGTAAAAGATCCGGAGATGATATTCATTATCTTCTCTAAAATCTTGTTCCACCCTTTAATTACAGGATTCTTATTGTCAGCTATTTTGGCTGCGATCATGAGTTCCATCTCCTCACAGCTCTTAGTAACAGCAAGTGCTGTGACAGAGGATTTATACCGGACGTTTTTCAGACGAAAAGCTTCCGATAAAGAATTAGTAATGGTCGGGCGTCTGTCCGTCTTAGTGATTGCCGTTATTGCGGTGCTCTTATCCTTGAATCCGAGCAGCTCCATTCTTGATTTGGTCGGATACGCGTGGGCCGGTTTCGGTTCAGCTTTCGGGCCTGCGATTCTGCTCAGCCTGTATTGGAAGCGGATGAACGAATGGGGCGCGCTTTCTGCGATGATTGTCGGGGCTGCGACCGTGTTGATCTGGATTACAACCGGCCTGGCAAAATCAACCGGCGTGTACGAAATCATCCCTGGGTTTATCCTCAGTATGATTGCCGGCATTATCGTCAGCATGATCACGAAGCGGCCTGCAAAAGCCTCTTACCGATTATTCGGTGTCATGGAAAAACTGTTAAAACGCAAAAAATAATCAAAAAGCCATCAAGCGCTGCTTGGTGGCTTTTGTGCCCTTGTTTTGCGATAAATACTGTGAGAAAATCATATTTATTTAAAAACACCATAGATAAGGGGGAAGTTGCTGTTGAGCTGGTATATTGATCCTGACATTTTATTAAAATTAGGCATTGCCACTTTGATTGGCATGGTCATCGGGCTGGAGCGCGAGCTGAAGAATAAGCCGCTCGGATTAAAAACCTGTATCGTTATCGCCGTCAGCTCATGCATGCTGACGATCGTCAGTATTAACGCGGCATATCATTTCCCTAAATACTACCGCATCATGATGGACCCGCTGCGTCTGCCGGCGCAAATCATCTCCGGCGTCGGGTTTATCGGCGCAGGTGTCATTTTGCGGAAAAGCAACGACGTCATTTCCGGCTTAACCACATCGGCTATGATTTGGGGTGCGGCAGGACTCGGGCTTGCTACCGGAGCGGGATTTTATAAAGAAGCCTTTGCCAGCCTTCTGTTCATCCTGATCAGCGTTGAATTTCTTCCGTGGGCGGTCAGAAAAATCGGTCCAGACCGTCTGCAGGAAAAAGACATCCGCATCAGAATGTCACTTTCTGATAAAGACAAAATGACAGAGATCTTAAAAGAAATGAAAAGAAGAAACATTAAGACACACTCCGTCCGAATCGATGACCTTCATGAAAAAGAATTCCCGATCATGGAAGTCAAGGTCCGTGTCCATAAAAACAGATATACGACCGATGTCTACTATGATATAAAAGACATTGAAGGTGTCGTCGGCGTGAAGTGCGATACATTATAAAAGCCAATGGGGCATTATATCCCATTGGCTTTTTTCGTTCTAGACGAGCTTTGAAAAATCAAATTCTGTGATCGGCGTGCGGTTTTCTATATCCCTTCTGAAACCGGCCAGCATTTCTTTTTCTTCTGCGCCTATTGAGTTAAGATCAAACATTTGATGCAGCAGTCCGTATATCAGCATGTGACGCAGACGAAGAAAATCAGGTATTCTTTTCAGCCACGAAGCATCAAGATTATTTTCCTCTCTGTATCCGTTCATAAAGTGCGTCATAAATTCCTCTGTAAACACGGCTTTATTTTCATATGGAATGACGGGGTACCACAGCACATTATAAAGGAGAATGCTGATATCATTGACAAACCAATTGTATCCGATGTCATCAAAATCAAATGTTGTGATTTTCCCTTGGTCCCAGTTAAAATTGCCATGGTGGAGGTCTGCATGAACCAAGCCGTAGCTGTCCCTGCTTTTTGGTAATTGGCGCAGTTCATTCATTAGCTCATCCGCCTGCTGAAACACCTGTGTCTGGTCTTCCGGCACGTATTTTCTAAGCATCAGCTGCTCTTCTTCATCCCACTCCTGTCTTTTAAAAGCAGGATTTTTGAGCTTGTAGCTTTTTGTCAAGCTGTGCATTTTCCCTGTGTATCTGCCAAGCTCAAAAAATAGGGTTTCATTCCAGTCGGATTCGTCCACTTTGTGCCCCGGCGCCTTCTCATATACTCTGAGTAAAAACGCTCCGCCATTTCCATCTGGCACTTCCTCAACATCTTTTCCATTTAGCGACGGGATCGGTTTGGCTACTGAAAGTCCTCCTTCAGCAAGGTGATGGAGCCACTCCATTTCCCCCATAATGTAATTAGGCGACCTGCGAATTGTGTGTGTAATCTTTAAAATATAAGATTCGTTGTCTTTAGCAAACTCATACACATAGTTTTCCGCATCTGCTAAGAATTGCACCTGCTCTCTTGTAAATCCATATATAACGGCAGCTTCTGCCAGAACCTTTTCTTCATCGAATATTGCTTTAATATCTTTATGCATGCTGATTCTCCCTCTTCATATATTTAAATAATTCTTTTATCGTGTGTTTTTTTGTGAAATTCCAATCATCAACATACCAGCCCTTCTTTTCCACATTTACTTCCATTTTGACAGCGAGAAGTAAATTTCCTCCTAAATGAAAGAAATAGTTGGGTCAATACCTACATGATCCAAGTGGAGAATATCCTTAAATGTCCGCAAGTATTTTTTGCTGTTCTGTTTCCGGTTCCGGCCCGCTTTCTACTGCTTCGGCTCCTATATGTTCCTTCACTAATAAAGCTCGCAAATGCTCCGGCCGGTTTGTATCTAAGGCCACTATATGAAGAATGCGGGATTGTTCAGCATGCAGCACTTTCCAATGAGCATTTGTGTTTTCAATGAAAGCTTGCGGCAATACATCACCTGCAGCCGTTTTTTCCGTTACATCCTGCGCAGGCTGCCGAGAGGATACCCCATTCGATATGCCCGCTTCGATCCTCTACATCATACACAGAATTGTGATACATACGATCCGCTTCTTCTTCAAAACGATGCGCAGCCCAGAATTCAGAAAAAGCCCGATTTCTGCCTGAATCCTTAAACTGCAAGGATATCGTCGCAAGCTGTTTTTCCCATGCATATGAAGCCAGCCCTGTCAGAACTTTATATTGTTCAATGCCTTTGCCTGATGCGCGGCAGCTGAGCTAAAATGTATCGATCTTTAATGAGTCTTCCATTAGGACCCCCATGACCGCACCAACAATGCCTTCATCACTAAATCTGTCCGCCGCTTCAACAATCCAGCCGATGTGTCCCTCCGTATCAAGCCGATGGGGAAGCTTCTCCTCGAGGGAAATCGACGGGATGCTGCCCCTATAAAGATCTCATCAACGATCCTCTCCTGAAGCCAGCTTTATAACAGAGGTTGCAAAAAGGCGCCGACAGATGTATGTGGAGGATGATCACAGAAGAGAGGCTGAAGAGCAGTTTGAAGGACCATCCGATCAATTTATTTCCAGTCTAAATATAAAGTTTACAATCAGCTATGCGCAGGAAAGCAACTTGCAGCGGGCCGAAGAGCTTACGGTGCGTACGAATCAGCTGAATGCAAGCGGGAAACATACGATTATGAGGAGTTATATTATTTCAAAAGTCGGATTCTCATATGCTTTTCGTCTGCGAGCTTTTTAACGGGAGAAAGAGGAAATAAATGAAAATGACCGTCCAAAATTCCAAAAGTATTTGATTAAAAACCATTTAATCACACAAACATATTTATGTAAATATTTATAATATATTGTATATATTTGTTCATTTTTGTAGTTTTAATGATAGAAGCGCTGAAACAATAAAAATGATAAAATTCAAGAAAAAGATATATTGCACACCAAGCCAATCAGTTAGACTGCTCATAATCAAGATAGAAGCACCGTATACAAATGTGCTTATTGTATGCTGAGCAGACAGGATTTTCGGTAGCAGTGTTTCGTTTATGTTCTCCTGCACATAAGTTCTGATCGCAATCCCCCTGAGCTGAAATGAGGGTCCGAGAATAAAGACAAGAAGCAGGGATACCAGCGCATATTTGTTTAGCGCAAGACATAATGTAGAAGCGCCGATGGCAAGTGATGTCCATAAAATCATTGAGAACAGCTTTCCGTTGATGTTTTTCGAAAATTTCCATACGATTAAACCGCCTGTAATGGTACCCGCGAAATAGCTGGCATTAATAAATCCCCACCATGTTTCGTTTTTATGAAGCATTTCATCGACATATACAAGAATGATAGCCCCCGTCCAAATGCTTCTGCCGAACATGGATAAAAGCTCAAGAACAGTCAGCATTCTGATAACAGGCATTTGATAAATCGCTTTCCAGCCAGCTGAGATTTTATCAATAAAAGATTCGTTTTCTTCCTGTTCTCCATCTCCTTTACCCGCATCCTTGACAAAAAATAATGACACTGTTGAAGTGCCATAAAGCACAAAAGTCAGCATTAATAGCAATTGGGGCCCGAGCCATTTGATCAAAAGGCCGCCGAGCAGCCAACCGAGCAAGAGCACGATCTGATCAGAGGTCAGCACAAGACTATTTGCTTTTAATAGCATGGGTTTTGGAACAAAACGGGGAATCATAGAATTTCTGACCGGGATGGTTCCTCCATCTAACAGCGACATGAAAAATACAATCAAGAAAAAGATTACAATAGATTTAAAATCTATAATAAATATGAGGAGCAGCAAAGATAAAAGTATGGTTTGCGTAAGCTGTAAAAAGATTAAAATCTGCTTAAGCCTGTATTTATTGATAAAAACAGGTATAAATACTGCGCTTAATGATTGGCCGACAAATTGCATCATGGCCACAAGAGATGCTAAAAAAGCCGAGTCTGTGACTTGATAGGTAAACAGGGTCAGCACCAGCACATATAGAGAGTCTCCTAAATTGGCAATCGACTGACCCGCCCATATGAAATAAAAGGATTTGTTTTTCATATTTCCAACCATTTTCTATTTTTAGAACATTATAACATAAATGCATTCCCTATCCAACGATCTCCAAATTCAATATAAAAAATAACCCCAGCGCCGCTGCGGCGCAAGGGGTTAACTTATTTTAGTCATAAATGTGAACAGTCGGCTCTTTATCGCCAGCATCGCGGAGAATGACCGCTTCCTGTCCGTCTGAGGATGTAATATCCACTTCGAGATCTAGTGAGCTCTTTGAGTAGTAGTCCATGACTTCACCCGTTAAGAACTGGGTAAACGCGACGACTTCACTCTTTCCGTAGAATTGCATCGGAATTTCAATTTTCATTTTCTTCATTTCATCGTTTTCATACAGGGCCGTTCCGACAACACCTGTGTAGTTCGGGAAGTAGTTGTCAATTGAGTTTTTGAACCGTTTAAAAACTTCAGTATCATCAGGATATTTCTCTGCAGTGCTCGTATCGGCCGGATAGAAGACGTATTTTTCATTTACATCGTCCCAGTTTGAGATATCAGAGGAGCCTGCTTTGACTTCTGTTTTGGCGATAAAATTGCCGGGAACGATTGATGTTTTGGACGCCTGTTTGTAAAGCGCAATCGTAATCGGCACATTTTTCAGGTTGTCTTTTTTGCGAAGGCGGTTAATGACCTCCTGCGCGATTTTTTCTCCCTGTTTACGGAGTGTGCTGTTATCAATCTCCACTTCTTTTTGAGGGTCGCCTGTTTTTTCACGGTAGTAATACACTGAATTTAACGCCAAGCCGATCATAACGCCGCCAAGCTGGATGGAATTCTTGTCTTTTCTGACTAAGTAATCATGTTCCAGCATAGAAGCTAAATAAACCGGACTGCTTTCGTTTTTCTCTTCAGTTGAACCAGAGCTAGGGAGTGCTGGGTTCAGACCCTCGTTTTTAAAGTTTTTATCTTCTTTTTGGGCTTTTTTCAGATCAGAGCCTGTTTTTTTCCGAGCCAGCCAGCTTAATACTGTATCTTCATCTAAGTATTGTCCTTCTTGGAACAGATAATCATCTGTCGAGAAAGAGTCCTGGGCAAGGCGCATCAGCCCCGTTTCAAACTCATCAATATCAAGTCTTGTATTCAGCTGTTCCGTTGTCAGGCCACGTGCTTTCCCCGCCTTAAACGGAAGCACCATTTTGTAATAGGAGTCAGAGATATTGTATTTCGGGATAATCGCTTTTTCTGACGATTTCGCCGTTTTTTGCGTAATCTCTTCCTCCTTCTTCCCCCCAAAACCTGACGAACAGGCAGACAGCATTAACACTGCCGCCGTTGCCGCCATTACCAACGTCTTTTTCAATAGAAAACACTCCTCTTATTTCTTTAGCTCTCCCATTAACTGTTCTTCATTCCACACTTCAATGTTCAGCTCTTGCGCTTTTGTCAGCTTGCTTCCCGCCGCTTCTCCGGCGATGACCAAGTCTGTGTTTTTGCTGACGCTTCCAGTCATCTTTCCGCCGAGCGCTTCAATTTGCGCTTTCGCTTCGTTTCTTGACAGCTCTTCCAGCTTTCCTGTCAGAACGATGGTTTTGCCTGCAAAATAGGAATCGCTGTCCTCTGCTTTTACTTTTTTCGGACCTTTATAAAGTGTGTTTACGCCCAGCTCCTCAAGCTCTGCCAAAAGCTCGAGCATTTCTTCTTTATGGAAATAGGTGATGACTGCGTCAGCCATTTTTTCACCAATTTCATCTATTGCGAGAAGCTCCTCTATGGTGGCTTTTTTCAGATTATCCAGGCTTTCAAAGTGCATGGCGAGCGTCTTTGCAGCCTTCGAGCCGATAAAGCGGATGCCAAGGCCGAATAACAGGCGCTCTAATGAATTTTCCTTCGATTTCTGTATAGAGCTGATCAGGTTTTCAGTTGATTTTTCGCCCATGCGTTCGAGCTGAATCACCTGTTCCTTCGTCAGCTTATACAGATCTGCCACATTTCGGACGAGATTCTCCTGAAACAGCTGTGTAATGACTCGTTCGCCAAGCCCGTCAATGTTCATGGCATTGCGGGAGACAAAATGAATCAGACCTTCTCTGATTTGTGCAGGGCATTCAGGATTGATGCAGCGAAGTGCCACTTCTCCTTCAATGCGGACGAGTTCACTGCCGCATTCAGGGCATCTTGTCGGCATGCTGAATTCCTTTTCTTCCCCTGTCCGCTGTTCAACGAGAACGTTCACGACTTCAGGAATGATATCGCCCGCTTTTTTGATGACTACCTTATCCAAAATCCGGATATCCTTCTCTCTAATTAAATCTTCGTTATGAAGGGATGCTCTTGAGACCGTTGTCCCGGCTACTTTTACCGGCTCAAGAATCGCGGTCGGCGTAATCACACCCGTCCTTCCGACATTTAATTCGATATCGAGAAGCTTTGTCACGACTTCTTCTGCAGGAAACTTATACGCTATGGCCCAGCGCGGGCTTTTCGCCGTAAAACCAAGCTCCTCCTGCTGATCAAGGGAATCCACTTTGATGACGATGCCGTCAATTTCATACGGGAGATCGGCGCGTTTCGCCTGAAGCTCATCGATCATCGCAATGACTTCTTCTATGCTGCCGCATTTTTTCCGTTCCTGGTTCGTTTTAAAGCCGATGTCGTCGAGAAAATCAAGTCCTTGGCTTTGTGTCTCCACACCCATTTCGTCAAGCTCCGCTATACTGTAGACGAAGATATCGAGATTTCGTTTCGCCGCAATTTTAGGGTTAAGCTGTCTGAGTGATCCCGCAGCGGCATTGCGCGGATTTGCGAACGGTTCTTCCTCGTTTTTGATCCGTTCTTCATTGAGCGCTTCAAACGAACGCTTCGGCATATACGCCTCGCCGCGCACTTCAATCGAAAGGCTGCGTTTCATTTTGAGCGGGATAGTGCGGATCGTCTTCAGATTTTCCGTAATATCCTCTCCCGTCGTCCCGTCGCCTCTTGTCGCGCCTCTGACAAAATAGCCGTCTTCATAACGGAGAGAAACAGCAAGACCGTCTATCTTCAGCTCCACATTATACGCCACATCATCACCCACGGCCTGTCGCACACGGCGGTCAAAGTCGCGGAGATCGTCAGCATTAAACGCGTTGCCCAGACTGAGCATCGGCGTGCCGTGAGTGACTTTTTGAAACGCATCAAGCACAGCGCCGCCGACACGCTGTGTAGGAGAATCAGGCGTTCTGAGGTCTGGATGCTCCTCCTCAATCGCAATCAGCTCCTGCATCAATCTGTCGTATTCGGCATCCGGGACGCTCGGTTCATCTAAGGTGTAATATTCATAGCTATACTTGTTGATGGTGCGGCGCAGTTGTTCTGCCCGCTGCTTCGCTGTTTCTTTGTCCATCTGCTTCTTCCTTTCCTCTTCAATTACTGCTTTTCTATTGGCGCGAATGCCGCTAACAGGCGTTTCACACCGATCGGGCTCGGGAAGGCAATATCGAGTTCGGTCCCTTCTCCTTCGCCTTTCACGCTGACAACGGTTCCTGTGCCCCATTTTTTATGCCCGGCTTTATCTCCGACAGCCCAGCTTAGGGTATCGCCGCCTGTTTTGCTTGCGTAGGACACCGGACGGGAAACAGGGCCGCGTCTCGGCTGCATTTTTCTCGCAGACGGCGCTCTCGTTTCTTTTTTCTCATTTAGGTTTTCCAATAAATCATCAGGAATTTCACCGATAAAGCGTGATTCCGGGTTCATGTTTGTTCTGCCAAACAACGTGCGCATTTTTGCGTTGGTCAGATAAAGCTCCTGCTCCGCTCTTGTAATGCCCACGTAAGCGAGACGGCGTTCTTCTTCCATCTCTGCTTCTTCCATCAGTGAACGGCTGTGCGGGAAGACGCCTTCCTCGAGTCCCATAAGGAAAACAACCGGGAATTCCAATCCTTTTGCGGCGTGCAGCGTCATCAGCGTGATCGCATCCGTGCCGCCGGATTCTTCCTCTTTCTGGTCGAGCTGGTCGATATCAGCGATCAGTGCCAAATCAGTCAGGAACGCAACGAGTGTTTTGTCTTCGCTTTTCTGTTCAAAGTTTTTCGTTACAGACAGGAACTCGTCGATGTTTTCTAAACGGCTTTGGGCTTCAATTGATTTTTCAGCCTTCAGCATTTCTCTGTATTCGGTTTTATCGAGAATTTCTTCGGTCAGCTCGGTAATTGATAAATAGTCCTGCATGTTTGTCAGGTTCTCAATCATCTGTCTGAAGCTGTCGAGCGCGTTTGCTGCCTTGGCGCTGACGCCAATGAAATCAACCTGCTGAATCGCTTGGAATAGTGACAAGCCGTTCATCGCTGCATATGAAGCGATTTTTTCAAGCGATGTGGCGCCTATTCCGCGCTTCGGCACATTGACAATACGCGTGAAGCTGATGTCATCATCCGGATTGGATACGAGACGCAGGTACGCGAGGATGTCTTTGATTTCTTTTCTGTCATAGAACTTTGTGCCGCCGACAATGTTATAGTTCAGGCCCGCTTTGAGAAGCGTTTCCTCAATCACACGGGACTGGGCGTTTGTCCGGTACAAGATGGCGATATCCGACAGCTTCCGTTTGCCGGTGTTATGAAGCTCATAAATTTTCCCGGCAACAAATTGTCCTTCACCGAATTCATTGTCTCCGCGGTAATAGGAAATTTTAATTCCTTCATCGTTTTCCGTCCATAGATTTTTCGGCTTTCGGTTTGTGTTGTTTTGGATCACTTCGTTGGCCGCGCGCAAAATCCGTTTTGTCGAACGGTAGTTTTGTTCAAGCAAAATGACGCTGGCATTCGGATAATCCTTTTCAAAGGAAAGAATGTTGGCAATGTCCGCCCCGCGCCATCTGTAGATGGACTGGTCGGAGTCGCCGACAACACAAAGGTTTTGGAAACGCTCAGCCAGCTGCTTCACGAGCATGTATTGCGCTCTGTTCGTATCCTGATACTCATCGACGTGGATGTATTGGAATTTGCGCTGATAAAACTCAAGCACTTCCGGAATACGGTCAAACAGTTTAATGGTCGTCATAATTAAGTCGTCGAAATCAAGCGACTGGTTTTTCAGCAATTTTTTCTGATAATCAGTGTATACATCGCTGACGACCTGATCATAGTAGCCGCCGGCAACCTTAGAAAATTCCTCAGGTTCGGTTAATTCGTTTTTCGCACTGCTGATCGTGCCGAGGATGCTCCTCGGATCAAATTTTTTCGGATCGAGGTTGCGTTCCTTCAAAATTCCCTTGATGACTGAAAGCTGGTCAGCCGTATCAAGGATTGAGAAATTGCGGTTGATCCCGATGCGGTCGATATCTCGGCGCAAAATCCGCACACACATGCTGTGGAACGTGGAAATCCAGATATCGTCCGCGCCCGGTCCGAGAATGCTTTCCACACGTTCTTTCATTTCCCGTGCCGCTTTATTTGTAAATGTGATCGCCAGAATGTTCCACGGCGCCACATGCTTTTCCGCCATTAAATAAGCGATCCTGTGTGTCAGGACACGCGTCTTTCCGCTTCCCGCTCCCGCCATCAGCAGCAAAGGCCCGTCCGTTGTTTTGACAGCTTCCTGCTGAACGGGGTTTAATCCGCTTAATAGTTGATTGCTAATGTAATTCAAAATTCGTCACCCGCCTATACAAACATATGTTCTATCATAAACCAAATCCGTACATTTCGCTACTCGCCTTTGACAGCTGCTACTGTCTTCAGCGCTTCATCAAAATTCTCATACACAGCGTTGCCCACCACAATGACATCCGCGTGCTCGGCATACTGTTTTGCCGTCTCCGCATCTTTAATGCCGCCTCCGTAAAACAGGGTGGACGTTTCCAATACAGCCTTCGTTTTCTTCACGGCTTCTATGTCCCCAAGAGCGCCGCTGTATTCCAGATAAAAAATCGGAAGCTGCAGCAGTTCAGATACGCGCGCATAGGCGATGATATCGTCATGATTCAAATTGGTGTCCGCCTCCGTTAATACCGCGGCTTTGCAATCAGGATTTACGATACAGTAGCCTTCCGCCACGATTTCTTCCATCGACATCAGTTCTCCATATTCCTTCATGGCTTTCTGATGCATTCCGACAATCCAATCCGGATTTTTGCTGTTTAATACACTCGGAATAAAATATAAGTCAAAGCCAGGGACAATCGCTTCAATCGCTGACACCTCAAGGACACACGGCACTAAAAACCGTCTCACCTGAGACAGCATCCGCAGGACATTATCCTCCGTTACACCGTCGCTTCCTCCGATAATAACCGCATTAGTCCCTGACTCACAAAGAATCTCCAGCTGTTCATCAGGCAAATCTTTATTTGGATCGAGTTTAAAGACATGCTTCCACTCCGTTACATCGTACACGTCATCCGTTCCTCCATTCGTTTCTTACCATTTAAACATTATAACAAATTCACATAGCGCGGAAAAACGGAAAAAGCCGTCATTCTCTTTATTCACTGAAAAAGGTGTTTTGATTCTATTTCCGCAGAAAAAAAGCGGCTGTTCCGCTCTCTTTTTATAGAAAAACACAGTAATATTTTCTATTGTTTGGAAACGCCCCAACAGTGGAAATGGTTACATAAAAAAGGGAGGCTGACAGATGGAATACATCATTATTGCACTTATTGCATTTATCATCGGGATCATCGTTATCCCCATCGCATTGTTTGTCTGGATCTACATAAAGGACGAAAAACAGCAGGAGCATTCAATCCTCCGCAATTATCCTGTCATCGGAAGGTTTCGCTATATTTTTGAAAAAATCGGACCGGAGCTGCGGCAGTATTTATTCAGCAATGACAATGAGGAACAGCCTTTTTCACGAAAAGAATATGAGCAAACAGTCATATCAGGAAAATACAAAAGCAGAATGATGGGGTTCGGATCGGTAAGAGATTTTGATCAACCGGGCTATTATATCCGAAACGCCCTTTTCCCAAAACAAAAAGAAGAATTGCGTGTGGGCCAGTCTCCGAAAATCGAAACCCACATCTATAAAATCGATTCGGACAATCTGTTCAGACGCAGCGAACATGCCGAACGTATCAAGGCTGATCCGTATTTTCTCCATCCTGATGATGTTCAAGTCATCGGCGGGAGTACATGCGAAAAGCCTTTTTATGTGAAGGGATTAGTCGGTCAATCCGCCATGAGCTACGGTTCACTTGGAGAGCGCGCCATTACGGCGCTGTCAAAAGGGCTGCACCAGGCGGGCGGCACTTGGATGAATACCGGTGAAGGCGGATTGTCTGAGTATCACTTAAAGGGAGGTGCTGATATCATCTGCCAAATCGGCCCCGGTCTATTTGGCGTACGCAATAGAAAAGGGGAATTTTCGTGGGAGGAATTTAAAAAGAAAAGCCGGCTGGATCAAATTAAAGCGTTTGAGCTGAAGCTCGCACAAGGAGCTAAAACCCGCGGCGGACATGTGGATGGCGCTAAAGTATCAGAAGAGGTGGCAGACATCCGGAATGTCGAACCCGGAAAGTCAATCGACAGCCCAAACCGCTTTCATGAATTTTCAAGCGCGCCTGAAATGCTGGATTTTATTGAAAAGCTGCGAAACGTCGGTCAAAAGCCGGTCGGCATTAAAATTGTTGCAGGCCAGCCTGATGACTTGCATGAGCTTTTTTCTTATATGCAGAAAAGCGGAAAACATCCTGATTTTATTACGGTAGACGGTAGTGAAGGCGGTACCGGCGCTTCCTTCTATGAGCTTGCCGACACAGTCGGCCTCCCGATTATGACGGCGCTCCCTATCGTTGATACGCTGCTCAGACAATACGGCTTGCGTGACCGTATGAAACTTTTTGCTTCCGGAAAGCTGCTGACCCCTGACAAAATCGCGGTCGCTTTAGCTCTGGGCGCTGATTTTGTCAACATTGCACGCGGCATGATGTTTTCAGTCGGATGCATCCGCGCCCTCGTATGCCACACCAACACATGCCCGGCAGGCGTTGCGACCACAGATCCGAAGCTGCAAAAAGCGCTGAGCGTTGAGGAAAAACAGCACCGCGTCTGCAACTACGTCATTTCGCTGCGTGAGGGGCTGTTTAATCTGGCCGCAGCAGCCGGGATCGATTCTCCGGTTCATTTTTCCAAGGAGCATGTTGTCTATCGAAAAGAGGATGGCAGCACAGTTGACATCGACAATCTGATTGAGAAAATTGTTTCATAAAAAAACCGCCCCTTGCCAGACGGCAGGGCGGTTTTTTATTTGGAAGAAGACTCTGTTTCATTCTCCTTCACACGGTCAAGCGCCATTTCATATGCGTCATTTCCATAATTTAAGCATCGTTTCACTCGGGAAATGGTCGCTGTAGAAGCGCCTGTTTCTGTTTCAATTTTATGATACGTGTTTCCTTCGCGGAGCATACGCGCCACTTCAAGGCGCTGAGCCAGCGATTGAATTTCGTTAATTGTGCAAAGATCATCGAAGAACCGATAACATTCCTCCAGGTCTTTCAGCGATAAGATCGAGTTAAATAACTGGTCCAGTTCTTTGCCGCGTAATTTATCGATTTGCATCGTTACACACCTTCTCCTTTACTAATGGAAGCCGCATCGAGATCAGGCACGATATTTATCCATGTCTTTCCTGGCACAAACGGCAGCCATTTGCCGTCTTTTACCGGCACAATTCTTCCGTTTACATTTTTCCAGTCTGCTTCAATGACGTTTCCGTGCTGAAACAGCAGACCTTTACCCCCTGATTCTATGTCGATGTCACGCCTTCCATCTTGGTCAATAGTATGATGGCTGGCTTCAACAATGAAAATATTTTGCATTGCAACCGGCTTTCCGGTCTCCCGGTCTGTCGTCATGACACCATCAGAGCTTCTCGTATAAGCTTCAGTTTTTTTATCATAGTTGTATTCGACAAGATTTGTAACGTTTTTTGTTCCATAATCTACCCGAACATTATAAGATTCATTTACAGGTTTTGCATCTGATGTTTGAAACAGCATTGGATCTGTTTCCTGCTTCAGCTCATATCCCTTTTGTTCTGCCGCCTTTTTTATGTACTGATAAGACGTGTAAGAATTGTGGGGCGGTTCGCTGAAATCAGCTCTCCAAAATAAGCTTCCGTCAAAATCCAATCCATTAATATAATCGGCAGCTCCGGATTCCAGCTGCTCCTTGGCGCCGGGACTCCAGCCGTGATGGACAAATATGCTGTCAAAACCGTTGCTGAGAGTGACGAAATATTCCCGCGCACTCCGCACAGGTCCGACAGTTTCAGGCATCTGGCTTTGAAAAATGGCCAGAAACCTTGTGATTTGGCCTTCGGCAAGCGCTTCTATGACAATGTCGGCTTTAGACAGTCCTGATTGCGGCCTCGCCTTCGGGTGATTGTTCACCATGACAGCAACAGGCCTGCGTTCAGTCACCTTCTGCTCAGTCTCCAGTCCCGTCAAAGGAGCTTTCAGCTTCTTTGTGTGATCAGGGACAGCGTCCTTCTGCTGGCAGGATACTAGCAGGAAAAACGCGAAACACAGTACGCAAACTGTCATCCATTTTTTCATATGTCGGCTCCCCGCTCTTTTATATTTTAACGCATTATCGATGGAAAGAGTACAGTTTTTTTCATCACGTCGAAGATTCCTCTTGGCGTAATGCGTATATACGGGAGGTGCGTGCTTTGCAAAAAGAGCAGCGTATAAACCGGATCACAATACTCATAGCCTCTTTCAGTCAAAAGATCTCTCAGCTTCTGTTCCTTTTCCAGCACGATGTCATACGATTCCGAAGAAGCGCATCCGCACAGTGAAAGCGGTATTTCGTGAAGGATTTTTCCGTTTTCCGCAAGCACAATTCCCCCGCCGATTTCTTTCATGCGGGAGAAAGCAAGCAGCATATCCGCTTTGTTTTTTCCGATCGCGACAATGTCACCCGTCGTCGTAAAGGAGCTCACAAATCCCTGCACACTTGACGCAAATCCTTTTATCATCGTATTCACGCGCCATTTCCCATGTCTGTCAAGCATCGTTAAATAACTTTCATCATGGTCAAATGAAAGCTGTTCGACTGAGTTGTCGATCTCAATCATATACGGCTCCATAATCACCGCATTCCGCATTTTTACGCCCATCGGCATGGAAAACTGCAAATCATCCATCGTCATATCATATGAAAGCTCAAGCGGGACAAGACCGCCTTTATTCCAGTTCGTATGTGGAAACGCATTCATATCACGGCCGTCTTCACGCAGAATTTTGCCTTTTGACAGAACGGTTACCGGATTCGGCTGCAACGGGTCCTCAAGGATATTCAGTGACGCAAGTCTTCCCGGTCCGACAACGCCTAAATAATCATCCATTTGGTAATACTTTGCGATGTTAAAGGATGCCATATTGTACGCATCGATTGCCGGAACCCCTTCTTCCAGGGCAATCCGGATAAGCTCGTTTGTCATGCCGCCTTTATAGAAATTAGGCGTAGCGCCGTCTGTTGTGTAAAAAAAGTGGTCGTAGTAGCGGAAGCCCTTTTCATGAAGCTCCTGCAATATATTTCTTAAATCAGGGCGAATGGACGAATTGCGAAGTGATACATAATAGCCCAGTTCCAGCCTTCTCATCACTTCATCACCTGTCATGGCTTCATGATCACAATCCGCTCCGAACAGCTTCATTTTTGTAAGCGTTTTATCTGATGCGCCGGGAAAATGCCCTTCTATGCGTTTCCGCTGTTTTTTTGTGGCCTGCATACAGTGAAGCATTAAATCATCGCCATCTACAAGACGCGGCCAGCCAGTCATTTCTCCGCCTTGAATGACATCCGGATGTTCAATCCACTGCTTTCTGACGTCAAACGGAAGAACGTGATCCTCGTTCAAAACCTCGGTCTGCAGGTCATACCGTGACCACCAAAAATACTGAACCGGAAGCTTTTTGAGTTCGTTCAAAATAGTAAGCGCTTTCTTTTTTCCGCTTTGCAAAAGCAAAAATAAGTTATCATTTACGAATGTCGTTGTACCGTACTGAGACACATATTCCGCCAGCGTTTGGGGATTATATATTTGAAAAGGATGTGCGTGCGGTTCGATATAGCCAGGCACAATGTATTTTCCTTCACAATCAATCGTATGAATTTCTTCGGTTCTATCCGGAAGTTCATGACCAACATAAACAATACGGTCCTGATAAATCCAAATGTTTTTTTTCAGCCATTGTTTTACATATGGATTTAAGACGAGAGCATTCCGTAAAAGGAGCGTTGGAAGCAGCTTAGAGTCTACAACATCAACCTGTGCCCTGATGTCTTTGTTTTTCCAGTTAAAGGTGCGTTCGGACATTCACATACTCTCCTTTACATGTATTAGACTCATGTTATCACATCCTTCTCCATCACGCACGATAAAAACGTTACAAATTTTTGAAGGTTCGATTAAAAAACTTTTTTAAGTAAAAGGAGCAGATTCCATGAAACCAAACATCAGTCTCATCAATGCCGTCTTCCGTATCGCCTGCGGACTGACAATTATGTCAGCTGCCAGTGCCAAGTATACGAAAAAACCTTGGTGCAGAATGCATCTGTTCTGCATCTTTATGGGCGCCATGAAGGCAGGTTCAGGCATACTGCGTTTCTGCCCTGTGACCTATATGTTTCAAAACAGCACTGGTGAAAACCATGGACAGGATCATCAAGAATCGTAAGCAAAAAAGCTTGATCATGAAACGTGATCAAGCTTTTTCTCAGTATATCCCTTTGTCTTCATATAGAAAAAACCAACAGCCGCAAACGCAGCCGGATACAAGAGAGCCCAGCCGCTAAATAAGTAGATCACTGTACAAAGAAGAAGCGCCCCCAAAGCCATCCACCAGCCTGAATCCTTCCAGTTCAGCAGCTTCAGCGCTGCCGCCATTGTGCATATGTAAGATGCGATGAATGCTGAGCTTGGTCCTTTCAGGAGCGTTGTCAGATCAATTTGAAATATGCCGTTTGCCATAAGAACGAAACCAAACACGAAAGCCAGCGCTGTTAATACACGGACAGGTGTATGTTTTGTATGACTGAGCTTCCCGAAATACCCGGGAATATGACCTTCTCTCGCCAACGCATAGACCATTCTTGAAAATCCCGCAATGTTGGCATGAATGGTGGCGAATGTAATAAAAAGAGCTAAACAAGTCGTTACATATACCCCAATATCCCCTGTACCTTTTGATATGAGCATCGTCAGAGATGCGATTTCTCCTTTTTCTCCATATGCATGAGTGCCTACAGTGACAAACGATAGCATGATATAAAGCACCGCCACACAAGCTGCCGCCAAGAATAAACTGATTGGAACATCCTTTTCCGGTTGTTTAAACTCTTCAGCTAATGGGGTAATCATTTCCCAGCCTACAAAAGAAAAAAAGATGATGACAGAAACAGAACCCGCGGCAAACCAGCCATGCGGCAGAAAAGGCTTAAATTCAGCTGCTTTTACATGGGGCAGTGAAACAGCAACAGAAATGACAAGCAGCAGCAGAATGACACAGATGACGAGTATGCTGATGTTTGCTGATAATTGAATGCCCCTGATATGAAGCAAAATGGAGATCGCCAGCATACTTGCTGCAATGCAAGCAATCTGCCAATCTGAAGCCTGTGTGACGTAGCTGACATAATGTGCGCCAGTCAAAGCGATCACTGGCACACCGATCGGAACCGATCCCAGCATAATCCAGCCCAACATGGCTCCGGCTTTTGGCCGAAAAGCTAGCTGTACATAAGCCGTGATTCCTCCTGCGCTTGGCGCCATTCTGACAAGGCGCGCCAGTGTGCCGACGAGCAGAAAAGATAAGAAAGACATAAATCCCCAAACCAATAAAGAAGCGGGACCAGCGGCGTCAGCCGTGACAGACGGAAGAATTAAGATCCCGCAGCCCAATACGGCCCCGATCGTTAATGCCGCTCCTTGAACCCAAGTAATCGAACGCTGCAATTCCGGCAAAATGATGCCTCCTCTCATGTTGATGGCTTTATTATAGAAAAAAGATGACGACACTTATATGCTACAATTAAGATAAAACAACAACATCACCTAATCATAAAAGGTATTTTTATCAATTCACCTAAATATGTAAAGGAGCAATACCAATGGACGATACAGACCTTCAAATTCTTTCGCATTTGCAGCAAAATGCCAGATTAACGATGGTTGAATTAGGAAAGCTTGTCGGACTCAGCTCTCCGAGTGCGGCGGAACGTGTCAGAAAGCTTGAGGACAAAGGGGTCATTACCGGGTACAGCGCTGATATCTGTTATGAAAAGCTAAACAAACATGTCACTGCTTTTATCCTGATGGAGCCGAAAAGCTGCAAACACTACGCCGCCTTTGCCGCAGCTCACCCCGATGTGGCAGAGAACCACCGGATTACAGGTATGTACAGCTATGTGACAAAAGTGGTGACGGAATCTGTGCATAGTCTAGAAGATTTTATAGACGCTTCAATGGCCCACGGAAAACCGACCACGCTTGTTGTGCTTTCTTCTTCCGCTTTCCGGCATGCTTTTGTATAACAAAAAACCCGCAGCACAATCTGCGGGTTTTTCTTCACTTTATTTTTGGGCAGCCTTCAGAGCTCGTGCTCCGATATCTTTTCTGAAAAACAGGCCGGGTTTGATGATCTCATCAACGGCTTTGTACACTCTGTCTCGTGCCGCTTCAAACGTTTCATCAAAAGCGGTCACATTGGCGACACGGCCGCCGTTTGTGACGAACTCTTCACCTTCTGCTTTCGTTCCGGCATGGAAGACGACAACTTGATCAGCATTTGCTGTCAGGCTGCCAATCGGCGTGCCTTTTGCATAGCTTTCAGGATAGCCTTCTGAAGCAAGCACGACACTGACTGCCGCCGTATCCTTCCATCTCAAGTCAACTTCCTTATCATCTAAAAGATCTAGAAGCACTTGTACCAGATCAGAATCCATACGAGGCAGCACAACCTGCGTTTCCGGGTCGCCGAAGCGGGCATTAAATTCAATGACCTTCGATCCATTCGCAGTGAGCATCAGCCCCGCATACAAAACGCCTGTGAAGGAGCGACCTTCTTGAACCATTGCTTTTGCGGCTGGCTTGACGATCGTTTCTACAGCATGACGCACGGTGTCTTCCGAAATTTGCGGAACAGGAGAGTAAGCGCCCATTCCTCCTGTATTCGGCCCTTTGTCTCCATCAAAAGCACGCTTATGATCCTGGGCAATGACCATCGGATATACCTTTTCTCCTTTGACAAACGCCATGAGGGAAAACTCTTCGCCAGATAGAAATTCTTCAATTACGACAGATGCGCTCGCATCACCGAATTTTTCATCCTCAAGAAAATCATGCAGACACGCGATGGCTTCTTCTTCCGTCATCGCAACAGTTACGCCTTTTCCAGCCGCAAGTCCGTCCGCTTTAATGACAATCGGAGCGCCTTTTTCCTGCACATAAGCCTTCGCTTCTTCAAAGGATGTAAACGTGTCGTATTCTGCGGTCGGTATGTCGTATTTCTTCATTAAATCCTTTGCGAACTGTTTGCTTCCTTCGATGATTGCAGCGGCTTTTGACGGACCGAACACACGAAGACCGGCTTTTTCGAACTCATCAACAAGGCCTTCAATTAAAGGAACCTCAGGTCCGACAATGGTCAGCCCGACCTGATTTTCTTTTGCAAATGAGACAAGCCCGGCGTGGTCGCTTTCCTCAATGTTTACAAGCTGTGCAGAAGATGCCATGCCGTCATTTCCCGGAGCGGCAAATACCGTATCAACAAGGCTGCTTTGCGCCACCTTCCATGCCAGCGTATGCTCTCTTCCGCCTTTACCGATAATTAATACATTCACGTCGTTTTCATCCCCTTAATGTTTGAAGTGTCTGATGCCGGTGAATACCATGGCAATGCCGTACTCGTCCGCTTTTTTAATGGAATCCTCGTCACGGATAGATCCACCTGGCTGGATGATAGCTGTAACGCCCGCTTTTGCCGCTTCTTCGACTGTATCAGGCATTGGGAAATATGCATCTGATCCGAGTGCGCTGCCTTTCGCTTTTTCTCCTGCCTGCTCGATTGCGATTTTCGCTGATCCGACGCGGTTCATTTGTCCGGCTCCTACACCTACTGTCATGTTATCTTTTGCGAGAACGATCGCATTGGATTTCACATGTTTCACGACTTTCCAAGCAAGCTTCAAATCTTCCCACTCTTGCTCGTTCGGCTCTCTTTTTGTCGGAATGCTGATCTCAGCATCATTAAAGCCGTGCATATCTAAATCTTGAATCAGCAATCCGCCTTGTACAGATGTCAGCTGTTTTTCTTTTTGGACGGCAGCTGTCACATCAAGTGTCAGCAGACGGAGATTTTTCTTCGCTGTCAGGATATCAAGCGCTTCCTGGCTGAATGAAGGCGCAATGATGATTTCTAAGAAAATATGATGAAGCGCTTCGGCTGTTGGCTTGTCCACTTCACGGTTCAACGCGATAATGCCGCCGAAAATCGATGTTTTATCTGCTTCGAACGCTCTGTCAAACGCTTCTGCGATCGTTTCGCCAGTTCCCACGCCGCACGGATTCATATGCTTCACAGCAACCGCTGCAGGCTCAGTGAATTCACGAACAATTTGAACAGCTGCGTCCGCATCTTTAATGTTGTTGTAAGAAAGCTCTTTGCCGTGCAGCTGTTCTGCTTGCGCAATAGATCCTTTGACAGGAAGCGCGCTTTGGTAGAATGTTGCTTCTTGATGAGGATTTTCCCCATAGCGAAGCGATTGTTTTTTCTCAAACGTAACGGTGAATTGCTCTGGTTCTTTTTCACCGACAACATTTGTCAGATAGTCAGCGATCAGCGCGTCATATGCCGCAGTGTGGCGGAATACTTTTGCCGCCAGCTCGCGTTTTTTCTGAAGCGAAACATCGCCTTCTTCTTTGATTTGATTCAGAACAGGGCTGTAATCCGCTGGGTCAACGATAACCGTCACATCCTGATGGTTTTTCGATGCCGCACGCAGCATGCCAGGTCCGCCGATATCAATGTTTTCAATAGCCTCTTCGTACGTCACATTCTCTTTAGAAATCGTTTCTTTAAATGGATAGAGGTTGACGACAACCAGGTCAATTGGCGCAATGCCGTGTTCATTGATCTGCGCCATATGCTCTTCATTGCCGCGAACTGCGAGAAGACCGCCGTGAATATTCGGATGAAGCGTTTTTAAGCGCCCGTCCATAATTTCCGGAAAACCTGTCACTTCAGAAATTCCGATGACATCAACACCGTTTTCTTGAAGAAGCTTTTTTGTGCCGCCGGTTGAAATCACTTCAACGCCAAGCTCTGTCAGTTCTTTTACGAAAGGAACAAGATTTGTTTTATCTGAAACACTGATTAGTGCGCGTTTAATGGTCATGCCTTTTCACCTCTGTTATTTAATCCTAATAGCTCTTTAATCACACTCGGATACCATTTGTGCTCAAGCTTGTGAATGTGATGTTCAATGGTTTCTAATGTATCTTCTTCGGTAATTTCAATTGCCTTTTGAGCGATGATCGGCCCTGTATCCATTCCTTCATCGACATAATGAACGGTAATCCCGGCAACCTTCACACCCGCCCGGTATGCCTGTCCGACTGCGTCTATTCCAGGGAAAGCGGGAAGAAGGGAAGGATGGATGTTGATGATTTTTCCTCCGTATGCCTGAAGCAGCGTATCACCGATCAGTCTCATATACCCGGCGAGAACGATCAATTCTGCTTCATGAAGATGAAGCTGTTCAATAATGGCCCGTTCAAATGCGGCCTTGTTTTCATAAGACTTCGGCTCAAATGCAAAGGATGGAATCTGGAATCTTTCCGCCCGCTCGATGACTTTCGCCTGCGGCTTATCGCAAACGAGGAGCGAAACGGCTGCATCCCAGTTCTCCTCTTTCAAACGCGTGACGATGGCTTCAAAGTTTGAGCCGTTTCCGGATGCAAATACCGCAAACTTTTTCATGAAAGTGCAGCACCGCCGAATGTAACGCCTTCACCATGTTTTACTCGCCCGATCAAATAGGCTTTTTCGCCTTGGCTTTCAAGCGTTCCGATGACTTCGGTGAGATGTTCTTCTTTTACTGCGAGAACAAATCCGATGCCCATATTAAAGACGTTAAACATGTCTCCTTCTTTCAGCTTGCCATGCTCCTGCAAGAAAGAGAAGATCGGCGGGATCGGCCAAGAGCCGTGATCGATTTCCGCACTTAAGCCTTCAGGAAGCATACGCGGAAGATTTTCAATAAATCCGCCGCCTGTTACATGCGCCATACCATCAATGAGTCCGCTTTTCACAGCCGCAAGCACAGGCTTCACGTAAATTCTTGTCGGCTCAAGCAGTTCTTCGCCGAGCGGGCGTTCAAACGGCTCATACGTCTCGTCGAGATCAAGCTCTGCATCGTCCAGAAGCACCTTTCTCACAAGGGAAAATCCGTTGCTGTGAAGACCGCTGGAGCTTAGTCCGATTAAAAGGTGGCCTTCCTTGATGTTTTCGCCGGTCACGATTTCATCCTTTTCCGCTACACCAACTGAGAAACCTGCAATATCGTATTCATCAGCTGTATATAATCCAGGCATTTCAGCGGTTTCTCCGCCGACCAAGGCTGAACCTGATTGCTCACAGCCATCCGCAACGCCTTGTACGATCTGCTCGATTTTCACAGGGTCCGCTTTGCCGACCGCTAAATAGTCGAGAAAAAAGAGCGGCTCCGCACCTTGCGCAAGCACGTCATTGACACACATTGCAACAGCGTCTACACCGATCGTGTCATGTTTATTCATGGAAAAAGCCAGCTTTAATTTTGTGCCGACACCGTCTGTTCCCGAAATTAAAACGGGTTTCTGATAAGAAAGCTCCGACAGATCAAACATGCCGCCAAAGCCGCCAAGGCTGCCCATAACGCCAAGCCTTTTCGTGCGCTCCACATGTTTTTTCATCCGTTTTACAGCTTCATATCCGGCTTCGATGTCAACTCCTGCGTTTTTATATGCTTCAGACATCCTATTCACTCCTTTAAGGCGCTTTTCAAAATATCTCTCCGAACAAGGGCAGAAAGAGAAAGGCAGCCAAACTGCGCTGCCTTTATGTCATTTTCAAGTTTTATTTGGTTAACACCGCTTCTTTTACATGAGGAAGCACAGTGTCCTGATAAATTTCAGTCGGATATTTCCCTGTAAAGCAAGCAAGACATTGCCCGCAATTCGAGTCTTCGTATTTTCTGCCGATTCCTTTCAGCAGCCCTTCGACACTCAAAAATGAGAGAGTGTCGGCTCCGATTTCCTGACGGATTTCTTCAACCGAGTGAGAAGACGCGATCAGCTCTTCATGTGTGGACGTATCAATGCCGTAAAAGCACGGATGAGCGATCGGCGGCGAACTGATTTTCACATGCACTTCTGTCGCACCCGCTTCTCTGAGCATTGTTACGATCCGGCGGCTTGTTGTTCCGCGCACGATGGAGTCATCCACCATAACGACGCGTTTCCCTTCTACAACACCGCGCACCGCAGAAAGCTTCATTCTGACGCCCTGCTCACGAAGAGCCTGAGACGGCTGAATAAACGTTCTGCCCACATAACGGTTTTTGATTAATCCAAGCTCGTACGGGATGCCCGTTGCTTCCGCGTAGCCGATAGCCGCTGAAATACTGGAATCCGGAACCCCTGTCACGACATCAGCTTCAACCGCTGATTCCTGAGCGAGCATTTTTCCAAGGCTTTTACGCGCACTGTGCACGTTAATGCCGTCAATATTGCTGTCAGGTCTTGAGAAATAAATGTACTCCATGCTGCAAATAGAACGGTTGATATTCATGGAGAAGCGCTCTGATTTCATGCCATCATCATTGATAATCAGCATTTCTCCCGGCTCCACCTCGCGAAGGTACGTCGCACCGACGACATCAAATGCGCATGTTTCTGAAGCGACGACATAAGCGTCTCCCATCATGCCGATTGACAGCGGTCTAAGCCCGTTCGGGTCAAGCGCTACGATCATTTCTGTTTCAGTCATGATCAGGAACGCGTAGGCGCCTTTCAGCATAGAAAGCGAGTTTTTAATCTGATCCTTCAGCGTGAAGTGGCCGCTTCTTTTGATCAGGTGAGCCAAAACCTCTGTATCCGAAGAAGTCTGAAAGATGCTCCCTTGATTTTCAAGCTGCTGCTTCAGCTGAGTGGCATTCACCAAGTTTCCGTTATGGGCAAGCGCCAGGCTGCCGTTGTTTTGAGAGCGGAAGAGGAGCGGCTGAACATTTTCATATCCGCCGCCGCCAGCCGTTGCGTACCGAACGTGTCCGATTGCGCCTTTCCCCTTTACTTTGCTGAGCTCACCGTTTTGAAATACTTCAGTGATCAGCCCTTGACCTTTATGCGCCGTCAGCTTTTCACCGTCAGTCGCCACAATGCCCGCGCCCTCCTGTCCTCTGTGCTGGAGGCTGTGAAGGCCGTAATACGTGATTTGCGGGGCTTCTTCATGCCCCCAAATCCCAAAAACGCCGCATTCTTCATTTAAGCCTTTGATTTCAGCAAGCATGGGATAGCTCCTTTCCACGCGCGTTCAAGCTCTTTTGTCTGCGCATGAATCAATTGTTGTCCGTCTTGGTTTTGAACGCTCAGAAGTCCGTCAGCTGTTACCTCACCGATATGAACTGCATCTTGTACAGCTGCTTCAAACGCTGCTTGATGTTCTTTTTTCACAGAAACGACGAAGCGGGATTGAGATTCAGAGAATAATAACGCTGCTTCCCCTTCAACAGTCACGTTAGCGCCAAGGTTTTCCGTCGTCATGACACTTTCAGCAATCGCTACGCCTAAGCCGCCTTCAGATACATCGTGCGCTGATTGAACAAAGCCTTGTTTAATCGCGTCAAGCAGTGCCTTTTGGCGTGCCTGTTCTACATCTAGATCGATTTGCGGCGCTTTGCCGTAAATGCGGCCTTCTGTCATTTTTTGCAGCTCGCTTCCGGCAAACTCAGGTTTTGTTTCGCCGATGACGTACACGAGGTCGCCCGCTTGTTTGAAATACTGCGTTGTGATGTGTGCTGTATCTTCAATTAAACCGACCATGCCGATCACAGGTGTCGGGTAGATCGCCGTGCCGTTTGATTCGTTGTAAAGCGATACGTTTCCGCCGATCACAGGTGTGCTGAGAACGTTGCACGCCTCACTGATGCCGTCAGCCGCTTTTTCAATCTGCCAGAAGATTTCCGGTTTCTCCGGGTTTCCAAAGTTCAGGTTATCTGTAACCGCAAGCGGTTCTGCACCTGAGCAAACGATGTTGCGCGCCGCTTCAGCGACAGCGATTTTTCCGCCGACCTCTGGATCAAGGTAGAGATAACGGGCGTTACAGTCAGTTGTCATCGCCAGCGCCTTTTTCGTTCCGCGGATTCTGAGAACACCCGCATCAGACCCAGGAGCCACAACTGTATTCGTCCGCACCATGTAGTCATACTGGTCGTAAACCCACTCTTTGCTTGCGATCGTCGGCTGCTGCAGGAGCGCCTTCAGTGTTTCATTCGCATCGTCAATTTGAGGAGCCGGGACATCCGTCTCTAAAAATTCACGGTAGTAAGCAGGCTCTTGAGAAGGCTTGTGATAAACCGGCGCCTCTTCTGCCAAGGCATCAACAGGGAGCTCGCATACAACCTCACCTTTATGTGTCAGGCGCAGCAGTTTATCATCTGTTACACGTCCGACAGAAACCGCTTCAAGGTCATACTTGTCAAAAATATCGATGATTTCCTGCTCACGTCCGCGCTCGATAACAAGCAGCATCCGTTCCTGTGATTCAGAAAGCATCATTTCATAAGCAGTCATGCCTGTTTCACGCTGCGGAATCAAGTCAAGGTTCATTTCAATGCCTGAACCCGCTTTACTTGCCATTTCCGCGCTTGAGCTGGTCAGACCGGCAGCTCCCATGTCCTGAATGCCGACTAGGGCGTCACATTGAATGACTTCCAGACATGCTTCAAGCAAAAGCTTCTCCATAAACGGATCGCCGACTTGAACCGCGGAGCGCTTTTCTTCAGAAGCATCAGACATTTCTTCAGATGCAAACGTAGCGCCGTGAATTCCGTCACGCCCTGTTTTAGCGCCGACGTACATGACCGTGTTGCCGACACCCTTTGCCTGGCCTTTTTTGATGTCTTCATGATTGATTAATCCGACGCACATTGCGTTGACAAGCGGATTCCCTTCATAACTGCTGTCAAATTGCACTTCGCCGCCGACTGTCGGGATACCGATGCAGTTCCCGTATCCGGCGATACCTGCTACTACTTCTTCAAACAAGTACTTCACGCGCGGTGAAGTCAGTTCACCAAATCGAAGAGAGTTTAATACAGCGATAGGACGCGCACCCATAGAAAAGACATCACGGATTATGCCGCCTACGCCAGTCGCAGCGCCTTGGTACGGTTCGATGGCTGATGGATGGTTATGCGATTCAATTTTGAACACAACCGCTTGGTTGTCACCGATATCAACGATTCCGGCGCCTTCACCCGGACCTTGCAGCACGCGTTCGCCGCTCGTCGGGAATTTACGCAAAATCGGCTTTGAGTTCTTGTAGCTGCAATGCTCTGACCACATGACAGAAAAAATTCCGATTTCTGTGTAGTTCGGCAATCTGCCAAGAATGGATTCAATCAATGCAAACTCATCATCACTGACACCCATTTGCTGATAGATTTTCTCTTCTTTAATTTGTTCTTTACTTGGTTCAAGCAGTAGTGACATGAGTTTCCCTCCAATTTTTCACGATAGACTGAAACAATTTAAGACCGTCGGCGCTTCCAAGCAGTTCATCGACCGCGCGCTCCGGATGAGGCATCATGCCTAATACATTTCCTTTTTCATTTACAACACCGGCAATATCGCTGACACTTCCGTTAATATCGGAACCGTATGTGAAAGCAATTTGATTGTTTTCTTTTAATGAAGCAAGCGTTTCGTCATCACAGTAGAAATTCCCTTCACCGTGGGCAACCGGAATCGTAATTGCTTGGCCCTTTTCATAGGAAGAGGTGAATAATGTTTCGTCGTTCTGCACGATTAATTCAACCGGACGGCAAATGAACTTCAAGTCTTTGTTGCGTCTCATTGCACCTGGCAGAAGGCCAAGCTCCTGTAAAATCTGAAATCCGTTGCAGACGCCGAGAACAGGTTTTCCTTCAGCCGCTGCCTGTTTTACAGCTGGCATTATATTCGCAAAACGGGCGATGGCGCCGCATCTCAAGTAATCTCCGTAAGAAAAACCTCCCGGGATTAACACCCCGTCAAAGCCGTCAAGGCTTGTTTCCTCGTGCCAGACGTATTCCACATCATGACCGAGTTCATCCTTTACAGCGTGAAACATATCGATATCACAGTTAGAGCCAGGTAACACAATCACCGCAAATTTCACTGTGCGACTACCTCCTCGACCTCATATCTGTAATCTTCAATCACTGTATTCGCAAGAAGTTTTTCGCACATTTCTTTGACTAGCACGTCAAGATCACGGTCAGACTTTTCGATTGTTAGCTCCATGTATTTCCCGATGCGCACGTCGGCAACTTCCTTGTAAGACATACTGTGCAAGGCATGCTGGACAGCGCTCCCTTGTGGATCCAGTACACTTTCTTTTAAGCTGACATAAACTTTTACTTTATACATGATGAATGCCTCCCAGTCTATTGAAAATCTCTTCGTATGCGTCGGTTAAGCTTCCCAGATTGCGTCTGAATAAATCTTTGTCCAGCTTTTCGTTCGTGTCTTTATCCCACAAGCGGCATGTGTCAGGTGAAATTTCATCCGCCAAAAGCACTTTCCCGTCTGCATCTAAACCGAATTCAAGCTTGAAATCTATTAATCTGACGTGACAATCGTCAAAAATGCTTTGAAGCTCTTCATTTACTGTTTTTGTAATGGACTTAATGGTTTCTACCTGTTCAGGAGTCGCCGCTTTCAGCAGCCAAATATGATCTTCTGTGATGAGCGGATCACCCAGCGCGTCATCCTTGTAGTAAAACTCGATAATCGGCTGTTCAAGCTTCGTGCCTTCTGGAATGCCGAGACGTTTGGACATGCTTCCTGCCACAACATTTCTGACAACGACTTCCAGCGGCACAATCGTTACCTTTTTAATGAGCTGCTCTGTTTCCGAAATGCGCTCGATAAAGTGGTTGTTAACCCCTTTTTCGTGAAGGTGTTTGAAAATCAGGCTTGAGATCTCATTGTTTAAGCGCCCTTTGCCGCTGATTTCCGCCTTTTTTTCTCCGTTAAAGGCAGTTGCAGAATCTTTATACACCACATACAGCGTGTTTTCGTCGTCGGTTTTGTAAATCTTTTTCGCTTTTCCTTCATATAAAAGTTCATTCTTCACAATATTCACGGAAGGCCTCCTAACCCGAATGTTGGGAATTTTCAAACTAAGGCGGCAGGGAAGAAGCCGCCTAAAAGCTTCTTCTATGCTAAACCTAAACGTTCAAAGATCAGATCTACATTTTTCAGATGGTAATGATAATCAAAGCAGTCAGCAATTTTTTCCGGAGAAAGACGGGAAGTGATTTTCTCTTCCGCTTCCACAAGCTCACGGAACGGTACTTGCTTTTCCCATGCCTCCATTGCTTTCGGCTGCACTGTGTCATAAGCTTCTTCACGAGTCAGGCCTGTGTCAATCAATGCCAGCAGCACGCGCTGAGAGTAGATCAGACCCAATGTGCGGTCCATGTTGCGCTTCATGTTTTCCGGGAAGACCGTTAAGTTCTTCACGATGTTGGAGAAGCGGTTCAGCATGTAATTCAGTGCGATTGTCGCATCCGGAAGAATAATCCGTTCCGCTGAAGAATGAGAAATATCGCGCTCATGCCATAACGGAACATTTTCGTAAGCTGTCATCATGTAGCCGCGAATGACACGCGCTATACCTGTCATGTTTTCAGAACCGATCGGATTCCGTTTATGCGGCATAGCTGATGAACCTTTTTGCCCTTTCGCAAAAAATTCCTCGACCTCGCGTGTTTCACTCTTTTGCAGTCCGCGAATTTCAACCGCGAATTTCTCAATGCTTGTCGCAATCAAAGCAAGTGTCGCCATATAATCAGCATGGCGGTCACGCTGAAGCGTTTGTGTTGAAATCGGTGCGGCTTTCAGGCCAAGTTTCTCACAAACATACTGCTCTACAAACGGCTCAATGTTCGCATATGTGCCGACAGCACCGGAAATCTTACCAACCTCGATGCCTTCCTTCGCTTGTTTAAAGCGTTCCAGGTTGCGTTTCATTTCTTCGTGCCAAAGCGCCAGTTTTAAACCAAATGTTGTAGGCTCTGCGTGTACGCCGTGTGTACGGCCCATCATGACGGTGTATTTATGTTCTTTCGCTTTTTCTTTTATAATGTCAACAAATCTCTCAAGGTCCTTGAGCAGAATGTCATTTGCCTGTTTTAATAAGTAAGAAAGAGCGGTATCTACGACGTCAGTTGACGTTAAGCCGTAATGCACCCATTTTCTTTCTTCGCCCAGTGATTCGGATACAGCGCGCGTAAAAGCAACTACGTCATGGCGCGTGTCCTGTTCGATTTCTAATATGCGGTTGATGTCAAATGATGCGTTTTCGCGCATCAGCTTCACGTCTTCTTTTGGAATAACGCCAAGCTCCGCCCACGCTTCACAGGCAAGAATTTCAACCTCTAACCATGCTTGAAATCTGTTTTCATCCGTCCAAATCGCGGACATTTCAGGTCTTGAATAACGTTCGATCATTCTGCTTGTCCTCCGTCTCTATTTCTCCATTTATTTGTGATCTCCTGAATCCATTCGTCTTCAGGCTGCTTCATAAAAGTAATATGCCCCATTTTGCGGCCTTTTTTGATTTCATGTTTTCCGTATACATAAAGCTTTGCTTCTTTTAAAAGCTCTGGCTCTTCCTCTGGGATCTTCACTTCATCGCCGAGAAGATTCACCATCATGCCAGGCTTCAGCAGCTCCGTTTTTCCAAGCGGAAGGCCGCAGACCGCTTTGATATGCTGTTCAAACTGGCTTGTTACGCAAAGATCCAGCGTGTAATGTCCTGAATTGTGCGGTCTTGGCGCCAGTTCATTAACCAAAAGCTCATCGCCCTCTGTCAGGAACATTTCAACAGCAAGCGGTCCGACAAGGTTCAGCTCATCTGCGAGCTTAACGGCCAGCTCATCAGCCTTTTCCTGAATCCTTTCTTCAACCCGTGCAGGCACGATGCTTTGGAACAGAATATTATTGTGGTGAATGTTTTCTGCGGCCGGGAACGTCGAAATCTCTCCGTTTACCGATCTGACAACAATCACGGACAGTTCCATTTTAAAAGAAACCCAGCTTTCGAGAATGCAGGTTCCGTGCTCTAAAAGAGCTGAAGCCTCTTCTATTTGTGACGTTTCCTTGATGACAAATTGGCCTTTGCCGTCATATCCGCCGCGGCATGTTTTCAGCACTGCGGGAAGCCCCAGCGACTGAACCGCCTCTTTCAGCTCATCCATTGTTTTGACGATGCGGTAAGGTGCAACTTCACAGCCCGCGGATTGAATCGCTTTTTTCTCTGCTTCACGGTTTTGGGTAATGAGCAGCAGCTCACTTCCTTGCGGGAGATACGCATGACCTTTCAGCCAATGCAGCGCATCATAATCAATGTTTTCAAACTCATACGTGATAATATCACTGATCTCAGCCAATTTCCGAATCGCTTCGCGGTCGTTGTATGAAGCGGTGATTTCAATATCCGCCACCTGCCCGCACGGCGAGTCTTTTACCGGATCGACGACCGCGACTTTATACCCCATTTGTTTTGCGGAGACAGCCATCATTTTTCCAAGCTGTCCGCCGCCGATAATGCCGATGACGGCTCCCGGATAGATGATTTGATTAGACAAGCTGATCACTGCTTTCTAACACTGTTTGTTTTGTATTTTCTCTTCTTTCATCTAACTTTCTGGCCAGATCCTCGTCAAAAGCTGACAAAATTTGCGCCGCTAACAGACCTGCGTTCACAGCGCCCGCTTTTCCGATGGCTGTTGTGGCAACCGGCACGCCTCCAGGCATTTGCACGATGGAAAGAAGTGAATCGAGTCCGTTCAGCGCCTTGGATTGAACCGGAACACCGATGACCGGCAGCGTCGTTTTAGCAGCTGTCATCCCCGGCAGGTGCGCCGCTCCTCCAGCACCGGCGATAATAACCTTGATGCCTCTTTCTCTGGCTGTTTCAGCGTACTCAAACATGAAATCAGGCGTCCGGTGAGCGGAAACCACCTTCTTTTCGTACGGCACTTCAAGTTCTTCAAGTATGTCGCATGCGTTTTTCATTGTCTCCCAATCGGAAGTGCTTCCCATGATGATTCCTACTAGCGGCTGCATTCTGTTCCCACCTTCTAATGCTTTAGTTTTCAGAAAATAAAAAATACCCGGCTTTGTATTGTCTTATGAGGAAGCAATACAAACCGGGCATGGTGCATGTATCGGCAGTCGTTCGCTTCTGCGATATATCCATGTCAGTTTTATCGATCACTTTCCTGCATAGTCCGGCAATTTACGGTTGCCGGGTAGAAACTTATGGGCCATATTCCCAAGATTATATGAGGTCGTGTTTTGATTTCATGTTTATCTTAACAACGGACATGAATAATGTCAACGACATTATCGAACGATATAAAAATTCATTCTGCTAATGTTCGTGTTTTAGATCAATTTCCCTTCAAATACGATTTTTTTTCCGCACGGAACGATCTGAATTGACCCATTTTCCATCTTTTCCTTGAAAATCGGTTCTTCCATTCGACGTACAGGCATATATCCTTCTTCTTTCATTTGCTGAAGCACTGCTTCTATCGTTTGCTGTTCTGTCACTTCAAACTTTTTCTTCTTCGGCTTTGCCATTATTCTTTAATTCTCCTCTTCTTCACCGCTTTGACCCAGAAGCCGCCGTGGATCGTTTTTGGTTCATACGCAATAATAAAAGCTTTCGAATCAAGCGTTTTAATCGTATCATACAGCTGCAGCTCATATCTTCTCGGCGTCAAAATCTGCAGGGCCGTGCGGTCGCCTTCAAGCCCGCCGGCCACCCAATTCGTTACGCCGTAGCCTTTTTCACGAAGCTGCCTAGGAAGATCGAGGTCAAGCTCTTTTGTAATCACATTGACCATAATATAGCCAAGCGCCAGTTTTTCTTCGATTTTCATGCCGACAATAACGCCCAGTCCATAGCCGAGTGCGTACGCAATCACGTTTTGAATCTGGTCTAAGTTATCAAGCACAAGGCTCAGCCCTGTCACATAAACCAGAATTTCAATGGTGCTGATTCCGGCCGCTAAATACCGCTGGCCTTTCAGTGTTAAAATCATTCTTATCGTAAAAAATGATACATAAACAACATTGATAATCAGAATAATGAGAACCATTGCTAATCCGTTTGATAATAAGGTTTGCATCATTTTATAAAACCTCCTTACTCATTCAACTTACGTAAAGCATTCATATTCTACTAGAGAAATGAACCCTTTACAATCAGCTATGGCCGTCATCGCAGGCAAAATTTTTCGACACACTCTCTTCATCACTCAGCAATAGTTTACCCTCTTTCTGTCCTTTTCAAAATCCAAACAAAAAAGCCTGCTTTTCAGCAGACTCATTTTTCTTTATCTATTGTCACATCTCTTTTTTCATTTTCCGAAGGGACTCATATTCTTTCTCAAGTTCACTCAGCGTATAATCAGCGAGCTGTTCCCCTCTTCCGCGATAAAATTCTGAGAGCATTAATTTGGTTTTTAAAAATTCCTTCTTTTGATAAATCGCCTGACGAAGTAAATGGGCCATGTCCATCATCCTCCACCGCATTTTCCTCATCATACACGGATTAATCCTACAATTCAACTGTGTTTTTTAGATATATTTGTAAAAACTGTGACATCAAAAAAACCGGCCTTTTCAGCCGGTTTTTTTACATTAAAGCGGGATAAGCGATGCCGTAAAATATTCAGAAATAAACGGCCAAGTCACTGCCGCAAACAGCAGCGCAACGGCTAAAACAGCAAACACACAATAGATATAGTCAATTGGTGCCTCGCTTGCCGCCTGATACAGACGCTGTACATACAACGCCATCACAAAGAAGATCGAAAACAGCATTAACACTGTAAAAAGGACAGTCAGCATCGGTACATTCACAATCGCAAATATCATCCAAATGATTGAAACGGCGATCACCGGAACAAGCAATGAGCCAAAACCAGCCGCAGCTTCCTTGAATGATACCTTTTGCTTCATCATATACCGAGACACGGCCCATATCGAGAAGACCATAACAGCAAAAAAGACGAGCATATACACAAGAACAACAAAAAATCCGTCATAAAACGCGTGATGGCGCTCTCCAAAACCAAGCGGCCTGTTCCAGCTCGCCTTTAACTGAAACCAGTTTCCGATTGAAAAAACGATACTGAATATGAGCATTGAAATAAGACCATATTTATAATGAGAGAAACCATCTGCCACAACAGTTTTCGCCGGAGACTTTAATATTGAAAAAGCAAAGCCGCAATATCTGTTAATGGCTGCCCAAACAGAGGATAGCTTTTCTTTCACAGACGATTCTACGCGTTCCTTATGTTGTTTCTGCTTTTGTTTCTGCTTTTGCTTGCTTTGGCGGCTGGCTTTTCTGGACATCCGCGAAAGCGGCTCTTCATCTATTCCTTCATTCTGGTTAACTTCTTCTTCAAACGTTTCTTTTCTTTCTTCCGTCATGTTAGCAACTCCTATCAAAAATATACGGCGGAATACCATTCAGTAAGAAAATAAAACACTTATATAAGGTACCGAAGCCTTCCTGAACAGTCAAGTCATTTCCATTTAAGTAAACAATGGCGGCACATCTACATGACGGTATATGATATGAAATGGTTTTGCCTTTCGCAACAAAATAAAAAACCAGCCGCAACATCGCAGCTGGTTTTCATTCATTATTTCAAGAAAATAAAGTAAAGAATAAATACAACAAACAGTCCGTACATGATCGGATGAACCTCTTTGGCTTTTCCTTTGCACACCATTGTAATCGGATAGAAAATAAATCCGATGGCAATCCCGGTCGCAATGCTGTACGTTAACGGCATCATGATCATTGTAAGGAAAGCGGGAACCGCCACTTCGAACTTATCCCAAGCGATTTTGCCAAGCGGCGCTACCATTAGTGCACCGACAATGATCAGTGCCGGAGCTGTTACATTTGACGTAACGACTGATAGAAGCGGCGAGAAAAACATAGCGAGTAAAAAGAGAAACCCAGTTACAATTGCCGCAAATCCGGAACGAGCGCCCGCAGCAACACCCGAGCTTGATTCCACATAAGACGTTGTCGTAGACGTCCCAAGCACGGAGCCGATAACGATGGAAGTTGAGTCAGCTAAAAGCGCACGGCCCGCACGCGGCAATTTGTTTTCCTTCATTAAACCAGCCTGTGTTGCCACAGCAACCAGTGTACCAGCCGTATCAAAAAATCCGACAAACAAGAATGTTAAAATGACGATCAGCATTTGCACAGAGAAAATATCCGGCAAGTGAATCCAAGCTTGTCCAAAGGTCGATTCAAGGCTCGGCACACTTCCGACGATTTGAGACGGAACCGGAACCAAACCGAAAATCATCCCGGCAATCGCCGTTAACAGCATCCCGATAAACACGCCAGCGTTTACGCGAAGCACCATCAAAATAACCGTTACGATGACACCGAAAATCGTTAACAGCACAGGACCGCTGTGAATGTTTCCGATTGTGACAAGGGTTGAAGGATTCGATGCAATGATTCCTGAGCCCTGCAAGCCGACAAATGTAATAAATAGGCCAATCCCCGCTCCGACTGCCAATTTCAGCTCAGGCGGAATAGCGTTAATGATTTTTTCACGAAAACCTGTTAAAGAAAGAGCAACAAAGATCAGTCCTGAAATGAAAACACCAGACAAAGCGGCCTGCCAGGAAATCCCCATACCGAGAACGACAGAAAACGCAAAAAACGCGTTCAGCCCCATACCGGGCGCAATGGCAATCGGATATCTCGCAATCAATCCCATTAAGATACAGCCTGCTGCAGACGCCAAAGCTGTCGCCGTAAAGACCGCGCCTTGATCTATTCTCAATGCTTCCGGAAAATCTTTTACACTTTCCAAAGCAAGCGTAATCGGATTGACGAACAGGATATACGCCATGGATAAAAAGGTCGTTAATCCGCCGATGATTTCGTTGCGATAGCTGGTACCCAGCTCATCAAACTGAAAAAACTTTTTCAAGCTATATGACTCCCTTCACTCTTTGCTATTTATCCTGCCCTGAAATCGCCAAATAAAAAACGCCCCAATACATTTTGGGACGCTTGACTACAGACGGATTTCAGTTTGAATAAATAAACCTGTTTTATTTATATCAAACGAAAGAAATGTTTACGTAGTCAAGCCATTTACGGTAGCTTGGTAGAAACTTGCGAGCCATATCCCCGCGATTATACGAATTCATCTTATTTGATTTCTGAGTCTATTGTACCAACTTCAATTTGAAATGACAATATAAATAACGAACATTACTTATTAAAAAAATTGGTTTATTCGTCTATTGACTAATGGGCAACAAAGATAAAAACCGTATGCATGACTACATACGGCTTTTCAACTTTTGATTATTTTTTTTCGGCAGGCTGACTCACTTGATGCACTGGTACAGTAAACGAGAATGGCTTTAGTTGAATCAGGTGATTTAAAACGCCGTTATCAATATACAGACCGTACTCACTAAACTCAAAATGCTTTAAAGACAGCTTATCATTATAATCATCATCCAGTTCAAAAGTAGATACCATTTCGGCTGTGTTCATATTTTTCACTTTAGCTCTATTTGTTTTCAAATAATAACCTTCTTCATAATCACCCACTGGATCAGGCCAAGATTGCATTTTTTTCGTATCACCAAGGCCAATCGTTTCACCTATATTCACTAAATCATTTTCATTCATGCTTGAGGTATCAATTCCAGTGAAGCGGTAATGAACCATTACTTTCCTCCCTTTTTGGTTAATGTTATTGATTTCAATCCCTATGTTTTGATGGTTTGTTTCTGAAAAATGAAATGGCATCTCTGCATTTAGCGGGACGATTTCACTGACCTCTGCCTCAGATTTAATGTTTGCTATTAATGTTAGCTTTTTCGCTTTTGAATTGATTGGTGATTCTAGCAGTGTTTGTCCTTTTGCTCTTACCGTTCTCTCGTTTACTTTTTTGCGGTCTCCAAGTTCGATGTTTGACGATGTCATCTCATATGTGTTTCCTAAATCATCTTTGACTTCGTTAATTTCAACCGTATCATGCTTTGCTATGCCTTGATAATCTATTGTAAATTGAAGGACAGAACCGAGCTTTCCGTTCTCTACTTGAATATTGGAAAATTGATAACGATTGTGATGCACTGATACCACTTTTGAGCTTTCTAAATAACTCGCATTCTTTTTGGTAATAGGCAGTTTGAAACTCCAATTCCCCTGTATTTCATTGATATGAGTAATCACAAAAGGCGTGGTATCCCCATTTTTTATTTCGGCTCCTTTTGTATAAAGCCTTAATTGACCAGCGTATTGTTTATTATTTAATTTTTTGAGCATTAAGGAATCAAAGTCGATTGAAAAATTATCGTTAAAACTCGCTTTGCTCACATTATAGCTGAGCTCTTTTTCATCAGACTGGAGGTTATCAACAGTAAAGTTATAGACAAGCTGTCCGGCATCGTAGTATGAACTGTTCACAGATATAGTAATGCCTCGCGACTCCGCTTTTTCATTCAGATTTGTGACCAAATTGCTTTTAAACAATGATAGGCCAACTTTATCTTGAAACTCCTTATAAATTTGGCCGACAATGGGTATGCTTCCCATCGCTTTGTTTACAGAAGGCAGAAAAAGACCGGACGTTAAATACAGTATACCTACCACAGCAGCAACAGCCATTCCATTTGTAATGGTTCGTCCCCATTTAAAACGGCGCTTTGTGTTACTTTCATTTTCAGCACGAACGACAGCTTGATGTATTGCTTTTTTGAGTGCTTTCTTTGGCACTTCTATGTCATCATACAACTGCTTTACTTGGTGTTTTTCCATATTTTTTTATCCTCCTTTTCCAGCTCCTGTTTTAGTGATTTTCTTGCTCTATGTAAATGTGTTTTAATTGTGCCTTCTGCCATTCCTGTTTGTTCAGCTATCATTGAAATCGAATAATCTTGAAAATAATAGAGCTGAATTGTTAACTGAACATGTTCATCAAGTGTATCCAGCGCATTGCGCAAGTCTATATATTCTTCAATATTCCTTTGGTCCGTGCCAGTGTCATGATGGCTTTCAAACGGAACCAATTCTCCCTTCTTTTTCTTCATTGCAAAAATTGAATTAATAAGAATTCGGGTGAGCCACGTTAAAAAGTACTTTGGCTCTTTTAGTTTTTCTATACCTATAAAAGCTTTATAAGCCGTTTCCTGTACAGCATCAAGTGCATCTTCTTTATTTCTTAAATAGAGATAGGCTGTTTTATATAGAGTCTCCTGATGTGCCAGCATAAGCTTTTCAAAGGCTCGAGTATTTCCTTTTCTCGCCTTTGTAATCAATCTTTCTTCCTTCACCTTATCCACCTCCTATGTTGTTAGATATAAGAACTGCCAAAACGGTTTCAAAAAGTTAACAAAAAAACGCCCCTTTTATAAAGGGACGTTTTTCTTAGGTATTTACTTATTCCCACTCAATCGTCGCAGGCGGCTTACTTGTAATATCGTACACCACGCGGTTGATGTGCTTCACTTCGTTTACGATACGTGTCGAAATGACTTCAAGCACATCCCATGGGATACGCGCCCAGTCAGAAGTCATGCCGTCGATTGATGTAACGGCGCGGATTCCGATTGTGTAATCATATGTTCTTGCATCACCCATAACACCAACGCTGCGGATGTCAGGAAGAACAGTGAAGTATTGCCAGATATCACGCTCTAAGCCGTGATTTGCAATTTCTTCACGCAAGATTGCATCTGATTCACGAACGATTTCCAGTTTTTCTTCTGTTACTTCGCCAAGAACGCGGATTCCGAGTCCCGGTCCTGGGAACGGCTGGCGCCACACGATTTCATCCGGAATGCCGAGCTCTGTGCCAAGCGCGCGCACTTCGTCTTTGAAGAGCGTGTTTAACGGCTCGATCAGCTCAAACTGCATGTCTTCAGGAAGCCCGCCGACATTGTGGTGAGATTTGATCGTTTGCGCCGTTGCTGTACCGCTCTCGATGATATCTGTGTAAAGCGTACCTTGTGCAAGGTAGTCGATGCCTTTGAGCTTGTCCGCTTCATCATCGAATACGTAAATGAATTCATTACCGATGATTTTGCGTTTTTGCTCAGGATCAGAAACGCCTTTTAATTTATCTAAGAATCGATCTTGTGCGTCTACTTTAATCACGTTCATGTTAAAGCCTTCGCTGAATGTTTTCATAACACCCTCAGCTTCGCCTTTACGGAGAAGACCATGGTCTACAAAGATACAAGTCAGCTGGTCGCCGATCGCTTTATGAATCAAAACAGCAACAACAGAGGAATCAACGCCGCCGCTTAGCGCGCAAAGAACCTGTTTGTCTCCGACCGTTTCACGGATTTTTTGCATTTCGATTTCGATAAAGTTCTCCATTGACCATTCGCCTTCGCATTCGCAAACGCCGAATACAAAGTTTTTCAGAAGGTCATTGCCGTATTCAGAATGGCGCACTTCCGGGTGGAACTGAACGCCGTACCATTTTTTATCCGCTTTGCTCATCGCTGAGTTCGGACAGTGATGGCTTGTCGCATCAACAGTGAAACCTTCAGGCACTTCTACAACCAAGTCACCGTGGCTCATCCAAACCACTTGTTCATTCGGAAGATCTTTGAACAAATCAGGTGTTCCTTCGATGTGGATGTTCGCTTTGCCGTATTCACGCTGGCTGGCAGCTTCTACTTTACCTCCAAGGTAATGAGTCATCAGCTGCATGCCGTAGCAAATTCCCAATACAGGAACATCTAATTCGAAGATTTTCTCGTCACAGCGGAAAGAGCCTTCATCATATACACTGTTCGGACCGCCGGATAAAATAATTCCTTTTGGATTCATTTCTTTAATTTCTTCAGCCGTCAATGTATGCGGATGCAGCTCACTGTATACACCAAATTCACGGATGCGGCGTGTAATCAGCTGATTGTACTGACTGCCGAAATCAAGGACAAGAATCATTTCATTCACTAACTTTGTCATGGTTGTCACCTAATCTCCTCTAAGTTTTTTGACACAGAAAAAAACGAGGACAGATATGAAACACGCTCCGCCCTCTTTGGCAAGGCCGTTTGCCGGAGTCAGGCAACTCGCTCCCAGACTCCGATAATATTCACTAATTCTAACAACACGTCGATAAGCGGTCAAGACCATCTTCTTTTAATTAAATTTTCCCATAACTCTCTGGAATCATTCCAAAGCTTTGCCGAATCGTCATTTCTGTACAGCGCCCGTTCATAGTTTGCTGTCAGCTTTAACATGTCTTCAGAATGATATGTTTCGTTGATTCGTTTTGCATACTCCCGCAGCGTTTCGCTGTCACGTTTAGGCAGGCCTCTTCTTTTCATCTGTTTCAGGAGCGCGCCGTATGCCTCAAAAAACACATGCTGATCACTGCGGTGCTTCAATTTTCTCACTGTGAAAACAGGAAGCCATAACGAACGGAAAACATAAAGCAAAACCGCTGTCAAAAGAACCGCAACCATGGCGGCATACCAGCCTGCTCCAACGCTTGCATGCGCAGACGGCGTTTTTTTGGAAACGGCAGGCTCACGTTTTTCCTTTTGTTTTTGCTCTTTCTCCGGCTGTTTTCTCTTTTCTTTCTGTTCCTCTTTTGCTTTCTCAGGCGAGCTGCTGCTTTCGCTGCCGGAATCCTTTGTATCGGAGGAAGCAAACTCAGCCGGATTTGTGAACCCTTTTGTCGGCTCAAAAGTGACCCATCCCTGCTCTGGAAAATACACCTCTACCCAGGAATGGGCGTTGTTATTTGTCACTTCATAGATGCTGCCGTTTTTGTTCCCCGCTTCTTTATATTCACCAGACGTATATCCTTTTACCCAGCGTGCCGGAATGCCGGCCGAACGCAGGAGCACCACCATCGAGGACGAAAAGTTATCACAATAGCCCATCTTTGTTTCAAACAGAAATTGATCCACATAATCTTCATCATCTTTAGGGATGGTGACGTTTTCTGTTTCATAGGTGAACTCGTTTGATCCTAAATAATCCTCAACAGCTTTGACCTTATCAAACATATTATCGTGATCCTGAGTCAGCTTGATCGCTAGCGTTCTAACCCGCTCAGGCAGAGTATCCGGCAGCTGCATATAGCGGTCGCTGAATGTGTACTCCTCACTGTTTTGTCTCACTTTCACCTTTTTCAGCTCATCCTGTTTATAGACCGGGGAGTTGTACGTCACTGTATAACTGCCCATGTTCCGAATATCACCGGCCTGCTCACTGATCGGAGAAATTTGTTCAGTGTTCCCGTTCATTTCAAGCGAGACAGCCTGCTTAGGCTTAATATTTTGCGCACCAATCGGATACATTACATGGTTATATCCATAATGCTCATCGACCTTCACACGTACAGTGTTCCGCTCTGTGGAAACCTTATGATCAAACCACAGATTTTCAACGTTGCCTCCGCTAAGCTGATACGACATGCCCGTGTCTGTTTCAATCCAGCCTTTTCCCGTATACGTATCCTTTGTTTCCACGCGGAAATATGTGCGCTCTTTTCCCTGCCACGTGAAAACAGGGGTAGCGTCCTGCTGAAACGGACCGCCAAGCGATTCATCGTGATTCCCGTATCCGATTTTGCTTTCTCCTGCCGGCACACGATCATGATTGGTGACTTTTTTGAGAAAAGGAACGGGATCCGGCCAATTCGGATCTGATTTCGGCGCAGCAAGCCCAAATCCCACCGCGGCCAAAATCAGCACAGACAGGGGGAGAAACCATTTCAGAACAGCCGCTTTCGGTAACGTTATTCGTTCCATCAGCTTAATGCGTTCCAAATACAGAAGGCCCAGCATAAAGAAGCCAATCAGCACGATACGGATAACAGCGTAAGCGGCGTCATAAGGCGTAAATGTATCAAGAATCGTAATATACGCCACTGTCATCATAAAGAAAAATAAGATCCTCCTCTGGTAAATCACCCAGTAATGAAGGAGATAGACCAGCAGCCACAGCAGCACAAAAAACAGCAGGGTCCGAAAAGAAGGAATCATATTATCCCATTGTCCTGTCTGAATAAACGTGATATTCAAATAGACATCCTGTAAAAAAGAGCTGACCCAGCTTAAGTCAAAAATAGACCCTTGGTAAAACAGAATGTGTATCGAAATGAATGTAAATAAGACACAAAAAGGAACGGTGACAAACCACCTCATCCTGAAAAAAGTCAGCAGAAACGTCAAGCCGATAAAGACAATAAAAAAGCCTGTATGCTTCGTGTCTGTAAAATGGTCCAGCGGCCTGAGCCACTCCCACAGCAATAAAAAAGCCAGAAAATAAAATAACAGCAAGCTCAAACGGCTTCCCTTCTGGTCATCAAGCGGCATGTACACCGTCACCTCTCTTTCTAAACAACACGCGAAGCTCGGCCGCCTCTCATGATTTGAACTCTGATTTGGTGTTTCAGCATGCGTTCGATCATCATATGCTCACCTTGGGAAAGATCGGCGTCTTTCTCTTTTGCCAGTATAATGGTAACCGGACCGATCCCTGCTTCTGACGTTTTCATCAAATCCTCCGTGATCTGTCCCGTGACAATCACTTTATCAGCCTGGCGAACAGACGGCTTCCCAAGCTCCTCAGCCGCAAAACGGCTTACGCGGTCAGCAGCATCACAATCACAAACGGCTAAGTGATGGAGCATGTGTTTAAAATGCCGCTCTCCCTCCTGAATCGGAAAAATGGACCTTTCCTTTCCGACTGAAGCCAGACCTGCTCCTGCGCCATTTTTCAAAACAGAATGAAGAATCGAAGCTGTCACGGAAACGACCTCTTCGAATGCGTCAGAGCTAAAACGGTCCATCAGAAGAAACAGGTTTTTGCTTCTCGACGGTTCAAATTCCTTCGTCATCAGCTGGCTCCGTCTCGCCGAAGTCTTCCAGTCTAACGCCGCAAAACGGTCACCCGGCTGATAGTTCCTTACACTCGCTGCGACAGAAGAATGGTGCTGATGAACAGGTGATGCCCCGCTTACGCCATCTTCCTGATATCGCTCATTCAGCTGATATTGAAGAGGCTGAAAGAACGGGTAAACAAACACCGCATCGTCTGCCCCATAAAACGCCGTTTTTTCAATCAGTCCGAGGACATCCCCGGTCCGCACCCTGACGGCATGAAAATGATGCTCTCCACGCGGTACTGGCGTTATTTGATATGACATCGTGATGCTCCGTTTGAACCACGGGAATACCAGCTGTTTGGCCAAAGCTTCATCTCCGTTTAATGGCTCTAACCCTGACGGCAGACAATCTTCAATTACCATATACATCAGGGGAAACGGCAGTTTTCTTTTAAGCGTAATCGAAGCTTCCAGCCTGTCTCCCGCATGCAATTGCGTTTTGACGATATGCCGCGACACCTGAAAGGAGCGGAGCGGGTACATCGCCAGCAGCCCGGCGTATACAACAAAAGGGAGAAATGAATAAAACAAAAACCAGCTGACAAAGCCGCCCTGAAACATTGCATAAGAGAAAACAGCACCCGTCAATAACGTTAATACGAGCAGTTTCCACCCGTACATCAACCATTGAAATTTCTTTTTCATCAGCGGACCGACGACCTTTGAACCGGAACTTTCACGCCAGACATGATCTCCCGTATGATTGTTTCTGCCTGGATCCCTTCAAATTTTGCTTCCGGCTGCAGGAGCATCCGGTGCGGCAGTGTATAAGGGGCAAGATATTGAATATCATCCGGAATGACATAATCGCGGTCATGAAGCAGCGCAAATGCCTGGGCCGCTTTCATAAGAGCGATGGATCCGCGCGGACTGACGCCTAAGTGAACAGAGGCATGCTGTCTCGTCTTTTGCACGATTTCGACAATATATTCCTTCATGCTGTCATCAGCACGGACATCCTGCACTTCTCTCTGCAGGCGGATGAAATCTTCTTTTGAAATCACAGGCTCGAGTGTCTCAATCGGATGGCTTTTTTCCTGAAGAGATAAGACATCCAATTCCTCTTCAAAGGACGGATAGCCCATGCGAAGTTTAAATAAAAAACGGTCAAGCTGGGCTTCCGGCAAAGGATATGTCCCTTCATATTCCACAGGGTTTTGCGTTGCCATAACAAAAAATGGAGCGGCAAGCGGCATTGTGTTGCCATCTACCGTGACGCTTCCCTCTTCCATCGCTTCAAGCAAGGCAGACTGTGTTTTAGGGGATGTTCGGTTGATTTCGTCAGCCAGCACGATATTCCCCATAATCGGGCCCGGCCGGTATTCGAACTCCATTGTTTTCGCATTATAAATAGAAACACCCGTTACATCGGAGGGCAGCAAATCCGGTGTGAATTGAATTCGTTTAAAATCTGCGCCGATCGATTTCGCCAGAGCGCGAACCATCATCGTTTTCCCTACGCCCGGCACATCCTCAAGCAGCACATGTCCTTTGGCAAGAATAGCTGCTAAGCTGAGTTTTGCGATGTCCCGTTTTCCAACCATTACTTTATCAATATGTTCAACTGCTTTTCCCAGCAAAGGATGCAGGTCTTCTTGGTATGACATTCTCTTCCTCCTAGTCATCTACAAAAATCATCATATAGTAACCTAACTTTACCACAAAAAACGACCTGTATAAAAAAACGATTCTAGCAAATTACTGCCAATACATACAGAGCATTCAAACAAAAAAGCCTCCCATGACAGGAAGCTCTCATTACCCAGTTATTTGTTTTGCAAAGGCTCCATATGAACATGCGAATAATCAATCGCATGCTCCTCCTTCATTCTCCGCTCAATTTCATTCGCAATATCATGGCTTTCTGTAATATTTAACTCTGATGACACTTCAACCACTACATCTACGTGCACAGAGCTGCCCAAATATCTCGCCTTGATGTCTTTTAACCGGCTGACACCGGAGATTTTTTCGATCGTCTGTTTATAATCGGACATGTCCTTTACGTCAAAGCCATCAGTCAATGAATGCGATGATTCCTTAAAAATATCCCATGCCGTTTTGCAAATGAGAAGGCCGATGACAAATGCAGTCACCGTATCAATCCATGCAAGATGGAATTGCGCGGCCAAAATACCGATAAACGTGCCGACACTGACGAATGCGTCCGATTTATTATCAGCCGCCGCCGCAAGCAGCGCTTGGCTGTTCACCTTTTTGGCAAGCCTTTTGTTGTACTGATAGACAATCAGCATCATGACTGCCCCGCCTGCAGCCGTCCAAGCCGCAATCATATCCGGTGTTTCTTCTTTCACAGAAAAAATAGATTCACCGGCGCTGAAAAGCACTTGCAGGCCGACAACCATCATAATAAACGATGCGATAAGTGATGCAATTGTTTCCGCCCGAAAGTGGCCGTATGGATGATCTTCGTCAGGAGGCTTTTGAGAGATGCGGAGACCGATCAGCACAGCAACAGAAGCAATAATGTCTGTTGTGTTATTTAGCCCGTCTGCCGTAAGAGCTTCCGAGTGAAATACATAGCCGATGATCAGCTTAATCGCGGACAGCACAAGATACGCGGCAATACTGACCAGCGCCCCGGATTCTCCCTTTTTCAGTTCATCATATCTCTCCATAAAAAACCTCCTCTCCGCTCATGTTTTCCTATCATTATGATACAAAGCTGACCCGCAGTGGGTCTATAGAAACATGATTCACTCACCACAGAAAAATAGTGACGATAGAACAATTTTTACTCAATGCAAATTATTTTCATTTGTAAAAAGTGTTTCAAATCCAATGATACCAATACTTCTAGCCATCCAACACTTTTTCAAAAATATAACAAATCAAAAAAACGGGTAATTGACGGAAAATTTTTTCTTTTATTTCGAACATATTCACTCCCAAAACAGCAAACAAAACCCTACAAATTTGAAATAAACTGTTATATTTTCTGACATAAATTTTCGACAAAATGTATATTTATGTTACAGTTTCAATTATCATAATATTCAGTAACAACTCTAATTTTCAAGGAGGTAACATATGAACCAGTCTCAATCAGGATTAAAAAAAGAATTAAAGACCCGACATATGACGATGATTTCTATCGCCGGCGTCATCGGAGCCGGATTATTTGTTGGCAGCGGTTCAGTCATTCACTCGACCGGGCCCGGTGCCATTGTCTCTTATGCATTAGCCGGATTATTGGTCATCTTTATCATGCGAATGCTTGGTGAAATGTCGGCTGTAAATCCGACAAGCGGATCATTCTCCCAATACGCTCATGACGCTATCGGTCCGTGGGCAGGATTTGCAATCGGCTGGCTCTACTGGTTTTTCTGGGTTATTGTCATCGCTATTGAAGCAATCGCGGGAGCAGGCATTATCCAATACTGGTTCCACGATATTCCGCTGTGGATGACGAGCTTAATTTTGACGATTTTACTCACACTGACAAACATCTACTCTGTTAAATCATTTGGTGAGTTTGAATATTGGTTCTCCCTCATTAAAGTTGTTACAATCATCGCATTCTTAATCGTTGGTTTTGCATTTATTTTTGGCTTCGCCCCAGGCAGTGATCCAGTCGGTTTCGCAAATATTACGGGCCAAGGCGGATTTTTCCCGGAAGGCATAGGCTCTGTATTGCTCGGAATTGTTGTCGTGATCTTCTCCTTTATGGGAACGGAAATTGTTGCGATTGCTGCCGGTGAAACATCAAACCCGGTCCAATCTGTAACAAAAGCGACCCGATCCGTTGTATGGCGCATCATTGTCTTTTACGTTGGTTCAATCGCCGTTGTCGTTGCGCTTCTGCCTTGGAACTCAGCGAATATTTTAGAAAGCCCTTTCGTCGCTGTTCTCGAACATATTGGAGTGCCGGCAGCCGCGCAAATTATGAACTTTATCGTCCTCACAGCTGTACTTTCTTGCCTGAATTCAGGTTTGTACACCACATCCAGAATGCTGTATTCACTCGCAGAAAGAAACGAAGCGCCGCGCCGCTTTATGAAACTGAGCAAAAAAGGAGTTCCCGTACAAGCAATTGTCGCCGGAACATTTTTCTCTTATATCGCGGTCGTAATGAATTACTTTTCACCTGACACCGTCTTTTTATTTTTAGTCAACTCATCAGGCGCAATCGCCCTGCTCGTTTATCTTGTTATCGCTGTTTCCCAGCTGAGAATGAGAAAAAGCCTCGAAAAAACAAACCCGGAAGCATTGAAAATCAAGATGTGGTTCTTCCCGTTCTTAACCTACCTGACCATTATTGCCATCTGCGGTATTTTAGTATCCATGGCATTTATTGAATCTATGAGAGATGAACTGCTGCTGACAGGCTTTATCACAGGCATTGTATTGCTTTCTTATCTTGTGTTCAGAAAACGCAAGGTGACTGAAAAAGCATCAGCCAAACCGGTCACTCAGCAGCAGCCCGATATCCTGCCTTAACGGCAGGATTTTTTTGTCACCTTCACGTCCTTAATGTCATTAACTATAGTACCAATTAGGGAATATTTAGATAAGGACAGATGAAAATGACACTTGAAAAATTTGCGGATGCTCTCCCAATCCCAGATACACTAAAGCCGGTACAGCAGTCAAAAGATAGCACATACTACGAAGTAACCATGGAGGAATGCTACCATCAGCTTCACCGCGATCTCCCTCCAACCCGCTTGTGGGGCTATAACGGTTTATTCCCCGGTCCCACCATTAAGGCCAAAAGAAATGAAAACGTTTATGTGAAATGGATGAATAACCTTCCTTCAGAGCATTTTCTTCCGATTGATCACACCATTCATCACAGTGACAGCCAGCATGCCGAACCCGAGGTGAAAACCGTCGTTCATTTACACGGCGGCGTCACTCCAGATGACAGCGACGGTTATCCTGAGGCCTGGTTTTCTAAAGACTTTGAACAAACAGGCCCTTATTTTAAACGAGAGGTTTACCATTATCCAAATCAGCAGCGCGGAGCTATTTTATGGTATCACGATCATGCTATGGCGCTCACGAGGCTGAATGTGTATGCCGGGCTCATCGGTGCTTATATCATCCATGAACCAAAGGAAAAACGTCTAAAGCTCCCATCAGGTGAATACGATGTGCCGCTTTTGATCACGGACCGTACGATTAATGAAGATGGCTCTTTATTTTATCCGAGCGGACCGGAAAACCCTTCACCGTCACTGCCTAATCCGTCAATCGTTCCAGCCTTTTGCGGAGATACAATTCTCGTCAACGGGAAGGCATGGCCATACATGGAGGTCGAACCGAGAAAATACCGTTTCCGCGTCATCAATGCCTCTAATACGAGAACATATAACCTGTCACTTGATAATGGCGGAGAATTTATCCAGATCGGTTCTGACGGCGGACTTTTGCCGCGCTCCGTCAAGCTAAACTCTTTCAGTATCGCGCCAGCTGAGCGCTTTGATATCCTCATTGACTTCGCCGCGTTTGAAGGACAATCGATTATTTTAGCAAACAGCGAGGGCTGCGGCGGCGACGTTAATCCGGAAACAGACGCAAACATCATGCAATTCAGAGTCACAAAACCGTTAGCCCAAAAAGACGAAAGCAGAAAGCCAAAATACCTGGCATCTTACCCTTCAGTACAGCACGAAAGAATACAAAACCTCCGAACATTGAAGCTGGCAGGAACTCAAGATCAATACGGCAGACCCGTTCTTCTTCTTAACAACAAACGCTGGCACGATCCTGTCACTGAAGCACCGAAAGCCGGTTCTACCGAAATATGGTCGATCATCAATCCGACACGCGGAACACATCCCATCCATCTTCATTTGGTCTCCTTCCGTGTATTGGACCGGCGCCCATTTGATACAGCCCGTTTTGAAGAGCGCGGAGAACTGGCCTACACCGGACCCGCCGTTCCGCCGCCACCAAGTGAAAAAGGCTGGAAAGACACGGTTCAGTCCCACGCCGGTGAAGTCCTGAGAATCGCCGTAACATTCGGGCCATACACTGGGCGGTACGTATGGCATTGCCACATTCTTGAGCATGAAGACTATGACATGATGAGACCGATGGATGTGATTGACCCCCATAAATAAGGCCCAAAAAACTTGCCTGCTGCAGGCAGGTTTTTTTATCTATGAAACTTTTTTCTTCCATAAATCGTATAACTTAGAAACAGCGAAGAAAGGAGCGGCTTTTTATGCTGACAAACGATCTCAAAGATAAAACAAATCAATACATTTCAATTTATGACGAATTAAAATCAAAATTAAGGTGGAAAGTTGCTCATAATCAGATATTAATGCTCATCTCCTCTGCATATATTGTGAATAAAAGAGATTTTGATTTTCAGCGCTTTTACGATTTAAGCAGCTATATAAAATCAAACATCGGCAGCTTCTCAACACTCAATTCTCACCACCGCTTTACTGTCGCTTCAATTCTGGATATTCATTTTCAGCATGAGGCGAAGCAAGCGTTTCTTACTTTCATCGATGTGTACAGCCAAATGGTGAAGCTTGGATATAAACGGGATATTTTCACGTACCTTTCCGCTCTGATCATGCTCACCGGCAAGACCGAAACGATAAACCAAAGAGAACAGATGAACATGGGGCTCTCTGTTTATCAGCAGATGAAGAAAAATCACTATTTCCTCACTTCAACTCAAAATGTTCCGCTTGCCGTATTGCTTGCCCAAAACGAAAATGGTTTGCGGGCGCTGAACAAGGCAGAAACATGTTATCAGCTGCTGTCCGCTAATGGCTTTAAAAAAGGCCAATACTTACAACACGTCAGCCATATTCTTGCCCTGCAAAGTGAAAAAGACCCTGAAACCCTTGTTTCCCAATGCAAACTGATCTTTCAATCCATTACTGAATCTCATAAAAAGCCAAAAGATTTTCATTATCCCGATCTCGCCCTTCTCACATTCTTGGAAGAGCCGGACATCAAAACCGTTTTAGGCATCACTCATGAGCTGAACCAAGAAAAAGCATTTAAATGGGAAAAGGATATGAACTTCAAAATTGCTGTCAGCTTATATCTCAGCGAGTATATGGAGAAAAATCTGCTGATGGAATCAGGCCTATACACAGCAATTGAAACGGCCATCCAAGCACAGCAGGCAGCCGCGACAGCTGTGATCATCAGTTCATCAGCCATTCATTCACATGACGGAAACTAAAGGAGGAGAAAACATGCCATATATCACATTAGACGATCAGACCCGCCTATACTACGAAACTCACGGGAGCGGGACACCGATCCTATTTATACACGGCGTGCTTATGAGCGGACAATTTTTCCACAAACAACTTTCAGCGCTATCTGCCAATTATCAATGTATTCGTCTCGACCTTAGAGGGCACGGCGAATCCGACAAAGTTCTTCATGGACACACCATTTCCCAATACGCCCGTGATATCAAGGAATTTATGTGTGCGATGGAGCTTAAGCCTGCCGTCCTTGTTGGCTGGTCAATGGGCGCTTTCGTGGTATGGGATTATATCAATCAATTTGGGAATGATAACATACGAGCCGCTGTTATCGTCGATCAATCGGCTTCTGACTACCAATGGGACGGCTGGGGACACGGCCCGTTTGACTTTGACGGCTTGAAAACAGCGATGCACGCTATTCAAACTGAGCCGCTTTCATTCTACAAAAGCTTCATCAATAATATGTTCGCAGAGCCGCCAGCATCAACAGAAACAGAATGGATGCTTGCCGAAATTCTGAAACAGCCGACAGCCATTTCAAGTACGATTTTATTTAATCAAACGGCAGCTGATTATCGCGAAACCATTCAAAACGTTCATGTGCCGACATTGTTATGCTTCGGAGAAGACCGCAAATTTTTCTCAATAGAAGCCGGAGAACACCTGCGTGAGCATATTCCAAACGCAAAGCTCGTTACATTTTCTAAGAGCAGCCATTGTCCGTTTTTAGAAGAACCGGATGCTTTCAACAGCACGCTCCTGTCCTTTTTAGATGAGCAGATTGGAAAGTCATAAAGAAAAAGGAATTAGGAGATTAGGGCAAAGTATGAGACAATAAGAAATGTGCAGTAAAATACATGAGGGAAGAAGTGACTTTATGTCTTACTATAACAAACGAAATCAAGAACCGCTGCCAAAGGAAGATGTGAGTACTTGGGAATGCACAAAAGAAGACTGCAACGGCTGGACCAGAAAAAACTTCGCCAGCAGTGACACGCCATTGTGCCCTTTGTGCGGAAGTAAAATGGTCGACGGCATCCGTTCATTAGTGAATCTCCAAAACAACAGCCAAACGAAAACAAGTTAGCTCTTCCCTTTTTTAAAAGCAGTCTCTATCAGCAAACAATCCTCGATCAGAGATACGAATTTTATATCCAATAGCACGGCCTCCCGATTTGACGAGAGGCCGAGATAATGAAGCCCAAAACTGTAAACGTTTCGGGCTTTTTCACTTTCTATTATGGTATAATATGGATATTAGGGGTGATGATGTGATCAAAAACCAACAGCAGGCTGACCTGAAGAAACGAGCTTCAGTCAAAAAGTTGAATTTGGCTATTAACTCATGTGCGGAACTTATGAATTGGTCAATACCGATCATCCGTTTCTTTAAATGGCTCGGATCATTTGCCCTGCACCTCGTCCATTAAAAAAATCACTCAGCATTTGCTGAGTGATTTTTTCAGTTGATGACAGAAAAGCTGTTGATGATGCCATTCGGATTTTCCCATACTTTTTTGAACGTCTTCGTATCAAGGTCATAAGAATAAATTGTCCGAACCTTGGCTTCACGCCCTGTTTCGTCCTTCAGCTTTTTAGCCCCCTTGGCTTCGGCAAGGAAATAAATCTTCTTTCCGTCCTTGGAGAACTGCGGCTGCGCGTCAATTAACAGCTTAAATGTTTTCTGGTTTGAAATGATTTTTTCATAGGTTTTCGTGTCTGTATTCAGCATTTGAATAGAAGCCGTTTGCTCCGTTCCTTTTTGTGTATATGACGTAAACAGAATACGTTTATCGTCATCAGAAACAGCAATATCACTGATAAACTGCTCCAGGCTCTTAAGCTCATGAAGGCCGCTTTCATGACCGGCTGAAAAATGAATCTTTGTCGGTTCAGGATCGATTCCCTTCTCATTGGCTTCATCCGTTTTTTTGTAATCTTCTTCTACAGAATAATGAAGCAATGCAAATGAATCTGTTTTTTGGTTATAAAAGAAGCTGCTGACGCTGTCATCCTGGTCATTAGCGGCAGGATACAGGTTTTTGTACTTCTTCGTTTTCAAATCAAAGGATGCGATACGAAAATTGCTTTCGTCCGCTTTCCCTAAACGAAAATAGATTTTTGAGCGATCCTTTGATAAAAACAAGCTGTCCGCGCTTTCCGGACCTTTATAAAGCATAGTTTTCTTATCAGACTTAAGATCAAGCTTAAAAAGCCTCATCTCATTTTGATCGTTATTGCTTGTATAATAGAGCGCCTGCTGCTCTTGGTCCAAGGCAAATGCCGGATAGCTGGTCAGCTTCGCCTCGTGGATCACCTTATCATTTTCATAATACTTCGTCAGAAGATCGGTATCGGTAATCGAAACCAGAAGCTTCTCACTGTTCTCCGTGTTCACGGAAACATCGGCGGCACTCTCACTGCCTTTATCTTTAAAAGAATAAAACATAATACCCGCAGCTGCCGCCAAAACAACGACGATTGCCAATAAAACGATTCCTTTTTTCATCTCTTATCTCCACCAATAGAAAAAGCAAGAATGCGACTTCTTGCTTTACAGATTTAAACTATGTATTAATAGCTGTAATGTCCCGCTACTTTTCCTTTGCTTAATGGGTATCCCAGCGCTTTAAAAGCTTTAGGGCTTACATCCAGCACTGCATGAGGCATTCTGCCAACATCATTTTTATAAACCGTAATCACCTTTTTAGGCTTCGCTTTAGCATAAGCTCTGATTTTTGTCCCATTTCTAGGCACGTCAAATCCGATCTTTGTCGCACAGTCCCAATGTCCAAGTTTTTTACCTGAAGAGCCTTTTTTCCCAACTCCGTTATACCAAGTAATATTTCCGTTCACATGTTTTGCACTGGCATCTGCTGAAAAACTGAAAGCTCCCAAAGTACTTCCTACTAAGATAAAAGCGGCTAAAATGACTTTCTTCAACATTTCGTCCCCCTGTTTGTTAACATCTAGGAAAAATTATACACGATCAATCAAGGATTTTTTATTTCAATATCCTTACAGTAATGTTACAAAGTCGAAAAAAATCTCCTCTGCTAAAATAAACCATGGAAGATTATCCTATTATAATGACAGCATTAGCGTTATAATTGTTGATAGAGTAGTTGTCGCATTCAATATGAACGAACCATTACCGTATTGTTCAAGCCAAATTCATAGTTATGTAAACCAATCATACTCTCTCATCATAAAGAAAAAAGAGTGTGCGAGACTCTTTTTTCTTCAAAGTTTCTTATTTCAAAAAACGTAGATTATATTATATATAAGTTTTATCTTTTTTTGGTTTTAAAAAATGGCGATTTTGTGAACAGTTCATATTGATCGGTGCGGAATTACTCATATCAAAAGATATAGGAGTGGTAATCCATGAAGGCAGCTAGATGGCATAACCAAAAGGATATCCGTATTGAAAATATTGAAGAGCCAAAAGCGGAACCGGGAAAAGTCAAGATCAAAGTCAAATGGTGCGGCATCTGCGGCAGTGATTTACACGAGTATTTAGGAGGCCCGATCTTTATCCCGGTGGACAAACCCCATCCTTTAACAAAAGAAACAGCACCTGTCACAATGGGGCATGAATTCTCCGGTGAAGTTGTTGAAGTCGGGGAAGGCGTTGAAAACTATAAAGTCGGAGACCGAGTCGTTGTGGAACCGATTTTTGCAACACACGGACATCAGGGTGCGTACAACCTTGATGAACAAATGGGATTCCTCGGGTTAGCCGGAGGCGGCGGCGGATTCTCTGAATACGTTTCTGTAGATGAAGAGCTGTTATTCAAACTTCCTGAGGAATTATCATATGAACAAGGCGCACTCGTTGAACCTTCTGCGGTCGCTTTATACGCTGTCCGCTCAAGCAAAATCAAAGCCGGTGACAAAGCGGCTGTATTCGGCTGCGGCCCGATCGGACTGCTTGTCATTGAAGCGCTGAAAGCTGCGGGTGCTACTGAAATATATGCTGTTGAGCTCTCACCTGAGCGCCAGCAAAAAGCTGAGGAGCTCGGCGCCATTATTGTGGATCCGTCCAAAACAGACGATGTAGTGGCACATATCGCAGACCTTACAGGAGGCGGCGTTGACGTAGCCTTTGAAGTAACCGGGGTTCCAGTCGTTTTGCGCCAAGCGATCCAATCTACAACAATCGCCGGTGAGACAGTGATCGTCAGCATCTGGGAAAAAGGCGCTGAAATTCATCCGAACGATATCGTAATCAAAGAGCGTACAGTGAAAGGAATCATCGGGTACCGTGACGTATTCCCAGCTGTATTGTCATTAATGAAAGAAGGCTATTTCTCAGCCGATAAACTCGTTACGAAAAAGATTGTCTTAGACGATTTAATCGAAGAAGGCTTCGGAGCTCTGATCAAAGAGAAAAACCAAGTGAAAATTCTTGTCAGACCAAACTAAACATACAAAAAAAGAATCCGCATTCAAGTGCGGATTCTTTTTATTCCACTTAGCCAATCACTTCAGCGCCGGACTCTTCTTTAACCTCACTGCGATCATGAGCACGGAAGCTTTCCTCAAGCTGCTCAAGCGAAAGACCTTTTGTTTCCGGTAAAAACTTGTTCACAAACAGAATCGAGCAAATTCCCAGCGCAACGAAGATGAAGAACGTTGTTGATAACCCAATGCCTGCCATCAAAATAGGGAAAGTCAGACTGACTGCGAAATTGACCATCCACAAGCAGAATACCGTAACACCCATTCCCAGACCGCGAAGGCGCAGCGGGAAAATTTCTGAAAGCATCAGCCATGTCACTGGTGAAATCGCACCCTGCTGAAACGCCAGGAACGAAACCGTTAATGACAGAACCACATATGGAAGCGCAGGCGATCCTTCCAGCACAAGTGAAAATATCCCGATCAGCAGCAATGCCGTTGTCGTTCCGATCAGCCCTGTAATCAGCATCGGCCGGCGACCGACTTTACCGAGCAGCCAAATTCCGACGAACGTAGCCAGGACGGAGATCACACCATTGGCAATATTCCCGATCAGCGCTGCTTCCGTTTGAAATCCGGAATCTCTTAAAATTTCAGTGCCATAATACATGATGGAGTTTACACCCGTAATTTGCTGTACAATCGCAATTCCGATTCCTATGAATACAATTCGGCGCACCCACGGCACTGCAAGATCTTTAAACGTAGCTTTCTCAAGCTTATCCTCTCTTTTGAAAGCGGATTCAATTTCAGCCAGCTCAGAAGCAGCGCGTTTTTCGTCCCTGATTTTCTTCAAAACCCCTAAAGCATCTTCATTCCTTCCTTTTGAAACAAGCCAGCGAGGACTCTCAGGCATTCTGATCATTCCAAAGAACAGGAATACGGCCGGAAGAGACGCTATCACGAGCATAAATCTCCATACATTGGAGCTGTCTCCCATTGTCGTCCCGAGGATGGCATTAAAAACAAAGGCCAATAGCTGTCCGGATACAATCATTAATTCATTCTGGGTCACCATCCGTCCTCTGCTTTCCACTGGTGACATTTCCGCTAAATAAGCAGGCACCGTCACTGATGCGCCCCCCACGGCAATTCCAAGCACAAAACGGGAGATGATCATGATTGTTACGTTTGGAGCCAGTGTACACCCAATCGTTGAGATAAAAAATATAATGGCGAGGAAAAGAATATTTTTACGGCGTCCGTTAAAATCAGACATTCTTCCGCCAAGCACAGCTCCAAGTGCAGCTCCAAAAAGAAGAGAACTGGTGACGAGCCCCTCTGTGAAAGCATTAAGATTAAGCTGATCAGGCTCACCCATATATGGTAAAGCTCCATTTAATACCCCGGTATCATAACCGAAGAGAAGCCCGCCGAAAGTCGAAACTAAAATAATTGTGCGTAAAAATGACATTTGACTGCCTTTTGTATTCATACCGTTTCCCCCAGTCTTTTTCAAAATCGGTCACTGCGTATTTCAAAAACGTATTCTAGGGTGCCGCCTTCCTCAAATGCCGTGAGCAGGCCGCAGAAAAAAGTTCAAAATGTCTTTTTTCACTGGCTTTATAACCTTCCCTTCTTTTCAGCATGTGTTGAAGTCAATTGATTTGGAAGCGATTTCATTTATTACTAAACAACAATGGGTATATTTTTGGTGTTCGACTTAATGAATTGTCATATTATAGTCACTTTGTAGTGTTGTTATAGTAATTTCATAGTGATATATTTGTCACTTCTGATATTATCATAATTTCAAAAACGCTTTCAGTCAATATAAATTTCTGAAAATTCCTTAACTTCATGTCAGTAAAATGACCACTTCAAGGGGAAATTGAACTTTTTCCTTGCCGGAAATGTGGAATCAGTATGTATTATCTGTGAATTTTTGTTTCATTTCTGTCTTCATCAAAATGAGTAAGTGTTGGGTAACTTCCCCTATACAAATCTTCTCTGCATGATTCGCTGCTCAAACATTCAAATGTTTGTTTCAGATTCAAGACAAAAGGAAATAGAAGAGGAAAATAAAGATGGCTAAATGGCTGGCTCTTATTGAATAGGAGGAGGCAATAAAATTGAATGAGATTTATATCTTTGCAGGAATTTTATTGTTGGCAGCGGGGATGATTGATTTTATATGGACAACATTATGGCTTGAGAGCGGAGCCGGTCCGATCACAAGATGTTTGTCTGCATGGCTGTGGAAAGGCTTCCGTAAGATCAGCGGAGATCACGCAAAGGTTCTCAGTACGGCAGGGCCGCTGCTGTTATGCATGACATTATTGGTGTGGATCGGTTTATTTTGGAGCGGCTGGACTTTTATCTTCTCAAGTGATCCTCACTCTCTCGTAGTTACTCAAAGTAAAGAACCAGCCTCCTGGTCAGACCGGGCTTATTTTTCTGGATATGTGATGTTTACATTAGGAAATGGCGACCTTACACCGAACGGTGCCCTTTGGAAGCTTGTGACAGTCGGTGCTACAGCTGAAGGTCTGCTTACGATTACTTTTTCTGTCACGTATTTGATTTCTGTCTTGAGTGCGGTTAATCAAAAGCGCTCATTCGCCCAGAGTGTACTGAGTCTTGGGCATAACGGAACAGCGATTGTCCAAACTGCGTGGAACGGAAGACATTTTCACGACATGGATTTGCTTCTCGTCACATTTTCTTCAGAGCTGGGAAAGCTGACCGCTCAGCATAACGCCTTCCCCATTCTACATTTTTACCATAGCACACAGCGCGAGGAATCTTCCGTCATTGCAGTCACTGTACTGGATGAAGCGTTAACCATTTTGACATATGGCATTCCTAAGCAGTACCTTCCGAATCAGCTGCACATAAAAGAAGCGCGCTCCAGTGTCAAAAACTACTTAGACACCGTTCATACAGCATATATCCATCCGGCTGAACAAGAACCGCCGGAGCCCAACCTCTTGAAGCTAAGGGATTGCGGCATACCAACCCTATCGGAGCAAACATTTCGAACAGCGGTAAAATCTTTAAAAGAACGGCGGCAATTGCTTTTGGGCATTGTTCAAGCGGGTGCGCGTAAGTGGCCTGCACAAGAGTAAGGGGTAAAAAAGAGGATGCCTCCCAAAAGTCAAAAAGACTTTTAAGAAACATCCTCTATTTTTATTACAAAGATAAAGAAGCTTCAATCTCTTCCATACGCGGCAGTGCATCAATCGCTCCAATTTTGGTGCAGACAAGAGCGCCCACCTTATTGGCAAAAGACACGATATCACGCAGCTGTTCAAAATCAGTTTCTACCGATTGAATCTTATCTGTACCAGCTAATTTGAACAAAGCCGCTCCGACAAAAGCGTCTCCCGCTCCAGTAGAATCAATCGAAGTGACAGGAATACTCGGAATGATTTCATGTTCCTTGCCATTAGACAGCAATGTTCCGTTTTTCCCAAGGGTCACGGCAACCATCTCGGCTCCGATACCATGGAGAATATTGACGCCCTCTTCATGATCCTTCGCACCAGTGATGATCTCCAGCTCCTCGTCACTCACCTTAACAAAATCACTTAAAGCAATGGCTCTTTTTGCAGCACTAACAAACTCAGAGACTCTTCCCTTCCATAAATCCCCTCGATAGTTAGGATCAAATGAAAGAAATTGCCCTTTATCCTTCGCAATGGACATAAGCCGTAAATAGGCTGTACAAAATGGATCAGATAACAATGCCGTCGCTGAGCCAAAATGAAGGATTTTCGCTTGATTCATTTTATCCTGATCGACATCTTCGATCGTAAACAGAGCATCCGCGCCCCTATTGAAAACAAAATCGCGCTCTCCATTATTCTTTAATGAAACAAAAGCAAGCGTTGTAGGTGCTTTCTCATCCATCACCAGCATAGAGGTATCCACATGAACAGCATCTAACGTTTGCTTCAGAAAATACCCAAAGGGATCCTTCCCTACTTTTCCTGCGAAAGCAGCGTCCCCTCCCAGCTTGGCAATCGCCGCTGACACATTTGCCGGTGCACCGCCGGCACTTTTTAAAAATTGACGCCCTTTCTTTAAATCAACGTCCACATCGGTACAAAAGAAATCGATCAATAACTCCCCAATACAAACAACAGATTGACTTCGCATGTTATCACACTCTTTTTACATATTCTAGATTACAGTCTCAGTATATTACTTTCAGTCATAAATACAACCTTTTACATCGAATATTAGAAACATTAAATATATTCACTTACCTGGATTTCTTCTCAAGCTCGGTGATGATCTGTTTATATCTTTTTTCAGTTAAAGGATAAAAGGCTATGAGGATGATAGAGAGTAAAATAAATAGTCCCGGAATTAAGGCATTCATATGTTTAATCGCATTCAGTGACGTCACGGTTTGATCAGTATTCGCCACATATCCTGCGATTCCTAAATAGATGGCAGAAAACGAACCGGCCAGTGCAACACCTAACTTATTGATAAAACTCATACTGGAAATCACCACTCCGTCGGCACGAACCCCTGTCTTCCATTCCGCATAATCAACACAATCGGCAACCATTCCCCAAGCAAGCGTATTTAAAGGGGTTGTAAAGAACCCTGAAGCAAATAGCCAGATGAAAATGAGCGTCACCGAAGAATACGCCGTAAAATGCAGACCTGCATACGAGATCAGTGACAAAACAGCCGATATGACCATCACATTTTTCCTGCCCCACTTCTCAGAAAAGTATGGAATAAACAAGTTACTGATGAGGGCTGCGCCAAAAAATAAAACGGTTCCAAAGAACACCAATTCCTTTTGATTCACGTTATACGTAAAGTAGTACACCATTGTACTGATTTTAATATTAAACCCGATTGCAAAAGCTAAAAATGATGACGTTAGAATCAGCAAAGGTTTGTTTTGAAACAAAACAGATAACGTCTTTTTCATTCCCTGTTTCTTTGTTTTCTTAGGCGCAATCCGCTCACGCACAGTAAAGAAACTAAAGAGGTTCAAAGCGATGCTAACAATGGCATAGACGAGAGCTGTCATTTGAAACCCAAATGCCTGGTTCTCTCCTCCCAAAGCTGCTGCAAGCGGTGTTGCGCAGGAGATGGATAGAAGGATTCCGACATAAACCAAGATCATACGAGTTGTTGTTAATACCGTCCTTTCTTTTACAGAATTCGTCATCCGTCCCGTTAAGCTGTTCACCGGAATCGTTTGCATACTAAAGGACATGCCGAGCAGAATATAGGTAATATACGCATATACGATGTTTCCCGTTGCTCCAAAGTGAGGCGTGGTGAAACACAGGACAGTAAATAATGCGAAAGGAAATGCAACCCACAGCAGATAAGGCCTTGCCTTTCCCCACCTTGTGTTCGTTTTATCTAAAATAACCCCCATAATCGGGTCAAAAATAGCATCCAGCACCCGCACAACAAGAAATAATGTAGCGATGACCGCAGGCTGTATGCCGCCGATGTCCGTGTAATAAAACAGCAGGTATGCGTTTACAAATTGAAACACAATATTATACGACATATCACCGAAGCCGTATCCGATTCGTTCAAGCCAGGACAGACCGGCACTGGATTTTGTTTGATGTTTCGCCTTCATTACCGTTGCTTTTTCTGTTTGAATCATCTTTTCCACCCCAAGAATCCGTTTTCAATATTGAATACAAATCCAGTAAATAAGAGGGAGAATACGAGATTCTCCCTGTTCACTCAGCTATTCGGATAAACCATCACTTTTAAACATTCATTCTTAAATTGCAGTGCCCGCTCCATCGCCTCTTGCGTATGCTCCAGCGCATATTGATCCGTCACAAGGTGTTTGGTGTCAACAATACCCGAAGCAACGAATTCAATTCCTTTTGGATACGTATTGGCATAACGGAAGATGCCGTATATATCAATCTCATTGTCTGCGATAAATGGCACATTTAGCGGAATTTCATTCTGAGAAGGCAAACCGACAATCGCAAGCTTTCCGCCGCGTCGTACAGAAGCCAATGCAGATTGCAGTGCCGCAGGATTCCCCGCTGTTTCCCAAGCAACGTCAACGCCTCTATCATTTGTGATTTTTTTAATTTCTTCAAGAGCATCTTGTTCACGGATATTAATCACATGAGTAGCTCCCATTTTTTTCGCGGCATTTAACCGCAGCGGCTCTAAGTCGGTCACAATGATTGTACTGGCTCCAAATGCTTTAGCGGCTGCAACAGCCATTAATCCAACAGGGCCCATTCCCATGATCGCAATCGTTGATCCAGGCTGAAGCTTCGTTCTCATCGCTGCATGGATACCGACAGAAAACGGTTCAATCAAGGCAGCATCCTCATAGGAAAGTGAATCTGGAATTGAGAAAACAAAGTCCTGTCTGATTTTGATATATTGTACAAACGCGCCGTCTACCGGCGGTGTGGCCAAAAACTGTACATCCGGACAAAGGTTATAACGCCCTTCTTTGCACGCTTCACAGCGTCCGCACGTAACACCAGGTTCAACAGCGACGCGGTCACCGACTTTGAATTGATCAACAGACGAGCCGACAGCCGCGATTTCTCCCGCGCACTCATGTCCGAGGATAAATGGCTTTTCCACTACATAATTGCCTATTCTGCCGTTTGCATAGTAATGCAGATCCGATCCGCAAATCCCGACAGCCATCACCTTAATCAACACTTCATCCTGACTGATGTCAGGTACAGGCAATGTTTCTATTCTGATTTCTCTTGTGTTATGCATAATAGCTGCTTTCATGGTTTTAGGTACTGTATGAGTCATTACGGCAAATTCCTTTCTTTATGAATACTTCTAACGACATATGGCCGCTTCATCAAGAAATGTAAGTGCATACATTTTTGCGTTTTCTGTTACTGTCCTCATTTTATCTGCTTTTCAGAATGTTCAACAGCTTTTCATGCTGTATAAAAGGACAGCCGCACTGTACTTTTTGATTTTTCATATACAAAACTAGAAGGATTGATAAAATAGTACTAATAGGAGGTGCAGGTTTTATGGCTGAACTTGAAGATCGAAAACAATTTGCAGAATTGCTGGCATCTGGCGTAAAGTCATTAAAACTTCATCCAGATTATAAAGTCAGAAGGAATAAGAACGAAAAAACAAGACAGTCTTATTTAGACAACATTTCACACCAGCTGGGAGTTTCCCCAAACACGATTAAAAGCTGGATCGGACAGATGGGTGTGAACTATGTTCCCGGAAGAATAGAAGACGGAAAACTGTTCGGAATGATCTGGATCATTCTAGAAAAAACCGATATGAATATACAGTGGTTTACTGACCTGCTTGAGACCACCACTATACCGGTAATCAAACCTGCACTGCCTGTATGGGCGGCCTCATGTCTTAAAAAAGCGAAAATAGTACGGCAGGACAATTCATTCGGAGCACCGCTTGATCAAGATATTGAAAAAACAGTCAAACGTTTATTTCCCGATATTCTCGACCATAAAACGAATGCGCTTACAGAACAGATGCCTTTGACACACAACTTACCGTCACGCTGGTCGGGTCACTTTATAGGAAGAAGATTTGACATCGAGGCGATACGGCAATGGATGCTTTCCCCATCACCCGTCTGTTTAATTACCGGATGGGCAGGCACGGGAAAAACGACAACTGCTCTAGAAGCAGCCTATTCCTGTATCGGCGATTCCTCAGATTGGCCGGCATTCAACAGCATCATCTGGCTCAGTGCTGATTGGAAAGGATTAAGCTTTAGCGATTTTTTAAATACGATTGCATACCAGCTCGGACGCGCTGAACAAATCGATAAATCAATCAATGAAAAACGATTCGTCGTCCGCAATGCGTTAGCCAATTACACCAGAGAAAAACCGATACTGCTGATCGTGGACAGCATAGACACTGCTGAAAGAGACATTCACGAATTTATCACCAGCCTGCCCCAAGGCGTGAAAGTCCTCCTCACAGCACGTGAAAACTTGAAGCAAACCTATCGGGAAGGCTTCGGAGAAATGGTAACTATCCAGCTGAGCGGCCTTGAACAAACAGATGCCCTGGAATATTTTCATCAAGAAGTGAACCGCTGCCTGCAAATGTGCAACGATCCAACTAAACAAGCAAAGCTAGCGCAGCTGCTGGAACTATCTCCAGAACTGAAGAGCGAGTTCATTTCAGCGACTGCCGGAAACCCGAAAGCCATGGCACTCAGCATCGCCTATATGTCAGACGATGACATGCCCGCTCAGCAGCTGATTCATGAGCTCGGAAAAGCAGGCTACTCACTATTAGATCTGTTTGATTTTCTATTTGGGCGCACATGGCACAGATGCAATGAAGACACCCGGAAGCTATGGCAGGTGCTATGCTTTTTCAGCAAGCCGCCAGATGAAAAAAGCCTGGCGGCAGCAGCCGGATTAGACGCTCGCTGTTTTCATTACGCAGTTGAACAAATGCGATCTTTTGCTCTGATTCAGCCCGAACGAAGCAAAGGAAGTACACAGTACTTAGCACACCAAACCGTTGTCGCATACGGAGAACAGCACTTATCCGAAAATCAGCAATATGAAAAAGAAGCCCGCAGCCGCTGGGCGCACTATTATATTGATTATGCCGAAGCCCATTTAAAGCGAGAACAGCCCAACTCTATCTATTGGAGCTATCTGCTGGGACGGAATTTAGATCAAATGAAAAAAGAATGGCCAAACATCTTAAAGGTCATCAAATGGGCAAGCGAAACCGGACAAAATGAAATCCTAAATGAACTCATCACCCGCATCAGCCATTTTCTAAGCAGAATCAACCTGCCCCTGCGAATCGAATACGGACGTAAAGCCGCCGACGCCGCCCATCAATTAGGCCAACACACACGAGAAGCATTCTTCCGAATCGACACAGCAGGCTGGGCACTCATGGAAGTCAATGATTTAGACAGGGCGCTTCAACAAATTGAAGCCGGCCTGAAAATGCTGGAACAATCAGACACTGAAGAGCAAGACGTTCACGATCTAAAGGTATGGGGACTCGCACTGCAATCGAGACTGTTTTTAAAAGCCGGAAGTCATGAAAAAGCGGAAACAATTTTAATCGAAATCAAAGATGAACCGATTTCCCCTGCGATTCAGCACAGAGTTCTATTGGTTCGCGGAGATCTGAGCTTTGTGAAAGGTCATAATGAAGAAGCCATTCAATTATACGAAGCGGCAAATCAAATCAGCTCCATGTATGGGGGCGAAAAAACGATAGAAGCCTACTTCAATTTGGGTGTGGCTTACGTGAAATGTGATCTGTTTGAGAAAGCGGAAGAAGCCTTTGAGCAGATGCTTTATGACAAACACAACGCGAATCAGGTTGAGCTGATTTATTATTATTATGGGATGGCGCAGCTGTTGCATCGTAAAGGAGAGAAAACGAAAGCGATGGAAGCTAATCAGAAAGCGATTCGTTTGATTGATTCGTGGGAGCCTGCGATTGGGATTCGGGGAGACGTGGAAGAACTGGCAATGGTGATTAAAGAAAACGACTATTACTCATAGTTGTTCTGTCAGCAATCTCATGCTGTTTCTTTATTATAAATAGGAAAGGCCAACTGAAGTCGCAGTTGGCCTTTCGTTTCTTATTAAGGTCTACAAATGTACTGAACCAGGTTTTCCTGTATGTATTCTTTCTCGTATAAAGGAAAGCGTATCATTTGCCAGCTTTTTGCGACAAAGAACAATACCGGAATGACCACAATTGTAGACATATCTTGTGGGCTTCCCCCAACTTTCCCATAAATAATCTGCATCTTTTAAGTCAATATATTGATCGTGTTTAGCTGAAATCAGCAGAATGTTATCTTTATTAACTTTTGGCAAGGCTTGACTAGGATCTGTGATATTCCAATATTTCACTAAATCTTCATAGGTCACACTATTTTGTTCTAATTCCTCTCTTATAAATTTACCCGGGATCGTGTTCCATATCGAATAAGAAAGGCGATTGGCATAAAAGATTGATACCACTACATCAATTTGAGAATCTAAGGTAGCAATTAGATTAGTAACCCATCCCCCTAAGCTTACTCCCGCTATGATAACAGGGCCTTTTTTATTTGCTTTTATCCAGTGAATGAACGCCCGTAAATCTACAATAGACTGTCTTGTCGACTCAATTGTACGATCAATGTTTGCACTAATCATCAACTCGCCACTATACAGTGAATTTTCCGGTTCTCTTTCAAAATGGTATGGTAGAGAATAATAATACATGTTCCAGCCTAAATCGTTCATTATACGATTATGAAATATTTTTTTGATTCTATCGAACGAATCCATGCGCCAGCCGTGTACAAAGATAACATTGGGTTGATCTATATCATTTTCATTTAAAAAAACCTCCCCTATTAAAGTGTCATTAACAGGATTCCCAGATTGCATTAAAGATTCATAGCTAAATGTTCCAACCTTATAATTTTTTCCTGACTCATTCAAATCAATTGAAACATCAGCTATATTTGCACTGTAAAATTCTTCTCTATCATCTATATCGGCTGTAAAAGCAGCAGAAAAATGTTTATCTTTGCTTCTTTTTCTGTGTAAATCATATAAAGCCAAGCGATCTATCATTTTTGAGAAATGCACTATTAAGTCCTCCTTGATAATCAAAAAACTAATATTAGAGTTGATAATTGGATTGTCTGTCTCCATAGAGTCGGGACGGATTTTATCAAGAATCTAACTTCATCGACAGTGAATTTTTGGGGATCGGATGTCATTATTCTGTCTCTCTTTATTCTTAACAAAAAAGACGAGTTCCTTATTGCAAGGAAAACATCGTCTTTTAGTAGCTAAAAAAAGCAGCACAAATAGACATTTTAACAGGATTTCTCTTTGACAGCGCTTTCCTAGAGGAAACCGTCTAAAAGTGTTGGTGGCACTATTTATCTAGATAACGGGGTCTTTTTTTGTCGTATGAGAGTATACCAATATTGTCTCCTGTCTGCAATAGAGAGAAAGGTAACAGAGGTTGGGACGAATAATTTTCAACCCCATAAGTGAATGGATATAGAAAATGACCAAAAATAAATAACTCAATGCCCTTCCTCTTTGTGGATAAGGGCTCTTATTATTTCAATTACTTATTGTTTCACTTTTATTTTGGTCGGGCTCATAATATCATGGATAAGCCCAGAATAGGCTGGAACCTTCTCGCTGCATTCCAAATAATGCCTCGTGTTATTTTTTGAGACGATGGAATTCAACTCACTTCTGGTTTTCAGCAGTCGAAGATAAGGTCCTGCGCGTCCTTAAAAATCACAAAGGAAATCAAAACAAAGTCAAGATGCAAATAAAGCATGAATTGTATGATGAGAATTTTGTATTTTAGTCGATAGAATAGTCTATATCGGGGTTACCTACCGTTTATCAAAACTATTGAGTATCGATATAAAACAGTGCTAAAAAAATCAAACCACAAAAGACAGAAAAAAAGAAGCCTCTCACAAGTTCGGTGAACTCATGAGAAGCCTCGAAAATTTATAAATGGCATCAAAAGGGCATCAAAAATGACGTCCGTTGCCGACAAACCCTTGTTTATCAAGGGTTTTTTGTCGGTGTTACATCATGCCGCCCATACCGCCCATGCCGCCCATATCAGGCATTCCTGCGCCGCCGGCATTTTCTTCCGGTTTGTCAGCGACAACAGCTTCAGTTGTTAAGAGCATTGCTGCTACAGAAGCTGCGTTTTGCAGTGCAGAGCGTGTTACTTTCGTTGGGTCAACGATACCTTTTTCGATCATGTTTACCCATTCGCCAGTTGCAGCGTTGAAGCCTACGCCGATTTCTTCGTTTTTCAGGCGCTCAACGATGACAGATCCTTCAAGACCTGCATTGTGCGCGATTTGACGAATTGGCTCTTCAAGCGCGCGAAGCACGATGTTGATACCTGTTTGCGCATCACCTTCAGCTTCAACGGCAGCCACTTTGTTATATACGTTGACAAGCGCTGTACCACCGCCGGATACGATGCCTTCTTCAACAGCTGCGCGAGTTGAGTTCAGGGCGTCTTCGATGCGAAGTTTACGCTCTTTCAGCTCAGTTTCAGTCGCAGCGCCGACTTTGATGACAGCTACGCCGCCAGCAAGTTTAGCAAGACGCTCTTGTAATTTTTCTCTGTCGAACTCAGAAGTTGTTTCTTCCACTTGTGCGCGGATTTGAGTGACGCGTGCAGAAATTTTATCTGTTTCGCCAGCACCTTCAACGATTGTTGTGTTTTCTTTTGTAACCACAACTTTAGAAGCGCGTCCCAATTGTCCGATTTCAGTAGATTTCAGGTCAAGGCCAAGATCTTCTGTGATGACTTCTCCGCCAGTAAGGACAGCGATGTCTTCAAGCATTGCTTTACGGCGGTCACCGAATCCAGGAGCTTTAACAGCAACTGCGTTGAATGTGCCGCGAAGTTTGTTCACAACAAGTGTTGCAAGAGCTTCACCTTCAACATCCTCAGCGATCAGAAGCAATGGTTTGCCTTGCTGAACAACCTGCTCAAGCACAGGAAGGATTTCTTGAATGTTTGTGATTTTTTTGTCTGTGATTAAGATGTAAGGATTGTCAAGAACCGCTTCCATCTTATCAGAATCAGTTACCATGTAAGGAGACGCATATCCGCGGTCGAATTGCATACCTTCAACAACTTCAAGCTCAGTTGTGAAGCCTTTAGACTCTTCGATTGTGATAACGCCGTCGTTGCCTACGCGCTCCATTGCTTCAGCGATAAGGCTTCCGACTTCCTCATCAGCAGCAGAGATCGCAGCAACCTGAGCGATAGATTCTTTGCCTTCGATTGGCTTAGAAATTTCTTTCAGATTCTCGATCGCAACGTTTACAGCTTGTTCCATACCTTTACGCACGCCTACAGGGTTAGCGCCTGCTGTTACGTTTTTAAGGCCTTCACGAATCATTGCTTGCGCAAGAACTGTCGCAGTTGTTGTACCGTCACCGGCAACGTCGTTTGTTTTGCTGGCTACTTCAGCTACAAGCTTAGCACCCATATTTTCAAACGCGTCTTCAAGTTCGATTTCTTTAGCGATTGTTACACCGTCATTAGTGATTAACGGAGAACCGAATTTTTTCTCTAGAACCACGTTGCGTCCTTTTGGTCCTAAAGTTACTTTTACAGCATCAGCAAGTGCATCAACACCGCGAAGCATTGCGCGGCGAGCTTCTTCACTAAACTTAATATCTTTTGCCATGTGTACGAAACCTCCTCGAATTTTTAAGTAGTTGTTTATTTAAGAATTAGCCGATAACAGCTAAAATGTCACTTTCACGTAAGATTAAGTATTCAGTACCTTCGTATTTCACTTCAGTACCTGCGTATTTTGAGAAGATAATGCGGTCGCCCTCTTTTACTTCTAAAGCAACGCGCTCTCCGCTTTCTAACACGCGACCTGAACCAGCTGCCACGATTTTGCCTTCTTGCGGCTTTTCTTTTGCAGAATCCGGTAACACAATTCCGCTGGCAGTTTTTTCTTCAGATTCTACGAGTTCAATGACAACGCGATCACCTAATGGCTTTAACAATGTAATAACCTCCTCAATAGTATGAATATGTAATTTTAGCACTCAGCACTAAAGAGTGCTAACACAATTCTTATAATAAAGAATCTCACTTCCAATTTCAAGTGATAAGATAAAAAATTTTTCACGCTTACATCATTCTTTTTAGCTCAGATATCCCTTGGCTTTTTCACCCCCGATTCAATTATGTTACAATAGCTGTAGACAAAAGAAACCCATTTAACAAAGGAGTACATACCATTTGAGAAAACAGTATTGGTTTATTATTTTGACATATATCATCATGCAGTTTTCAGCAGTAATCGGGATTCCCTTGTTATTTAAATTCGGTTATGCGGGAGGACAGCCCACAAAAGAAAATCTGCTGTACGCGCAGGGATTATGGTCCGTCATCAGTTTTATTGCCTGTCTGATTGTTGTTTTGCTCATTCTCAGAACTGTGCCTAAAACTACGCTGCGGAACGAAAAGAAAGACTCGGTCGGACTTTCGATCCTTTGGGCGATAGCCGGTTTTTTCATAGCCCTTTTCTCTCAAGGAATAGCCGGTTCTATTGAATATTATGTATTTGACATCGGGAGAGAATCAGAAAATACTAAAGCCATCCTGGATGTGATCCAGGCAGTCCCGCTCATGATTATCGTTTCTTCTATCATCGGGCCTATATTAGAAGAAATCATCTTCAGAAAAATCATTTTCGGCGCGCTGTACGAAAAAACAAATTTCTTTATTGCCGGACTGATCAGCTCCATTATTTTCGGAATTGTTCACGCGGATTTAACGCACCTTCTGCTGTATACGGCAATGGGCTTTACCTTTGCATTTTTATATGCGAGAACCAAACGGATTTGGGTGCCGATTTTCGCCCATGTAATGATGAATACATTCGTCGTCATTATGCAGCTTGAGCCTGTTCAGAAATACCTTGAACAGCAAAGCACACAAATGCAATTGATTATTGGAGGATTATTTTCATGAGAAACCCGATAGTGTGGGGAATGATCTACTTTGCCGTAGGGTGCATCTTTACTTATCTCGCCGCAAGCTCGCCAGGCAGCATGTGGTCATTTTACTCCATCCTGCTGATGGTGTTCGCTGCATACAACATCAGCATTTCTTTTAAGATGTTCGCCTTTTCATTTAAAATAAAGAAGAACCAGAAATAAAGAAAATCCATTTCTCTCTATGAGAAATGGATTTTTTATGTTGGCTAAGAAGAAACGTCCTGATCGGCAGCACTGTTTTTCTGCGCTTTCCGATAGGCAGCCTTCGATATTAAAATACTGATTTCATACAAAATCAAGAGCGGAACAGTCACCATCATATGAGACAAAAGCTCAGGTGGTGTGATCAGAGCAGCAATCACAAGCAGCGTAAAGTACGCATACTTTCTGATTTTCGCTAAGAACATCGGTGTCACAATTCCAAGCCTTGTCAAAAACATAAGGATGACCGGCATTTGAAACAACAGTCCAAACGGAATCGTCAGCTGCAGAAGAAAATGAAAATATTCATTAATTCCAATCACCTGAGTGACATTCAAATCCTGAGATATCCGTTTCATAAAATCGACAACAAAAGGAAATAAAATATAATAGGAAAAAGATAAACCCGCTAAAAACAGCAAAATAGAGATCGGAATGTAGCTGAGCGTTACTTTGCGCTCCTTTTCATAGAGGCCCGGGCTCACAAAAGCCCAAAGCTGATAAAGAATAACCGGCGAAGTCAGGACAATCCCGATGATAAACGCAAACTGCATAAACACATAAAGCGGGTCTGTCAGATTAAACGCGTTGAGCGTGAGCTCCTTCGCTTCATCCGTTTCTTGCAGATACACTATAATCGGCTTCGCTAAAAAAAATCCCGCGATAAAGAAAACGACAAACGCCAGCGCCACAACCAGCAATCGTTTTCGAAGCTCCGCAATATGCTCCAGCAGCGACATTTGATTCACTTTCATTTGTGTCATCCTAACTTACTGATTCTCTTTCTTTTTTTCCTCATCATCACTCGCTAATCCTTTAGTAGCATTTTTGAATTCACGAAGTGTGTCTCCAGCCGCTTTTCCCAACTCAGGCAGCTTTTTGGGGCCAAAGATAATCAGAGCAACGATTGCGATAACAGCAAGGCTTCCAGGACCGATCGGCATATTTGGGCTCCTCCTTTCCGTTTACTCGATTTCCTCTAAAACAGAATAATGCTTCAAGAAATAAACCAGTGACTGAAGCTCTACAGCTAAATCTATATGATGAATTCGAATGTGTTCCGGCACATTCAAACGGGCCGGCGTAAAATTAAGAATACCCTTGATCCCTAACGCAACCAATCTGTCGGTAATCGATTGGGCCGCTACTGCGGGCACTGTCAGAATGGCAACTGATTCGCCTTTTACATGTTTTTCAAGATCATCGAGGTTAAAGACGGGCACACCGCCTACCTCAGTTCCTATTTTACTCTCATTTATATCAAAAGCCATAGAAATTTTTGTGTTATTATTTTTTGTGAAATTATAGTGAAGAAACGCTGTTCCTAAGTTTCCGACACCAATCAGGATAACGTCTGTCATTTCATCCTGATCAAGCGTTTTTCGGAAAAATGACAGCAAATAATCGACATTATATCCGTATCCTTTTTTGCCAAGAGCTCCAAAATAGGAAAAATCCCTGCGAATCGTGGCAGAATCAACCTTTACGGCATCGCTGAGTTCAGCGGATGATACACGCTGTTTTCCTGACGCATGCAGATTCTTTAAAAAGCGATAATATAGCGGCAGCCGTTTTGCCGTCGCCTGCGGAATTTTTGATTGATCCTTATTCATTTTTGGTCCTCCAAATTATACTCGGATAGTTCTCTTTTAAAGTCACCGTTTTTTCCGCCTGTCTTTTCCAGCAAGCAGGTAGGGCCGATGACCATCCCCTTATCAAGCGCCTTGCACATATCGTAAACAGTAAGGGCACACACCGATGCAGAAGTTAGCGCTTCCATTTCCACACCTGTACTCCCTTTCGTTTTGACCTGTGCTTTTATATGAAGTATAACTTCTGTTTCTTTTATTTTCCAGTCAAACGAAATATCGACCCCGCTCAAGGATAGCGGATGGCACATCGGAATGATATTTGATGTTTGTTTCGCAGCCATAATACCCGCCACCTGAGCGACAGCAAGTACATCTCCTTTGCCGATATCATGGCTTTTTATTTTCTCGTACACTTCACTCTTCATGTGTACGCTTGATACAGCCGCCGCAGTACGGACAGTCGAAGATTTTTCGCTGATATCCACCATCTGGGCTCTGCCCTGTTCATTAAAATGAGAAAATCCATTCATAGTAAAAACTCTCCTTAAACAGATCATACACTATTTTCTTCTCTATGTCTTATTCGGCCAATGTATTGTTTGCTGAGTTCTGGTTCATAAGCTACACTTAACTTATTATAGCAGAGGTGAAATAATATGATGATCTTACAAATTAATCAGCTTTCCAAATCATTTGGTGCTGATACTATTTTAAACAATATAAAGCTGGAAGTCAGAAACCGTGATCGCGTCGCAATTGTAGGAAGAAACGGCGCTGGGAAATCTACACTCCTTAAAATTATCGCAGGTCACCTTTCATATGAAAAGGGTGAAATGATCAAGCCGAAAGATATCACAATGGGCTATTTGGCCCAGCATACCGGCTTGGATTCTAAGCTTACCATAAAAGAAGAGCTGCTGACTGTTTTTGATCACTTAAAAGCAATGGAAAAAGAAATGCGAAACATAGAAGAAAAAATGGCGACAGCTGACCCAAGTGAACTGGAAAGCATCATGAAAACCTACGACCGCCTTCAGCAGGAATTTAAAGATAAAGGCGGCTATCAGTATGAAGCAGATGTCAGATCTGTGCTGCACGGTCTCGGCTTCAGCCATTTTGACGATTCAACACAGGTGCAAAGCCTGAGCGGAGGTCAGAAAACAAGACTGGCCTTGGGTAAGCTTCTGTTAACACAGCCTGATCTTCTCATTCTAGATGAGCCGACCAACCATCTGGACATTGATACGCTGACATGGCTTGAACATTATTTACAAGGCTATTCAGGCGCGATTCTGATTGTTTCTCACGACCGCTACTTTTTGGACAAAGTGGTGAACCAGGTGTACGAGGTATCAAGATCAGAAAGCAAAAAGTATCACGGCAACTACAGCGCTTATCTAGACCAAAAAGCTGCCCAATATGAAAAGGATCTTAAGCTGTATGAAAAACAGCAGGATGAAATCGCCAAGCTGCAGGACTTTGTAGACCGAAATCTGGCGAGAGCCTCAACGACAAAAAGAGCACAAAGCCGCCGGAAACAGCTTGAACGGATGGACGTCATGTCAAAACCGCTCGGCGACGAAAAATCAGCAAATTTTCATTTCAATATTACAAAACAGAGCGGGAACGAGGTCCTGCGGGTTCAGGATCTGACCATCAGCTATGAAAACCAGCCTCCGCTTCTGACAGATGTGTCGTTTAGGCTTACAAGAGGAGAAAGCGCCGCTCTTGTAGGTCCCAACGGAATCGGAAAATCAACCCTGCTGAAAACATTAATAAACACATTGAAGCCGGATCAAGGAACAATAGCGTACGGTTCAAATGTCAGTGTCGGTTACTATGACCAGGAACAGGCTGAGCTGACTTCCTCTAAACGCGTCATTGATGAGCTGTGGGACGAGTATCCGGAGCTTCAAGAGAAAGAAATCAGAACGTGCCTCGGAAATTTCTTATTCTCCGGGGATGATGTGCTTAAACCTGTCCATTCCCTAAGCGGGGGCGAAAAAGCAAGAGTGGCCCTGGCAAAGCTGATGCTGCAAAAAGCTAACTTTCTCATTCTTGATGAGCCGACGAACCATCTAGACTTAGACAGCAAAGAAGTTCTCGAAAACGCATTGATCGATTATCCGGGCACATTGTTATTTGTCTCACATGACAGATATTTTATTAACAGAATCGCAACAAGGGTATATGAGCTTTCTCCAAACCATATTGAAGAATATCTCGGAGATTACGATTATTATACAGAGAAAAAAACACAGCAGCTGGAATTGGAGAAAATGAAACAGCAAGAGGAAACTGAAAAAGCCACGGTTGCAATGAAATCCGACTCTAAACGTTCTTATGAGGAAGAAAAAGAATGGAAAAAGAAAGAACGACAACGACTCAGACGCATAGAAGAAATTGAAACGACAGTTCAAACCATAGAAGAAAAAATCAGTCACAATGATGAATTACTTTGTGATCCGGAAGTATATCAGGACCACGAAAAGGTACAAGCCATCCACGCTGACAACGAGAAACTCAATCAAGAATTGGAAAACCTATTATCAGAATGGGAAGAACTATCCACAGAAGAAGATTAAAAAAGTCAAGCACCTCTTTTTTAGAGGTGCTTTTTATCCACAGAAAATAGCCTTATAAGCAAACGAAGAAAGCGGTTTATACACAGTATCCACAAAATATTCTGAATTTATCCACTTTATTAACAGCCTCTCAACCCCTTTATCCATCTATATCTCTATAATTGCTCACAGATATGTGGATAAATTGAGAATTATCTGTTAATAACAATAAAAAAGCCTCACGCCATTATGTCGTGAGACCCTGGTAAGAAGTCAGTTCAAGACCAGGCTGGCCATTCATATCATATGATCCGCGAATCCCTTTTTCAAAAGCAATTGTACCGGCCGCAGCAATCATTGCAGCATTATCCGTACATAAGGATAGCGGAGGAATGATGAGCGCCGTCCCCTCATGCTGGGAAAATTCCTTCTGTAACGCAGCTCTGAGTCCTCTGTTTGCAGCTACTCCGCCGGCCAAAAGAACCTGTTTGACACCATATTCTTTTGCAGCGCGTGCCGTTTTTGTCACTAAGACATCAATGACGCTATTCTGAAAACTGGCAGAAAGATCTTCCGGCGCAATTTCCTGTCCTTTTTGAGCCGCGTTATGAAGCGTATTGATCACAGCTGATTTCAGCCCGCTGAAGCTGAAATTATAAGAGCCTTCTTCAAGCCATGCGCGAGGCAGAGGAATAGTGTCATTCCCTGATTCCGCAAGCTTGTCAATCTGCGGTCCGCCTGGATACGGGAGACCCATTGTTCTCGCCACTTTGTCATAAGCTTCCCCTGCTGCATCATCGAGTGTTTCCCCGATTACTTCAAATGAACCGTGTTCTTTCATATAAACCAATTCAGTATGGCCGCCAGAAACGACCAATGCAAGCGCTGGAAAAACAATCTCTTCTACTAAACGGTTTGCGTATATATGGCCCGCTATATGATGGACTCCAACTAACGGAATATGATGCGCAAAGCTCAATGCTTTAGCGGCGTTTACCCCGATTAGCAGTGCTCCCACCAATCCCGGGCCTTCAGTAACTGCAATCGCATCTATGTCACGATATGTCATGTCTGCTTTACGGAAAGCCTCTTCGATCACTAAAGTGATTTGCTCCACATGATGTCTTGATGCTATTTCCGGCACAACCCCTCCGAATCGTTTATGGCTTTCAATTTGAGAGGCCACAACGTTCGAGACGATTTCTGTTCCGTTTTTTACAATAGCTGCTGCCGTTTCATCGCAGCTCGTTTCGATTCCTAATATATAAAGATCTTTTTGCTCATTCATTTATCATCACCCACATAATTAACGCATCTTCCCCGTTATCAGTATAATAGTTCTTTCTTATTCCGCCGGGCTGCATCCCGAACTTTTTATATAAACTTTGAGCAGGGTGATTGGAAACCCTCACTTCAAGCGAAAGCCGCCTCGCCTCTTTTTCTTTACAAAGCTCGAGAGCTGAACGAAAAAGTGCTTCTCCTAAAGACTGGCCCCTATACTCTGGTTTAATCGCTATATTTGTGATTTGGGCGTCGTCCATCACAATCCAAATCCCGCAATAACCCGCGATACAATCGTCCTTTTCAATCACGAGATAGTGGGCATACGGATTTTCAAGCAATTCATGATAAAACGAATCCTTCGTCCAGGGAGACGTAAAGGAGGATGTTTCAATTTCGTATACGTGATCAACATCATCAAGCTGCATTTTTCTGACTGCTGCTTTTGTTTTCATCCTATCACCCTACTTTTGACTTTCAATCCATTTCGCTTCAGCTTCTGCAAGCCGCAAATAATCCGGCACAAGCCCGTGAATATCAGCAGCTTCCCTATCCGCACCCAAGTAAGCCAATTCTGAAGGGCGGGGATTATGCTGAACCGCAGACCCTATGATTCCTTTTGTTCCTAATACATCCAGTATCGTCTCCTTGTGTATGGATGTATCATTTCCTAAAAACAAAACAGGGCGATCTTTCTCTTTTAGCATCTCCAGCCACTCTGTCAGCATCACATTTTGATCCGGCACAGCCTGTTCTAAAAGCCCGTTTTTATATTCATAAAGACCTGTATACACCTGTCCGCGTCTCGCATCAAATATAGGGCTGATCAGACCGTCAAAGTGACGTCCATTTGCCGCGAGCGCTTCAAGACTTGAAACAGCAGAAATCGGAATGTTTAAAGACCAGGCAAGTGTTTTGGCAATGGTTACACCGATTCTCACCCCTGTGTACGAGCCAGGACCTTTTGCGACAACAATTTTAGAAAGATCCTGCGGGGTTGTATCACAATCATTCAGCAAAGAATGAACAGCAGGCATCGCTCTCACAGAGTGATTCTTTTTTAAATATGTCATGTATTCTGCTATGACAGTGTTGTCCCGAAGCAGCGCTATGCCTAAAGTATAATTCGATGTATCAATTGCTAATATTGTCATGTCTACTTATCTCCTCACAAAGCATTTCATACCGATTCCCCACAGCTGTAAAGGTGATCTCTCTTTCATCATCACCAGCTCTTTTAATGGCAATTTGCAGTCGCTCCTGCGGAAGCTGCTCTTCAATTAAATGTGCCCATTCCACTAAGCAGACACCTTGTCCATGAAAATATTCATCAAGTCCTAAGTCTTCACTCTCGTCTTCCATTCTGTATACATCCATATGATAAAGAGGAAGTGAACCATCGTTATATTCTTTTATGATCGTAAACGTCGGACTGTTTACAACACGTGTAATTCCGAGTCCTTCAGCAAAACCTTTTGTAAAGGTTGTTTTCCCAGTTCCTAAATCGCCCTCTAATGTCAGGACGTCCCCAGGCTTTGAAAACGATGCAGTCAGCTTAGCAATCGCTTTTGTTTCTTCAGGATTTACAGTTCTCCATTTTAATTGCTTCACACGAGTCACCCGTCTTATTTAAAATGATTATATCCTTTTTTCTCTAAAGTCATTGTTTCTTCATCTGTCTTTAATACGACATTGGATTCTGTCTTTTCACGGACACATCCAATCTTTTTAATTGGCAGTTGAAGTCTGCTGCACTCCTGCTGTAACACTTCCCAGTCTTCCTTTGAGATCGTCCCAGTCAGCTCAAAATCCTCTCCGCCAAACAAAGCCCATTCCTTCCATTGGGAATTTAACTTAGGCAAGTCCGGATGAACTGGAAGAAGGCTCTCGTCAATTTCTATTGAAACAGAGCTGGATTCAGCAATTTCATGCAATTCACTTGCCAATCCGTCACTAATATCATTAAGAGCCACACGCTGAGCGTTCGAGCATAGTCTGCCAACACTCACTCTTGGGTGAGGCCGTTTATGCCTATTGATAAAGTGATCTGTTTCAAATGATGTTTCCGGATGAGAGGACTCTTTTAGCAGCAATGAAAGTCCAGCGGCAGAAGAACCGATTTCACCAGTGACAAAGACAATATCATTCGGCTTTGCCAAACTGCGCAAACAGGCACGTCCCTTTTCAACTTCCCCAATCACAGTCACTGTGACGACTAGTTTATCGTTAGTAGAAACTGTATCACCGCCAATCAGGTCCATACAGTATAGTTTCGCCAGTTCATTCATTCCTTCATACATTGCCTTGATTTCTGATGCCGTCCATTTTGAAGGCACCGCAAGAGACACTAAATAAAACTTAGGAATACCTCCCATTGCGGCAATATCACTTATATTTATAGCCAACGCCTTATATCCAATGTCCTCCGGCGAAGAATAGCTCAATTTAAAATGCACGTCCTCTACCATTGTATCGACACATACAATTTCCTGCACACCGTTTTTCGCTGTGTAAAGAGCGGCATCGTCTCCAATTCCTACATCAACGGAAGAATGGTGAATGGTTCGCGGAGTAATACTATTAATTAAATCAAACTCATCCATTAACCAAACCTCCTTTTGGTCTGATTATGTTTTATATGTACTGTATCTAGTGTATCGGATTATGGTGAAATATCCAAGATGTTGCCGATATAAAGAAAGCTTGGCTATCATACCAAGCAAAAGATGTAATAAAAGAAAACACAAAAAAAACGAAAACATGATCGTTTCGTTTACAAT
>NZ_NSDH01000041.1:0-8490 GCF_002289525.1 Bacillus sp. 7705b | reverse complement strand
TATAAAAGTGTTTTGATCCCTGTCTCAAAAACGGGGGTCAGTCCCATGCTTCAAGGCTGTTTTTTATTCATTATTTATCCTTCACGCGTTTGATTTCAATATCTTTCAAAAGATCCATGACAACATGACCGCCCATAATCAATCCCGCAACTGACGGCACAAAAGCATTAGAGGACGGCGGCATTTTGGCTTTGCGGATTTTCGCATCGTCATTTCCGACTTCTTTTCTGACGTCTTCCCGGATTACAATCGGGCTTTCATCGGAGAAAATCACTTGAACGCCCTTTTTGATGCCTTCTTTACGGAGTCTCGTACGAACTACCTTTGCAATTGGGTCAGTATGTGTTTTAGAAATATCTGCAATTTGGAAACGTGTCGGGTCTGTCTTATTCGCCGCACCCATACTGGAGATCAGCGGAATATCCCGTTTCAGACATTCTTTCATTAAATGGATTTTATAATGAATGGTGTCTGACGCATCAATCACATAGTCAAGGTTATACTCAAAGAATTGCTCATACGTTTCTTCCGTATAGAACATTTTTAACGAAATCACTTCACACTCGGGGTTAATGTCTGCAATACGCGCTTTCATTAAATCCACTTTCGGCTGACCGACAGTTGAAAGAAGAGCGTGAAGCTGACGGTTTACGTTTGTGATGTCCACATCATCCTTATCAACAAGCAGGATGCGTCCAACGCCTGAACGTGCAAGCGCCTCCGCTGCGAACGATCCGACGCCTCCAACTCCAAGCACAGCAACCGTGCTGTTTTTCAGCGTTTCAAGGCCTTCTTTTCCGATAGCTAATTCATTGCGTGAAAACTGGTGTAACAAGAACCTCACTCCACATTCGTAATCTGGTTTTCATATGATAAATGGCTATTACAGAAACAGCCGTTTTTTCTGCGCATAAAAAATAAAGTCCCAATTGTGCCGTTGCAGCTTTCCTTTGTTTTGAACCCGCTCTCAGCAGGTGGGTGCCCTCTTTTAAATCTTGTAAGTCCTCTTTACCGAATGAAAAGAGGCATGTACGCCATTTAAAAATGCGGGCTCCCAAATCAAAAAAATGTTCGGTCAAAACTAGGTGTACAACTAACACATCAGGACTTTATTTAACTTGTCAAAATCATATCACAGACGATTTTGATTTTCAAGAATCGAACTGCACATTCAGTTCTTTACTTTTGATTTAATAGAAAGGTGAAGTTCATCAAGCTGCGCGTCGCTTACTTCTCCCGGCGCATCTGTCATCAGACAGCTTGCACTTGCCGTTTTCGGGAAAGCGATCGTATCTCTCAGATTCGTACGGCCGGCAAGAAGCATCACGAGACGGTCTAAGCCAAGCGCGATTCCGCCGTGCGGAGGAGCGCCGTATTCAAATGCCTCAAGAAGGAATCCAAACTGTTCTGCTGCTTCTTCTTTTGTGAAACCAAGCAGTGCAAACATTTTTTCCTGAATATCCTTTCCGAAAATACGGATCGAACCGCCGCCAAGCTCATAGCCGTTTAAGACGAGGTCATAGGCTTGTGCTTTCATGTCCTCAGGCGCTGTTTCAATCAGCTCAAGGTCTTCACGGACAGGCATTGTAAACGGATGGTGCGCTGCGTAAAAACGGCCTTCCTCCGCATCATGCTCTAAGAGCGGCCAGTCAATAACCCATAAGAAGTTGAAGAGGTTTTCATCAATGAGTCCCCGTTCTTTCCCAAGCTTTAAGCGCAGGGCTCCGAGTGATGCGGCAACAACTTCGAATTTATCCGCTCCGAACAGCAGCAAGTCACCCTCAGCGGCATTAAGTGCTTCAATCAGCTTAGACTGCTTTTCATCATCAAAGAATTTGGCGATCGGGCCTTTCACTCCGTCCGCTTCGACCTTCACCCAAGCAAGTCCTTTCGCTCCGTAATTTGCGGCAAACGCGCCTAGAGCATCGATGTCTTTTCTTGAGTAATCGCCTGCCCCGCCTTTTACGTTGATGGCTTTGACTACACCGCCGTTTGCCACAGCTGATGAGAACACCTTAAATTCAGTATCTTTTACAATGTCAGATACATCTGTCAAAAGCATGTCAAAGCGAGTATCCGGTTTATCAGAACCGTATTTGTTCATCGCCTCGTCATACGTCATTCGAGGCAGAGGAAGCTTGAGTTCCACACCTTTCGTTTCACGCATAATCTTTGCCATCATATCCTCAGCCAATGACATAATGTCTTCCTGGCTCATAAAGGACATTTCAATATCGATTTGCGTAAACTCAGGCTGGCGGTCCGCACGCAAGTCCTCATCACGGAAACAGCGGGCAATCTGATAATAGCGTTCAACGCCTGAGACCATCAGAAGCTGTTTAAATAGCTGCGGAGATTGAGGCAGCGCATAGAATTCACCTTCGTGCACACGGCTCGGCACCAAGTAGTCACGTGCCCCCTCAGGTGTGCTTCCTGTTAAAATCGGCGTTTCAATATCAAGAAACCCTTTTTCATCTAAAAAGCCCCGAGCAGCTCTCGTCACGTTATGGCGCAGCTGGATCGTTTGAAACATAGCCGGTCTGCGCAAATCTAAGTAACGGTATTTTAAACGCACGTCCTCTGATACATCATCCGCTTGATCAGAAATGGCAAACGGAGGCGTCTTCGCAGCACTCAATACAGTCACTGCATCAGCGTGAATTTCAATCGCGCCTGTTTTCAAATTCTTATTCACTGTACCTTCTTCGCGCGCAACCACTTTTCCTTGAATATCAAGTACGTATTCGTTTCTGATGCCTTCCGCAATAGCAAGCGCTTCTTTTGATACATCAGGGTTAAAAACGACTTGAACAATTCCCGTACGGTCACGCAAGTCAATAAAAATCAATCCGCCGAGGTCCCGTCTTTTTTGGACCCAGCCTTTCAGCGTTACAGATTCACCAATTGCTTTTTCAGTCATTTCGCCGCAATAATATGTTCTTCCAAACAATGCGTTCCACTCCTTATCCCTTTTGGTTTGCTTTCATCACATGTATCAATTCATCAAGAGCCACTTCAATCTGTTCGCCTGTTTTTGCATCCTTTACATTGATTTTGTTTTGAGCAAGCTCATCCTCTCCCAAAATCGCAATAAATCTGGCGTTGAGGCGGTCAGCTGTTTTAAACTGGCCTTTCATTTTCTTATTTTCGTAATCAATTTCACTGGAAATGCCTGCTTCTCTCAGTTTGTACACCAACGAAACGGAATAATCCTTCGCTTTTTCGCCAAGCGTCACGATATAGCAGTCAATCCCCTGATCAACAGGCAGTTCTCTTTTTTCAGCATCAATTGCGGCAAGCAGGCGTTCAATGCTCATCGCAAATCCGATGCCGGGCGCTTCTGGTCCGCCGATTTGCTCGACCAATCCGTCATAGCGGCCGCCGCCGGCAAGCGTTGTAATCGCGCCAAAGCCTTCCGCATTGCTCATGATTTCGAATGCGGTATGATTATAATAATCCAGTCCTCTCACAAGGTTAGGATCAATTTCATAAGAAATGCCGAGATCGTTTAAATATTGCTTCACTTTTTCAAAATAAGCGGCTGATTCTTCATTTAAGTAGGTAAGAATAGAAGGTGCCGATTTCATCAGCTCATGATCCCGGTCCTTTTTACAATCCAAAATTCTGAGCGGATTGGTGTGCAGACGTGACTGACAGTCTGAACAAAATTCCTCGATGCGCGGCTCAAAGTGTTTCACGAGCGCTTCTCTGTAGCTTTTGCGGCTGTCCCGATCGCCAAGACTGTTTATCACAAGCTTGACGTTTTTCAAGCCGGCCTTCTGATAAATACCCATTGCCAGCGCCATTACTTCAGCATCTATTGCAGGGTCTTTCGAACCAATCGCTTCGATTCCAAACTGATAAAACTGGCGGTAACGGCCTGTCTGCGGACGTTCGTAACGGAACATAGGGCCGACATAATACAGCTTTGTCGGCTGAACAGGATTCGCAAATAATTTATTTTCATTAAAAGCGCGAACTGCTGCAGCAGTTCCCTCGGGGCGAAGCGTCAGGCTTCTGCCTTTGCGGTCCTGGAAGGTGTACATTTCTTTTTGTACAATATCCGTAGACTCTCCGACGCCTCTGGCGAACAGTTCTGTATGCTCAAAAATCGGCGTGCGGATTTCTTTATATTGATAAGTTCGGCAAGTGTCTCTCATGATTTGTTCAACATACTGCCAGCGCTCTGATTCTCCGGGCAGAATATCTTGTGTTCCTCTTGGAATGTTATATCCCATGTGTAGACCTCCTTATGTATCCCTTATAAAATATACATTTATCGTCAATGATGAAAAATAAAAAAACTCCCGCCCCTACTATACACATATAGTAGGGACGAGAGTTATACCCGTGGTGCCACCCTAGTTGGAATATTTTCGTATTCCCGCTCGATCCTTTAACGCAGGTTCACGTTCACTGCCTAATGACGGTATCACGCGTTCAGCAGGAAACCTCCGGAGTGTTGTTTCGAGAAAGACGCAATGGGAGCCGCTTTCAGCCTGGGGCGGTTCCTCTCTAGCCATGCAATCTGACCTACTCTTCTCCATTATTGGTTCAGTTTAATTATTATTTATTATGTACTCGATTTCTATTATAATAATGGCATTGCTGTACTCTGTCAAGCTTTATTCCGGTTGTTTTTTTGCTGTGATGCTTCTTTGGACATAAGACCAAATTCCGTTGCGGTTTCAGTGAGATAACCGATTGTATCAGGATCGGCATGATCACTGAAATGCAGGTTTCCTTCGCCGTCGTGAAATGCACGTCCCATTTTTGGATGATATTTCATGATTTGCACACCTTTTTCATTGGATTTATGCCTAGTATAAACAAATCATTTTATTTTTATTTAAAAATCAGAAAGGACTTTACGATATTAAGAAAGAATGCTTTTTTTTATGATCATTAGAAAGGAGGACACAATGAGCAAGAAACACTTTGTCCTTATTGTATGTATTATCGTCGCCGGGTCGCTTTTCCCGCCTTTTTCTGCCGTTACAGCCGCTCAGGGAGAAGCGGTCATCGCAACAGATGAAATGAACGTCAGAAGCGGCCCGGGGCTTAGCTACGGCATCATGGCGGAGGTGAAAAAAGGAGAACGCTACCCCATCTTGAAAGAAGACGGAGACTGGGTGCAAATACAGCTTGGTTCCGGAGATAAAGGGTGGGTTGTCTCCTGGCTTATTACTAAGGAAAAACAGTCAGGCACAAGCTCTACAGACAGCAGTGAAACCGTAACATCAACAGATCCCGATTTACGGATGAGAACAGGCCCTGGTACTTCATACGAAGTCATCGGCAAATTCCCGCAGGGCAGCCAAGCCGCAGTGATTGACAAGGATTCCGGCTGGATCAAAATATCATATCGAAATTCCACCGGATGGGTATCTTCCGAATACGTCACTTCAGGCAGCGGCAGTTCAGCGTCTGAGGAAAGTGATCAGACAGAATCATCTGGTTCAACAACGGGCACGGTTGGCGTTTCTTCACTGAATGTCAGAGGGTCCGCCTCACATGATGCAGCGATTATTACAAAACTCTCGCGAGGAACGAAACTTACAATCCTCGAAGAGAAAAACGGCTGGCTCCATATTGAAGTGAATGGGCTAAAAGGCTGGGTCGCAAGCCATTACATTGTGACCAGTTCTGACCCAGCTGAAGATTCAGCTGATGTCAGAAGTTCAGACAGTACAAAAAAAGCCTATATCGTATACGGAGGAACGAATTTAAGAAGCGATGCTTCAACATCAGCTTCTATCGTTAAACGCGCAGCCAAAGGCGATGCGTACTCCATTACCGGATCAAAGGGCAGCTGGTATGAAGTAAAACTTGACAATGGGCAGACCGCTTATGTCGCCAACTGGGTGGTACAGACGTCTAAAAGCGCTGAAGAATCCGGAGAGCCGCCTGTCGCTGATTCCGCTTCCGGAAGCGGGTCGCTGAAAAACAAAGCGATTGTTGTCGATCCGGGGCATGGAGGAAAAGACAGCGGAACAATCGGCTATTCAGGCCAATTCGAGAAAAAACTGACGATCAAAACGGCGAAACTGTTGGCCAGCAAACTTAGATCAGCAGGAGCAGACGTGTATGTGACACGGCAGGATGATACATTTGTCAGCTTACAGTCACGAGTCTCGACGTCTCACTACCGCAATGCAGACGCCTTCATCAGCATTCATTACGACAGCTTTGCGGATACTTCTACAAGGGGAAGCACAGCTTATTACTACAGTCCTGCAAAGGATCAGGAACTGGCATCAGATGTACACTCTGAAGTGGTTAAGCGATCTTCAATTCCTGACCGCGGCGTACTGTTCGGAGATTATTATGTGCTCCGTGAAAACAAACAGCCCGCTATGCTGTACGAGCTAGGATATGTAAGCCATCCGCAGGAAGAAGCCATTGTACATAGCAATTCATATCAAGAAAAAGTAACAGACGGAATTGAGAGCGGATTGGAGAAATATTTTCAATAAAAAAAGCTGCCTTTTGGCAGCTTTTTTATTTTGAATCCATAATCAAAGTAACCGGTCCGGAGTTAGTGAGCTTTACATCCATCATGGCGCCGAATTTACCGGTTTCTACTTTGATTCCTTTTTCACGAAGCAGATCATTCCATTTTTCATAAAGGCCCAAAGCCTTATCAGGTTTTGCGGCGTTCATGTAGTTCGGGCGCCGTCCTTTTCTTGTATCTCCGTAAAGCGTAAACTGTGAAACAGACAAAACCTCTCCGCCTGTATCCAGAAGCGACAAATTCATTTTTCCATCACTGTCATCGAAAATGCGAAGATTCACCACTTTATCCGCTAAGTAAGCGGCGTCCTCTTCTGTATCATCGTGAGTGATGCCGACCAGGACCATAATGCCTTGTCCAATTTGGCCGATCACATCTCCATCAACGGTTACGCTTGCTTCTGTTACTCGCTGAACGACTAATTTCATTTTCTGACTCCTTTAATTCATGACGCGGCGCACAGAATATATATCCCTTATTTGCTTAATGCGCTCGACGACTTTATGCAGATGATTGATGTTCTGGATAAAAATAGCCATATGAATGGTTGCCACTTTGTTGCGATCCGATTTGCCAGAGACAGAAGAAATATTTGTTTTCGTTTCATTCACTGCCTGAAGCACCTCGTTAAGCAATCCGCGGCGGTCATACCCAAGAATCTCGATCTCAACATTGTATTCCTTGCGTTTTTGTACCTGTGACTCATGTTCCCACTCTACGGGGATCAGCCGCTCCTGCGCTTCATTCGTTTTGACATTCGGGCAGTCGTCGCGATGGACGGAAACCCCTCTGCCTTTTGTAATGAAACCGACAATATGGTCACCAGGCACAGGATTACAGCATTTCGATAAACGCACAAGGAGATTGTCGATCCCCTTGACGCGAACGCCAGCTTCCCGCTTTCTTCCTTGCGGATACGGTTTAGGCTCCGCAGCGACATCCTGAACAATTTTTTCTTGTTCTTCCTGATCGCGCTGTTTTCTTTCTTTTTCCGTCAGCCGGTTCGCCACCTGCAGGGCTGTGATGCCATTGTAGCCGACCGCTGCGTACATGTCTTCTTCATTTGAGAAATTAAATTTATCTGCAACTTTTTGGATGTTCTCCGGTGTCAGGACGTCCTTCACTTCAAAGTCCAGATTTTTAATTTCTTTTTCAACCAATTCACGGCCTTTTTCGACATTTTCTTCGCGCCGCTGTTTCTTAAAGAATTGACGGATCTTATGCTTCGCCTGTGAGGTTTGAGCAAGCTTCACCCAATCCTGACTCGGACCATAGGAATGCTTGGAGGTGAGAATTTCAACGATATCACCTGTCCGAAGCTTATGGTCAAGGGTCACCATTTTTCCGTTGACCTTCGCACCGATTGTTTTATTGCCGATTTCAGAGTGAATCCGGTAAGAGAAATCAATCGGGACAGAACCGGACGGAAGCTCGATGACATCTCCTTTTGGCGTAAAGACGTACACCATATCCGAGAACAAATCGATTTTGAGCGATTCCATAAATTCTTCGGCATCTGTTGATTCATTTTGGAATTCCAAAATTTCGCGGAACCATGAAAGCTTTTTCTCAAATGTTGCGCTTTCACTCGCTGCTTTTCCTTCTTTATAAGCCCAGTGAGCCGCAACCCCATATTCCGCGATTTCATGCATTTCAAAGGTGCGGATCTGCACTTCCAGCGGGTCGCCTTTAGGCCCTATAACTGTTGTATGAAGCGATTGATACATGTTCGGCTTCGGCATTGCGATATAATCTTTGAACCTGCCGGGCATCGGCTTCCAGCATGTATGAATAATGCCGAGCACCGCGTAGCAGTCCTTTATACTGTTCACGAGAATCCGGACAGCAAGCAGATCATAAATTTCATTGAATTGCTTATTTTGCAGCACCATTTTTCTATAGATACTGTAAATATGCTTCGGCCGGCCTGAGAAGTCAGCCTTGATGTTGACTTCTTCGACACGTTTTTTCACCTC
>NZ_NSDH01000040.1:0-50220 GCF_002289525.1 Bacillus sp. 7705b | reverse complement strand
ACAATTCTGTAATATTGCTGAGGATTCAAATAACGGAGCGCCGTATCTTCCAGTTCCCATTTAATCTTTGAAATCCCGAGGCGATGAGCCAAAGGAGCAAAAATTTCCAGCGTTTCATTAGAAATTCTACGCTGTTTTTCTTGGGGAAGATGTTTCAGTGTCCGCATATTGTGAAGACGATCCGCCAGCTTGATCAGTATGACCCGGATATCTTGAGCCATAGCGACAAACATTTTGCGATGATTTTCCGCCTGCTGTTCCTCTTGAGATTTATATTTAATTTTACCGAGCTTCGTTACACCGTCCACAAGCATTGCCACTTCCTCGGAGAATGCTTCCTTCAGGTCATCAAGCGTCACATCAGTATCCTCCACTACATCATGCAGAAATCCGCCCGCGATTGTGGATGGATCCATTTCAAGATCAACGAGAATTCCCGCAACCTGAATCGGATGAATAATGTAAGGCTCGCCTGATTTGCGGTATTGCTCGCGATGAGCATCTTCAGCGTACAGGTATGCTTTTTCGACAAATGCGATATGCTCATCGGATAGATAACTGCGCGCTTTATCAATAACTTGCTCGGCAGTCAATACTTGTTCGTTCGCCATGGAATCACCTTTTTTAAAATGTAAACTGTATTGTAGTTTATTATCAAGAAAAAAACGATAGATGTAAAGAGCAGAAGTTCAAATCACCAAATAATATATCAAATAAATGCAAAACAATAGGAAAAAAGCACCCTGTATCGAGTGCTTTTTCCTTTATGAGGTTATCTTTAGTATTTCATTAATGTTAAGATGTCATAATTATCAAGTTTATTTCTGCCATCAAGGTAAGAAAGCTCGATTAAGAAAGCGATACCAGCTACAATGCCGCCAAGCTCCTCAACAAGTTTGATTGTTGCTTCAATTGTGCCGCCTGTTGCAAGCAGGTCATCTGTAATAAGCACACGCTGGCCTGGTAAAATCGCATCTTTGTGGATCGTTAATACGTCTTTGCCATACTCCAAACCGTAATCCACTTTGATGACCTCACGCGGCAATTTGCCTTCTTTGCGCACCGGTGCAAAACCGACGCCAAGCGCGTAGGCAACCGGACAGCCGATAATAAAGCCGCGTGCCTCTGGACCGACAACCAAATCAATTTGTTTTTCTTTCGCATATTCCACAATTTGATCTGTTGCATAGCGATAGACATCGCCTTTATCCATCAGTGTCGTAATATCTTTAAATTGCACGCCCTCTTTCGGGTAATCCGGTACAATTGTTACGTATTGTTTTAAATCCATCTGTTTTATGTCCTCCTCGTACTTTCATAAGCCTCTGAATCTTGTTTCATCAGCTTATTCAGCCATTCCTTCAGCTCTTCAGCCGCAGAATAATTCAGCTTTTGATCCAGCTCCATCAGCTGCTGTTTTGCTTGATATGTTTGCGAGTCTGTTAAATCGCGTTTTTTCGCTCCGCTTATTACAGACAGCACACCATTCTCTATTTTAACAAAACCGAGATCAAAAAACACCTTTGTCATGAAATTGATTGTTTCAACGGACCAGCCTTTATGCCTCGCAAGCTCTGAGCCGTGTTTATTCAAGTCAAAAGTGCCTCTTTTCAGCAAGAATGCATAATACCATTTAAAGTGGTCTCTTGCCGGAAAAGATGATAAAAAGTGTTCCTCATGATTGAGAAAGATGAAGTAAATCCGCTCAGGCGCTTTGCCTTCCAACAAACGTGCGAGCATGTCCAGCGAAGGCGGTGAATCCAGTAATACAATATATGCACCGTCAAGTTCATATGCCTTCGCTTGGTCTTCAGAACTGATAACGTGCACGTCATGGCGAAGATCTTCAGACTGAAGAAGCATTGCGGTTTCTTCTTTGAAGGAGACAATGACTCGTTTATCAGACGGAAGGGCGGAAACCGTATCTTTCCACGTGCGTTTTCCTCTTAAGTCAAACAGCTGCCATTCAGCAACAGCCGCATCCTTGATCATCAGCTGCGGTTTTTTTCTGTTATTCCATTCATTGATCGACATTTCACCAACAATCGAAATTTTTGAACCGGGCACTATACTTTCCTCAAGCTCGCCTTTGTTAAAACCGACGCAGTCAAGCTGGGAGGAATCGTTTCTAATCGTCATTTTGACATGATTTTTATTCGCCCCGATTTTGCGGACATCTTCCAGCACTGCGTTTTCTACCATCACATGCGGTTTCGGATTCAGCATGCCGAAGGGGGAAAGCAGATTCATCTCTGTGATGCTTTCAACCGTAATGTCCTCCACGCTGCATACGAGGTCTACTTCCTGTACAGGAATAAAATCTTCTTCTGTAAGCGTATTGTCAGCTATCTCATTCAGCCTGTTCCGCAATTCCGGCACATCTTCGGCATTCAGCGTCATGCCAGCCGCCATTGGATGGCCTCCAAAGTGCGGAAGAATATCTCTGCATTCAGAAAGGCTTTCAAACAAATTAAATCCCCTGATGCTTCGTGCCGAACCTTTGGCGATCCCTTTTTCTTCATCAATTCCAAGGACAATGGCCGGGCGGTAAAAACGGTCTACAAGCTTTGAAGCAACAATTCCGACGACTCCGGGATTCCATCCTGCTTTTGCCACGACAACCGCAGTTTGATTAAGCCCTTCTTGTTCAACCATTTCAATCGCTTCATCCGTCATTTTGCTGACCATCTTTTGCCGTTCTTTATTAAGCTGATCGATTTCAGCGGCAAGCTCTTCCGCTTCAAACGGGTCCTCTGACATCAGCAAATGAACAGCAGGATCGGCCTGTTCAATTCTTCCGACTGCGTTCAGTCTCGGTGCGAGCTGAAATCCGACGGTTTCTTCGTTCGCTTCTCCGATTTCTCCGCCTGAGAGCTTAATCAGTTCTTTTAAGCCAAGCCGGTTCGTCCGCCGGAGCTTTTCGAGACCTAATGTTGCAATTAATCTGTTTTCATCATGCAGCGGAACTAGATCGGCAATGGTGCCGATTGCCGCCAGGTCAAGAAGTTCATCTGGCAATTCGCCCAATAATGCGTGGGCAAGCTTAAACGCCACGCCCACTCCTGCAAGCTCCTTAAAAGGATAGGTGCAGCCAGGCTGCTTCGGGTGAACGATCGCATGGACATCCGGAAGCTCCGGTCCAGGCTCATGGTGGTCGGTAATGATGACATCTAAGCCAAGTTCCTTTGCTACCTTCGCTTCATGGACAGCGGCAATCCCCGTATCAACCGTAATAATGAGTGAGAAGCCTCGTTCTTTAATCGAGCGAAATGCCTGTTCATTAGGGCCGTAGCCTTCTTTAAACCGGTCAGGTATATAAAAATCAACTTGCGCCGACAGCTTTTGCAAAGTGTGCAGCATCACTGACGTACTGGTAACTCCATCGGCGTCATAATCGCCATATATCATAATCTGTTCTTGTTGTGAAATCGCCTGTTTTATTCGTTCTACCGCTTCTTTCATCCCCTTCATCTCATAGGGATCATAGAATTCGGTATCCTTTGTATGTAAAAACAGCCTCGCGTTTTCTGCCGTATCAAAGCCTCTTTTTACAAGCAGCGACGCAACAAGAGGTGTTATGTCCAATTGTTCTGTGAGTGATTTGACCTTTTCCTGATCTGGTCGCTGGATTTCCCATCGCATTTTTGACGCTAACATAAATTCACCCCTCAACCACCCTATTATACTAGAGCAGGCTGAGGGGTTTCAAATATAATTCGAAAACTAGTCTTTTTTCTCAATAATGGCGGATGCATCCTGTGTGTCGGCTTGAACATCATTCAAATGAGCATCCTCTTGGTTATGTATCACATCCTGTGCGGTTTTGGTTTCTTTCCGCAACGCTTTTATTTCTCTCTTTAATTTCATGACTTGAAAAATTCCGGCAGAAAAAACGATCAGCGCCCCCATCAGTACTGAACCTAAAATGACTAGAATAAGCGGCCACTCTGATCTGCCAAACAGGTAATCAACTTCTACGGATCTTACATTAATGACTGCAAAAACAGCAACAAGCAACGTAAAAATAAGTGCAAATATAATCGTCCATTGTTTGTTCATTCGATTACCCCCAAACTTCACTTATTGAGGTTAGTTTCCCTATTCACATTGGTTTTAAACATGGCTTGACGCGAGGTCAAGCCCCCAGTGCGGTTAATTTTTCACGGATCAGCCTCTTCAGTCCGTCTCTCTCTCCAGAGATGACGAGTGTATCTCCTTCTTCTATCACTGTTTCAGACCCTGGATTCAATTGCTTTTTCTGATTCTTCTTTAATATAGCGATGACTGTCGCTTGATATTCCTGCCGCACGTCCAAATCACCGATTGTCTTGTGAACGGCTGGTGCTCCTGCTTCTGCTTTAAACCATTCTATGATCAAATCGTCAAGAGCCACTTCCACGGTTTCTAACGCTTTCGGTTTATATGCCATCCCGCCCAGAATCGCAGAAATCTGCCTCGCTTCCGCATCATCAAACTGTACGGATGTCACACATTCTTCATGATCATTTTCGTCAAAATAATACAGCTCTCTTCTGCCGTCGTCATGAATGATAATTGATATTTTATCTTGGTTTCTGGTGACAATCTCAACTTTTTGCCCGATACCCGGCAGCTCCGACTCGCGAACCTTCATACCCAAACCCTCCCACATAAATGAAAACCTGTCACAAATCCTCTTCACACCATTTATATGTTTAATTGTAAGCGTATGTCATTATAGCAAATGTCTATTTTAAGATCAATCAAACGCCAAAAAATCAGGCTGCCCATAATGGACAGCCTGACAGTTACTCTATTGTTCCGTACCTTTTTTTAATTCTTTCCCTTTCCAAACAAGCCAAATTTGCGCGGCAATGTAGAGAGATGAATAAACACCTGTTAACAGCCCAACCAATAGAGCGATTGAGAAGTTTGTAATAGAAGATGCCCCAAAGATCAGCAGTGTTATGACAACAATCACTACAGTTAATACAGTATTAATGGATCTTGTAAAGGTTTGCTGCAAGCTTAGGTTTACGATATGGCTCAAATCGGCAAACGTTTTCGGCTTGCGCTTTTTCATATGCTCGCGAACCCTGTCAAATGTAACGATTGTATCGTTAATCGAATAACCGACAATCGTCAGGACGGCCGCAATAAAGGTAACATCTACCTCCAGCCTTGTAATGCTGAAAAAAGTGACGATAAAGAAAGCATCATAAAGCAGTGAAACAATCGCAGCAATCGCCATTTTGTACTCGAATCGGATGGAAACGTAAATAATGATTCCGATTGAAGCAATGGCTACTGCGTACAATGCATTTCTCGCCAGTTCTTTACCAACAGTAGGTGACACCGTGCTGACATTCGGCTCGGATCCGTACTTGTCTTTAAAGTAATCTTTCACTTTTGCAATGGTTTCTTTATCAGGCACTCCTACAAAGCGGGCAACACCAATATTGCTCTTTTCGCCTGACAAGACAACCGTGTCAGGTTCCATGCCAAGTGATGCAAAGTCCTTCTCCACCTGCTCTGTCGTGAGCTTATGGTCACTTTGCACTTCAATCCGTGCGCCGCTCGCAAAGTCAATGCCCAGATTCAGTTTAAATACAAGCAGAATAATAATCCCGGCAACGGTAACTGCACTTGAGAAAATAAAGAAAAAGTTTCGCTTGCTCGTAAAATCCCATTTTTGGAACGGCGTATACGGTTCTGTATTTTCATCTGTGTCCTGGATGTCCACAATATGTTTCTTTTTGACGCCAAACCAGCCTTTTTTCCGGTCTAACCATCTGCTTTCCACAAGAAGCGAGAGCAGAAATCTTGATAAGAAGACTGCGGTAATAAAGCTTGTCAGAATCGACAGAATCAGCATTGTCGCAAACCCTTTAACAGAACTTGTCCCAAAGACAAAGAGCACAACCGCTGCAATAATGGTTGTAATATTCGCGTCAAAAATCGTCGCAAATGACCGTCTGTTTCCTGAGCGGAAGGCAGAACGGACGGATTTTCCTAGCTTAAGCTCTTCCTTAATCCGCTCATAGGTGATGATGTTGGCATCTACAGCCATCCCGACGCCTAAAATGAGTGCGGCTATTCCCGGAAGAGTGAGAACAGCGTTCATCCAGTCAAAAATCTGGAGCGTAATGTATACATAAACTGATAGCGTAATCACCGCAATCAATCCTGGCAGGCGGTAATAGAAAAGCATAAATAGGAAAATAATAGCTATTCCGACAATACCCGCAAACACCGTATCATGCAGCGCCTGCTGTCCAAATTGTGCGCCTACTGATGTTGAGTATTTTTCAGTCAGTTTAACAGGCAGCGCCCCGGCATTTAAAATGCTGGCTAAATCTTTCGCTTCCTGGACTTTAAAATGCCCTTCAATTTTTACATCTTTTGTATTTAATTCCTGGCTTACATTCGGAGCGGAAACATATTTAGGGTTCTCTTTCTGAACTTCTTTTTTAAAAGAATCGCCTTTTTCGTAATCCAGCCAAATAACAAGCTGGTTGTTTGGCGCCATATTCATGACCTTTTTCGTCACTTCTCCGAATTTATCAGCGTCTTTCAATTTGATAGTGACAATCGGTTCATTTGTTGTACTATCATAAGTTTGTTGTGCGCCGTTTTCGACGAGATCCGCACCATTCAGCAATTCTTTATCATTTGCATCTCTGAAAGAAAGCTGAGCCTCAGTCGCCAAAATTTCCCGCGCTCTGTTTTGGTTTGTCACACCAGCGAGCTGAACACGAATCCGGTTATTTCCTTCAATTTGGATGTTCGGTTCACTGACACCGAGGACATTCGCCCTGCGGTTCAAAGCCTCTACTGTGCTGACCAGAACGTCTTTTGTGATTTTGTCACCTTTTTTTACGGGCTGTACGTCATACAGCACCTCAAATCCTCCTTGCAAATCCAATCCTAACGTAATATTGTTTGCAGCAGGCTTTGTAAAGTAGCCCAGCCCCGTGCCAATCAATAGAACGAAAAGGAAAAACGCAATCAAGCGTCCTTTTTTCATTATGTATATCCTCCCTTAAACCTATGCAGATCAACTGCTACCTCAGTAGTTCTTCCAATGCTTCCTGACCTTCTTCACTGCCCAGCCAATTAGACGCTTTAAATGACTCAACAGTTGCATAGTTCATAAATTCTCCAATTTTCACTGATAAAATATCCCTTGTCAGTTCATAGATGTGCAGCTCCGATTTCTTTTTCCACTTCTTGTTTTTTAAGTATGACCACAAACTATCGAGCTCAACATCATCATATCCCAGAATCTTAAACTCTTCCAGTTTGCTGTAAAGAAACGGCCTTACGTGGTCTTTATACAGATCGGCTGGATGCTTATCCACGAATTCCACGCTCCTTTTTTATTGTTTTTCAAGAAGACTTGTCATGCTTGGACGATATATACGCATATCTTTATTGTATATGATTCCAGGTAGTTTGAGAAGGCAGGGGGTAAAAATGGCGAAACAGACGTTTTTAAAGGGCACTCTTATCCTTATCGCAGCAGGGATGGTCACAAGAATGCTCGGCTTTGTCAACCGGGTGGTCATCGCCCGATTTATCGGTGAAGAAGGGGTCGGGCTCTATATGATGGCGGCTCCTACCTTTTTCTTAGCCACTACATTAACTCAATTCGGTCTTCCCGTCGCGATCAGTAAGCTTGTCGCTGAAGCCAGCGCACGCGGAGATCATCAAAAAACGAAAAATATTTTAGTCATGTCTCTTACCATCACTGGGATTCTCAGCCTGATTTTCACACCGCTATTTTTATTTTTCGCCCCGGTAATGGCGGAAACCATGCTGACAGATCAGAGGACGCTGTACCCCCTCTTGGCCATTACTCCGGTCGTGCCGATTATCGCCATATCCAGTGTGCTGAGAGGGTATTTTCAAGGAAAACAAAACATGAACCCGCTTGCCGTTTCACAAGTCCTGGAACAGGTCGTCCGCATTTCTCTCGTGGCTGTATGTACGACGATTTTTCTCCCTTACGGAATTGAATATGCCGCAGCGGGAGCCATGCTTTCTTCAGTTGCAGGAGAGCTGGCGTCACTTGTTTATTTATTCATTTGTTTCAAATTCAAAAAGACAATGAAAATCAGAAAACATTTTTTTCAATCGATTAAAAATGGAAAAGAAACTTTTTCTCAATTAATGAGCGTCTCACTTCCTACAACCGGCAGCCGTTTTATCGGCAACCTGTCTTGGTTTTTTGAACCCATTGTTGTCGCGCAAAGCCTTGCAATTGCCGGAGTGGCGACAGTTGCGGCTACAAAGCAATACGGGGAACTGACCGGCTTTGCCATGACGCTGCTGACTCTGCCCAGCTTTATTACATATTCTTTGTCGACCGCGCTTGTTCCTGCGATAAGTGAAGGAATGGAACAGAAAAAACTTCAGGTGGTTGAATACCGATTGGAGCAGGCCATGCGGCTGTGCCTGCTTAGCGGGGGCATTTCAGTAGTGATTTTATATGTGTTTGCGGATGAGCTGATGAGCGTGATGTATGGGTCCTCAGGCGCAGCTGTGTTTATAAAAGTCATGGCTCCGTTTTTTCTGCTTTATTATTTCCAGGGTCCGCTTCAGGCTGTGCTGCAGGCGCTCAATTTAGCAGGAGCTGCAATGATGAACAGCTTGATCGGAGCCCTTGTAAAAACAGGCCTTATTTTCGTCCTTGCCACGAGACCGTCTCTCGGCATCATGGGTGCTGCATTAGCGATTGTAACGGGCATGGTGCTCGTCACCCTTTTGCATGCAGCGACAGTGAGCAAAGTGCTGCCGATCAGCATCAAAATAAAAGAGTACGTGCTCTGCTTTGCGGTTATTTTTATATGCGGGTTCCTCAGCTCTGCTGTCAAACAATATGTGCGGTTCGGAGAGTCGGAGGCTGTGAATGTTGCCGGATGGATTGCGATAAGCGCTGTTTTCTATATCATCTTGCTGCTCGTTTTCCGTTTAATCAAAAAAGATGAGCTTCGCCGCATCCCTATTATCGGACGCCTGATCGTCCGATGAAAATCAGGTGCGGCGCCCATCTTTTTCATCAATAAAAAATTCGCCGTCAGTAAACGAACAAAATGATATAGCTGAAGGATTCGTATATCCCTGTTTCAATAAATTCTCCTCAAGCCACTGGTTATCTTTGCCGATCCGGGCCAGGTTCTCAGTTTGAATGTCACCGTCAATGATAAGCGGCATCTCCAGCTGTCTATGTTCATCATTGTTTTGTTTTTTTACGACAGTCAGTTTGCCTGACGGCTCTAATATAGCAAATGATACATCAGCCACTCTGTCGATATTATTTTCTCTTAGCTGAACCATCAAATCATCAAAATTATAACGCTGTGATTTCATGGCGTTTTCGTCAATTTTTCCGTATTTAATGATAATGGTGGGCTTGCCGTCAAGAAGCTGACGTACGTTCCGGTTTTTTAAGGATATGTATGCAAACGTCACTTGGATCATCATTAGCACAAGCATTGGCAAAATGGTATGAAACAGATGGTCCTCTACGTTTTCTATGGCCAGGACAGCAATTTCTGCCATCATGATAAAGACAACGAGATCTAATATACTAAGCTCTCCGATCTCCCGCTTGCCCATGAAACGAAAAATAATCAGGATCACAAAATATAATACGACTGTGCGAAACGTTATAGTAAGAAGCTCTTCCATCATGCACCTCCAACTCATCATAGCATGCAACAAAACATACGATTTATGTAAGAAAAAGTGATCGTATTTCATAAAGCTTTTACGTCTAATTCACGGAACGAGGGAATACATTTTTACAAAGACGAGCCATCAGCATGTCTGAGGCTTTGTTTAAAAAGAACAGAAGCCTTTATAGATAGGCAGGGAGGAGAAATTCATGGAGGAAACGAAACAAGTTGGAAAAGGCATACTCTACGGCTTAATCGCTATTTTTTCAGCCATGCTCCTAACGAGTTTAGCCGTTTCACTTTTACTGACAGCAACCTCGCTTGAAGAATCATCATTCAACTGGCTGATCACCGCCGTATCATTTCTTTCTTTATTTATCGGCGGATTCATATCTGGCGGGAAAGGGAAGGAAAGAGGATGGCTGATTGGGGCATTGACTGCTTTAAGCTTTTCCTTGATTATTTTACTGTTTCAATATCTGGGATTCGGAAAAACATTTACAGCAGAACAGCTGCTCTTCCATCTTGGCTTTTTAGGCGTATGTATGCTTGGCGGCATTTTCGGAGTGAATTTGAGAGGAAGCAGATCTTCCTAATAAAAAAAGAGCGGGGGTTACCCGCTCTTTTTTTGTTTGCTATGTATGAACTCCTGCTGTTATTCAGCAGCAGAAGTTTCTCTGATCGCGCGGCGGTCGAAAGTAAGACGTGTGTTATCACCAGTCTTAATGACGACTTTGCTTTCGTCGATAGAGTCAACTGTACCGTGCAATCCACCGATTGTCACGACTGAATCGCCTTTTTTCAGTTCCTCCTGCATTCGACGCACAGCTTTTTGCTGCTTCTGCTGCGGACGGATCAGCAAGAAATAAAGAACCGCAAACATTAAAATAATAGGAACTAATGTACCTAAAGTACCTGTCATCTTTTTCCCCCCTTTCTGAAACAAACTTGCCATTATGGCTTTTTATATTAGAAGCTTTTCGCATTTGGCTTGTTATAGCCGTAACGCTCAAAGAACTCTTCTCTGAAATCACCCAGACGATCCTCGCGAATAGCCTGTCTTACCTGCTCCATTAAGTGTAACAGAAAATGAAGGTTATGGTAAGTTGTTAATCGGAGTCCAAACGTTTCATTGCAGCGAATCAAGTGTCTGATATACGCCCGTGTGTAATTTTTACATGTGTAGCAATCACACTCTTCATCAATCGGACGGAAGTCTCTCTCAAATTTTGCGTTTTTCATATTGAGCCGTCCTTCAGCAGTAAACACCGTGCCGTTCCGTGCAATACGGGTAGGCAGCACACAGTCAAACATGTCTACTCCGCGGATCGCTCCGTCAATCAGAGCATCCGGAGAACCGACTCCCATCAGATACCTCGGCTTATCCTTCGGTAAAAGCGGTGTCGTAAATTCAAGCACCCGGTTCATAACGTCTTTCGGTTCACCAACGGACAATCCACCTATAGCATATCCCGGAAAATCAAGGGAAATCAAGTCTTTCGCGCTTTGTGTACGCAAATCTTCGTATTCTCCCCCCTGAACAATACCAAACAGGCCTTGCTCGTCCTGCCGGGCATGGGCATTCAGGCAGCGTTCAGCCCAGCGGCTTGTCCGCTCAACTGACCGTTTCATGTAATCGTATTCTGCCGGATATGGCGGGCATTCGTCAAATGCCATCATAATATCAGAGCCGAGTGCGTTTTGGATCTCCATCGCTTTTTCCGGAGATAAAAACAGCTTATCTCCATTTAAGTGATTGCGGAAGTGAACGCCCTCTTCCTCTATATTACGAAACTTGCTTAATGAAAAGACCTGAAAACCGCCGGAATCTGTTAAAATTGCGCGGTCCCAGTTCATAAATTTATGGAGTCCGCCCGCTTCTTTTACAATATCCTGTCCCGGGCGAAGCCATAGGTGATATGTGTTGCTTAATATGATGCCCGCGTCCATTGCCTTCAGCTCTTCAGGCGCCATTGTTTTGACTGTCGCCAGTGTGCCGACCGGCATAAAAACAGGCGTTTCAAAGGAGCCGTGGGGAGTATGCACTCTGCCCAGGCGCGCCCCTGTTTGTTTGCATTCTTTTATAAATTCATAGCGTATTGGTTGTTCAGCCACTTTTTATGAGGCCTCCTGTTCTCAATTTATATAATCAGCATTGCGTCGCCGAAGCTGAAGAAACGGTATTCTTCTTCAACCGCATGGTTATACGCACGCAGAACGTTTTCTCTGCCTGCAAGCGCACTGACCAGCATAATCAATGACGATTTCGGCAAGTGAAAGTTTGTAATCATTCCGTCAATGGCTTTGAATTCATAGCCCGGATAAATAAAAATAGATGTCCATCCGCTTGATGCTTTAAATCGCCCATCATGTTCACCGGCAATCGTTTCAAGCGTGCGGGTTGAGGTCGTGCCGACAGAAATAATCCGTCCGCCCTTCTCCCTTACGCTGTTTAAAGCCGCGGCCGTTTCTTCTGACATTTGATAGAACTCTGCATGCATATTATGCTCTTCCACTTCATCGGCACTGACCGGACGAAACGTTCCGAGACCGACATGCAGTGTGATGAACTCAATCTGAACACCTTTGTCCTTCAGCTGCTCTAAAATGTCTTCCGTGAAATGAAGACCGGCTGTAGGCGCAGCGGCAGATCCGATTTCTTTTGAAAACACCGTTTGGTAGCGCTCTCTGTCATCAAGCTGTTCCTTAATATATGGCGGAAGCGGCATTTCTCCGAGTGATTCCAGCACCTCGTAAAAAATACCGTCGTATTGGAACTCAACTTTTCTGCCGCCATGCTCCAGCTCTTCCGTGCAGACAGCTTTTAATCTGCCGTCCCCAAATGTTACAACGGTTCCTTTTTTTACCCGTTTTGCCGGTTTGACGAGCGTTTCCCACCTGTCACCGGCTTCCTGTTTCAGCAAAAGCAGTTCTACTTTTGCCCCCGTATCCTCTTTTGTTCCAAATAACCGGGCAGGCAAAACGCGGGTATTGTTCAGCACGAGACAATCCCCTTCTTTAAAGAAACTGATAATCTGTTTAAACGAGCTGTCTGTCAGCTCTCCTGTATGTTTATCAAGCACCATCAGCCTTGAAGCGTCACGCTGTTCCAATGGCACCTGTGCAATTAAACGTTCCGGAAGTTCAAAATCAAATAAATCAACTTTCATAATTTCACCTTTATTCTAGTCTTTTGTTATTTCATTCTGCCGAAAAGATTAAGCAAGATTGATAATACCACACTTATGATAATACAAGTGACAACCGGGAAGAAAAACGTCACATTTCCTTTTTTCACAAAAATATCTCCCGGCATCTTGCCGACAAAATGCAAAACCGCTCCGATAATAAGCAAAACAGCACCAAGAATCATAATGATCTTAGGAAATTCAGTCATATCGGGGAGCCTCCATTTGAAAATGATGATAAACGGCCGGTGTGACGATCCTTCCCCGCGGCGTTCTCTGGATAAAACCGATTTGCAGAAGATACGGTTCGTATACATCTTCAATCGTATGCGGTTCTTCGCCGATCGTGGCTGAAATCGTATCAAGCCCCACCGGACCGCCGTTAAATTTTTCGATCATTCCCATCAGCAGCTTGTGATCAATGTGATCCAAACCAAGACGGTCGACTTGAAGCCGCTCCAAAGCGTCCTGAGAAATCTCTTCTGTAATCCGGCTGTCGCCTAACACCTGTGCAAAATCCCGGACCCTTCTCAGCAGGCGGTTGGCCACCCGCGGCGTTCCTCTTGATCTTCTGGCAATCTCAAGCGCTGACGGCTGATCAATTTCAACCTCAAACACATCAGCCGTTCTCGTAACAATATCAGCAAGCTCTTCTTGTGTATAATACTCAAGCCGCGACATGACGCCGAATCGATCTCTTAAAGGCGCAGTCAAAAGCCCTACTCTTGTCGTGGCGCCGACCAGTGTAAAAGGCGGAAGATCAAGACGGACTGAACGGGCAGAAGGCCCTTTTCCAATGACAATATCAAGACAAAAATCTTCCATTGCCGGATAAAGCACCTCTTCAATCGATCTGTGCAGCCTATGTATCTCATCGATAAATAATACATCCCCCGGCTCGAGCGCCGTTAAGATCGCAGCCAAATCACCCGGCCTTTCAATCGCAGGTCCCGAAGTCGTCCGCAACTCCACTCCCATTTCGTTGGCAACGATGGAAGCAAGCGTCGTTTTTCCAAGCCCTGGCGGACCGTATAAAAGAACATGATCAAGCGTTTCCTGTCTCATTTTTGCGGCATCTATAAAAACACGCAAATTCTCTTTTACCTTATGCTGCCCGATGTATTGAACCAGGCGCTGAGGCCTCAGGCTTTGCTCTATCACTGATTCATGGTTGTCTGCTTCACTTGAGACGAGCCGTTCATCCATGAACATCACCTTACTTCAATAGTTTTTGTAATGCTTTTTTTACGTACTGGTCTGTTGTCAGACCAATATCCTCTTTTAAGTGAGGAAGTACCTTTTTGATTTCTTTTTCGGCATAACCAAGTACCCTGAGGGCCTCGAGTGCTTCTTCAAGCGCCGTTTCTGCCGTTTGTTTTTCAAGTCTTTCTTCATGATTGAACAGATTTTCAATCATTTCAGGCACGACGTCAGCCAGCTTTCCTTTTAAATCAAGGATAATCTGGCGAGCAGTTTTTTTGCCGACACCCGGAAACTTGACTAAAAAGGCTTCATCTTCATTTTCAATTGCTTGAATGACCGCTCCCGGGTCACCTGATCCCAAAATGGCGAGTGCCCCTTTTGGACCGATTCCGGTCACATTTAACAGCTTTGTAAAGAGCGCTTTTTCCTCCCTTGTTGAAAAGCCGTATAGTAAAAACGCATCTTCTCTTACATGATGGTACGTAAAAATGGTTTCTTGACTTCTCTCCTTATATATAAACGGATTTGGCGTAAAAATCTGATAGCCGATGCCGCCGTTTTCTATCACAATATATTGGGGAGATACATAATCAATCGTCCCTTTAACAAATTCGATCACGAAAATTCACCTCTTTGACTGTTCTTCATTGTACCATAAAAACAGCCAAAGGCTTAAAGAAAAGTTAACATATGTTCGCTTCTCATTCATTGTTCCACGAAAAAAAAGACATGAGCACATGTCTTCAATCAGCAGTGGTCACCCGCTGTACGTCTTGATATGTTCTATGACATCTTCAAACTCCGCTTTCGTCCGAAACGGAATGCCTTTTTCGAGATTTTTTTGCATATGGCTCTCCAGTCTTTCTAAGTCAATTTGAAAAAAAGATTGAATCGGTTCAGAATCCGACTCCGGCCGTCCATGAAATGTGGAAATTACTCCGCTGTCAGAAACGCCGATATAACCATTCACCTTGCTGAGCGGAGAAATATCGTCCACCTGCTTCCGAAATAGAACGTACCCATTTTTATGTTCGACAAGCGTCCATCCCGCATAATCCGCCCAAAAGTCATCCATGGACAGCACCTTTTCACGCTTATGCTCGATGCTGACCTCTCCATCCAAATACACTTTTTCAAGCTGCACATGCACTTGCAGCGGTTCATAGTGCTCCACTTCCGCCCCTGACGCGCGGGGAGCGCCCATTAGAAAAGCTGCGGCTGAGCATAAAATCCCCAGCAACAGATACGCAGTGCTAAATCGTTTCACCCTTTACACCTCTTTGCACACGTTTATGACTAGTCTGACCAAAGAGGCTACTGCTTAACCGTTTCCTCAAAATTTGTTTGCACATTTTTCCTGACAAGCCGTTCCTCTGGATACATATCGGCGTGCCGTTCTGAAATCGTCAGAAATTGTGTCAGGAAAGCACTGAGAAAATATAATGCCGCAAAAATCCATATCACGCCGCCTGCGCCGAGCGGGCCGATAAAAAGGCTCACGATGCCGGGAGCAATAAAAGCGCACAGACCCGACCCCAGATTTAACACAGACATGGCAGCACCTTTGTTATCAGGCGCAAGCGTCGGCAAAAGCGCGCTTAATGGAACATATCCGGCCAGTGCCGCACCGTAGCAGCAGGCAATGATCATCAGCACCCAGTACTGATGCCCGATCAATTGCGGCGTGTAATAGAGCGCCAGTGTAAAAATGCCGCAGCCGACTCCGCCAAACCACATGACAGTATTGCGCCAGCCCAGTTTATCTCCGACCGCGCCGAAAATGATGTTAAATACAATGTTGACAAAAAACAGCGTCCCCCAAATTTGCAGCCATTCTGAAACAGAATAGCCGTAACGCGCCAAATAGGTCGGAAGAAATATCGCAAATCCGAATTGTCCGATAGCATTTATTGTCTTGACTACGCCGCCGATGCCGACTTTAGGATTTTCAAACATAATTGTAAACGCCTTCGACAGCTCTTTCCATTTCGGCTGATCTTGTTTTTGTACAGGCATAAATTTATCTTTATTAAAAAACAGTGCGAGAACTCCGCCTGCTGCCACAAATAGTAAAGCGCTCCAAAGCGTATTGATTTCTCCAATCGCCGGAACCGCATAGCTCGAATAAAACGGTCCAAGCACGTTCAGGCCGCACGTAAACATAAACCAAAACCAGCCGACGGCTTTACCAAGGATTTGCTGAGAGGTGCTGTATGATACCCATACAAGAAACGAGTATGCAAACAGCGGGTATCCCAAGCCCCTGAGCGCGTAGCTGCCCAAGAGAGCCGGATAGTACATATGAGGAATCGCCCAGCCGATAAAAGCAACCGAACCGAGGATAAAAGCAAGTAAACCGACCGTCATCGTCTTTCTTGGCCCCCAAGTCTGGACAAAGGTTCCTGATAGCCAAGCCGAAATCGTGACAGCAATGCCATACACCGTAAACAGCGAAGCAGATTGCTGCATACTGAGACCGTGATCAACAAGAAAAGGAGACAGCCATCCTTGCTCAAGTCCGTCTCCAACCATAAAGATGACCACACCAATATAACCCCAAATCATGTGAGAAGGAATACCGATTTTGTTTAAAGCATTTCCTTTAGCATGTGCTGTATTCATGATTTCCACCGCCTACTTTTTATAAAGTATCAATGGAATGTATATACCCAAGCTTGCTGTATTGTAATCCCTTTATCTGAATATTAAAAAACAATTTTTTCAGTATGTTCAATGCTGACAGGCATGCCTAAAGCGAGCGACTGCTGAGCCGCCCTTGCTATTCGTTCCGCCTGAAAGCCGTCCTCGCCGGTGCAGGCAGTCTCCCGATTGGTTTTGATCGCATCTGCAAACTGAAGAATCTCTTCTGTGTAGGCTTCCTTATAGCGTTCAAGAAAAAAGAAATGCGGTTTATCCTTCATGACAAAGTCAGCCGTTGACACTTCTACCGTCGTCGGCCTGCTGTTATCCGCTGCTGCCGAGCCTTTCGTGCCGAAAACCTCGACCCGCTGGTCATATCCGTACACAGCTTGACGGCTGTTGTCTATCACACCCATGGCACCGTTTGCAAATGTCAAGGTAATGACAGCCGTATCAATGTCCCCCAGCTCTGCAAAGGACGGATTCACCAAAGCCGCTCCTTTTGCATACACTTCCGTCACTTCACTTCCCATGATGTATCTCGCCATATCAAAATCGTGAATCGACATATCGATAAATAAGCCGCCTGATGTGCGGACATAATCAACATTCGGGGGTTCAGGGTCCCGTGACGTAATTTTTAATAAATGAGGCGGGCCGATTTCACCATTTGAGACAATGGTTTTGATTTTCTTAAAATGAGGGTCGAAACGGCGGTTAAATCCGACTTGCAGCTTAACCCCATGTTTCCGCACGGCCGCAAGTGCCTCCTTCGTTTCATCAGGAGAAAAACTGATTGGTTTTTCACAAAAAATATGTTTTTTCGCCTCGGCTGCTTCTCTGATGATTTGCGCATGTGTGTTTGTTGGCGAACAGATAAAAACAGCGTCAATATCAGGATCAAGCAATAAATCTCTATAGTCAGCGGTTATGTATTCAATGTGGTGACTGGCGGCCCAATCCTGTAAACAGCTTGCAGAAATATCAGAAACCGCTTTTATTTTCATATGAGGAATCCGATGTATATTTTGAACATGAAGTTTGCCGATGCGCCCTGCACCGATAATTCCTGTCACCATCTGTTTCGTCATAGCGTGTTCCCCCTTGATAGTTTACGAAAGCGCTTTATTTCAAATTAATAGTATCCTATTTGTAAGCGCTTTTCAAGGAGTGGGATAAACGTTTTCATGTCTCTTTTATCACAATCAAAGCTTATAGGTAGCCTTCTTTCCCAAGACCAGATACACTATATTTAGGCTCTTTTTCCTGAACAGTTTTGGATTTTCCTATAAACAACTGCATAAAATAGAGCAAAGAAGGTGAATGAAATGCTGACAAAAGCAGAGGCACTGGCCCATTCAGTCATATACCGCCAAAACAGCAGATTTGATAAAGTCAAAGAGAAACCCGAGGAATTAACATTGATCGGCAAGGGACGAAGCGCCTATGTGTTTGCCATAACAGAAGGTGACCGGAAAATGGCGCTGAAGGTATTTTTTCCGGAGTATCAAGCGACAGCCGTCAAAGAAGCAGCGATTTATGAAAAATTAGCCGGATCCGCATTCTACCCTGACATTTATGAAACTGGTGATTCATTTATTTTAATGGAATATATTAAAGGCGATACCTTTTACAACTGCCTGAAAAAAGGCATCGCGATCAGCGACGATATGATTCAGCAGGTAGAGGACGCACTTTCTGACGCCCGTGCTGCTGGCCTCAACCCGTCAGACATTCATTTGCGCAATCTGATTCTGACAGAATCCGGAGCAGTGCGGGTCATTGATGTTGCGAGATTTGAACAGACGAAAACGTGCACGCAGTGGGACGATTTAAAAACGGCGTATCATACGCTTTATAAAAAGCCGATTTTCCCGAAAAAAATCCCGGGCTTTTGGCTTGAGGTTATTGCTTTTTTATATAAAAAAGATTGGTTTCAGAAGCACTTTGCACAACGGAAAAGAAAATATTCTTCATAGAAAAGGCAGCCGCATAAGCGGCTGCCTTTATCATTTTATTTTTACTTTCTGACAGCAGAAATCAATTTCATTTGTTCAGGCGACAGCTTGATGCGATATCCTCTCACACTCAAATAAACCGCGTCTGAGTTCTTTTCGCTGGAATGACAATATGTGTTTTCCATTTCTGTCTCCCCCACCCTTTATCTATTTTCCTTTATCATACCTTCACTTTATTGAGGAAATTTTAAAGAAATGTAAAGATCGTATAAAATCCGCGATATGATAAAATGAGAGAAAAAAAGGGAGAGAGTCACATCAAAACACGCAGTAAAGTCCCTCTTATTATATTCTCATGTCTTCTGTTCTTCGGCGGTGCCGTTTATTGGATGTTTTTTTCACTCAAAAACGTTCCGAAAGGCAGCCTCGTACAATCAGTGGAATCACCGGACGGAAGCTATACGCTAAACACTTATGTATCCAAAAATACCTTAGGCTTAGATGCCGCCAGAGGCGAACTCGTGAATGAAAAAACACTTGTCAAAAAAACAATCTACTGGAATTATCCTGACAGCAGACCAGCTGTTAAATGGTTGAACAACAATACAGTAAAAATCGGCGGCCAGACTTTACATCTTGATATCGATGAAACTTATGATTGGCGAAAGGATGATCATTGGATTCGTGAGGAACCGCCGCAAGCATCAGTGAGGTAAGATTATGAAAGATCCTTATCGCCTTGCCTTTTATATGCGCAACGGCAGAGCTTGGCTATTTATTTCTCTAGGACTGTTTACAATTGGTGACATGCCTTTTTAAACAGAAGCGCGGCGTACTTCATACGCTGCGCTTTTTTTCACCCATTATCCCCTCTCATGATCATTACACGTTATATAATGTGACAGATTGATTGTAAAAATAGTTCAATTAGCCCAAAATCCTCTTTATAAAATGAAATCGAAACGACATGAGGAGGAAGCTTGATGGCAGATTTTGTTGCTAGTTTAAACGCGGTCTTATGGAGTACACCCGTCATTTATATTTTATTAGGAATTGGATTGATCTTTTCTATTGTGACCCGTTTTTTACAAGTCAGACACATCAAGGAAATGATTGTGCTGATGTTTCAAGGCAAGAGCTCAGAGGCAGGGGTATCTTCGTTTCAAGCATTATCAATCGCTCTGTCCGGCAGGGTGGGGACCGGAAACATTGCAGGTGTGGCAACAGCAATTGCGTTCGGCGGACCCGGCGCGGTGTTCTGGATGTGGGCCATTGCTTTTATCGGTGCTTCGAGCGCCTTTGTTGAATCTACTCTTGCCCAAATTTATAAAGTGAAACAAGGCGGCCAATATCGAGGCGGACCCGCTTATTATATAGAAAAAGGATTAGGCATTAAGTGGTTTGCTGTTTTATTTGCGGCTGCGGCCCTTATTGCAATGGCTCTCCTTATGCCAGGGGTCCAGTCCAACTCCATTGCAGCGGGCGTCCAAAATGCATTCGGCATCTCTCCTGCCATTACTGGCTGTTTTCTCGTTCTCTTATTAGGTTTTATCATTTTCGGAGGTGTAAAACGTATCGCCAGTGCCGCACAAATGATTGTCCCGTTTATGGCAGTCGGATACATTCTGCTCTCTCTGATCATCATTGTGATGAATATTTCTGAACTGCCTGCTGTCATTTCTTTGATTTTCAGAAGTGCTTTTGCATTAGATTCCGCATTCGGCGGTCTCATCGGCATGGCCATTTCATGGGGCGTCAAACGAGGCATTTATTCAAACGAAGCCGGACAAGGAACAGGCCCTCATCCTGCTGCCGCCGCAGAGGTATCTCATCCGGTAAAGCAAGGATTGGTTCAGGCATTTTCTGTTTATATCGACACTTTATTTGTATGTTCCGCTACAGCATTCATGATTTTATTTACCGGTATGTACAATACACAGGCTGCCGACGGTTCATTTATTGTCAATCACCTGAAAGGTGTAGAAGCTGGACCGGGCTTCACTCAGGCCGCCATTGACAGTGTGCTGCCCGGCTTTGGTGCAGGCTTTGTCGCTATTGCTTTGTTCTTCTTCGCTTTTACAACCATTATGGCTTATTACTACATCGCTGAAACAAATATCGCATATTTAGCGAGAGGCAGAGAAAGCAAGTGGGCAATGCTCGGCTTAAAAATGATCATTTTAGCCGCGACATTCTACGGTGCTGTCAAAACCGCTACACTTGCTTGGGCATTAGGTGACGCGGGACTTGGCATTATGGTTTGGCTGAACGTCATTGCCATTGTTTTGCTCGCCAAGCCGGCGCTTATTGCGTTAAAGGATTATGAGCAACAGAAGAAACAAGGCTTAGACCCAGTCTTTGATCCTAAAGCTCTCGGCATCAAAAACGCTGATTTCTGGGAGAAAGAATATACACACGAAAATGAGCGCGTCTCTTAAGATGAAAAAAGACCGGCCTGAGATCACTTCGCGCCGGTCATTTTTATATTACTGGTAATTTGTATACACTGCCTGAACATCATCATCGTCTTCAAGCGCATCGATCAATTTTTCCAGTTTTTCAACAGCCTCATCATCAGCCTCTGCATATGTTTTCGGAATCATGGTTACTTCAGCTGAATCAACTGGATAATTTGCTTCAAGTGCTGTTTTTACCTCTTCAAAACGTTCAGGCGCTGTTAATACCTCAAAGAATTCATCCTCTGTCTGCAGCTCTTCGCCGCCCGCTTCTATGACATCAAGCATCAAGTCATCCTCTTCTATTTGCCGATGTGTACGGTCAATTGCAATGTACCCCTTCCGCTCAAATAAAAATGCTACACATCCGCTTTCTCCGAGACTTCCGCCGTTTTTATTGAAAGCTGTCCGCACATTTGTCGCCGTACGGTTTTTATTATCAGTTAAGCACTCCACCATGACGGCAACCCCTGAGGGGCCGTAGCCTTCATAGGTGATTTCCTCGTAGCTGCTGCCGTCCTGGCTTCCTGCGGCTTTTTTTAGGGCACGGTCTATATTATCATTTGGCATATTGGCGCCTTTTGCTTTTTCAATCACAAGCCGCAATGCTGAATTTGCTTCAGGATCGTCTCCGCCTTGCTTTGCTGCCACATAGATTTCTTTAGCAAACTTCATAAATACTTTTCCGCGCTTTGCGTCTTGCGCATTTTTTCTTTTTTGGATGTTTTTCCACTTAGAATGGCCAGCCATGCTTTCACCTTCCTTGATATTTCTATGTACACTTTAATGGGTATTGCAAGCCGTTGTAAAGAAAAAGACCGCCGGGAATCACTCTCCGGCAGCCTTCTTAGTCCTAGCGTCTGTTCATTTTATGAAGTCTTGTGAACAGTCCTTTATCTGTAGATACTTGAACGTCACGGCCATCCGCATAGTTTCGTGCGGCTTTTTTGACATTTTGCCTGTCAGACTGTGTAAAATCAGCGTGGCTTCTGACTGCGATGACTACTTTGTCATCCGTTACCATCACTTGTGTGTCGTTGACGTTTTTGACTTGTTTCACACGATTGGCGATTTTTGCGGCAAGTCTTCTGTTCTCTTGGTTGTCATACCCGTTGTTGTTCGTCCCATTTCGGTTCATGTTTCTGTTATTTGTGTTGTTATATGTTCCGTCAGTTGCCAATGGGACGCGATCATCTGCAGTAACACGGTCGTTTACATTGGTTGTGTTTCGGTCACGGCCGTTCTGGCCGTTCTGGTCCTCCATCAATTCAGAGACCGGACCGTCGTGATCCATCCCGTCTCCCTGTCTGTCAGCATCATTCTCATTTGTATAATATCCGATTGGACGGGTATTGCCGTTATTACCGTTATTACGCGTATCATTAAGGGCATCATTATTTGCGCCGCATGCTGTTAATCCGGCTGTCATCAAAATGAGGCCTGCAATTGTTAACTTTCTACCCAATGGAAAACCCCCCCGAGGACTGATTGAGCATGTTGTGCTCGTTTTTATCATGTGCATCAGGGAGATATGTTAAGCGTGTCAGTTATGACCATTCGACGATTGTAAGACAATATAAAAAAAGGAACGATTTACATCGTCCCGAACAATCATTCACTTTCTTCTTCCGGGCGTCCAAACATCTGGTTTGTTGAAGGCTGATTTGGCATGGAAGTTCCGGCTGCATACGGATTCGGATTTGCTCCTCCGTAAGGCATATAAGGAGTTCCATATGCTCCTCCCTGATATCCAGGTGCTGAGAAGTATGGCTGCTGATCATCGTCACACCCGCAATCATCATGATCCTTAAATGGCGGCATATAACCATGTGCCACATTTGGCTGATAAGCACCCATCACTTGAGGAGCGCCATAATAAGGACCATATGGCATATGCCCATAAGGAGATCCATAAGCCGGCGATGCATATTGAGGCGCGCCGTGCGAAGGCTGATATCCGTAATGCCCGTGATGGCTGTTTTCATGATGCTGGTTATCATATTCACCCGGATCATATTGCGAAGGTGATACAAAACCTGGCTGGAAGCCATAAGGCTGATGCATCGGAAATGCATGTGCAGGATAGTATGGGTAGCACAGGCCGGATCCAGGCAGAATCGGTGAGACAGGAACCGGACATGGCACAAAATGGGCTGGATACGGATAGTATGGCTGAACTGCCGGCATATTCGGAACAGTGTGGTGGATGTTTTCTTCTTCCATACCGCCTACATCTGGCGCTTTAGGCGTATTAGGCATATTCGGATAATTTGCATTCTCCATATTACTCATTGCCTCCTGTTGTGGAAATTGATCTTGCATGTCATACATATGATCTATATTTCCGTCATGATGCTTTTTAGGCTCCTCCGGTTTAGGAGGCGACCAAGGCTGAAAAAGCTGATTCATATCATAATAATCGTTCACATCAGCTTCAGGATACACATTATCATGCAAATTCGGCATCGGCGGGACAAAAGGAACAGACTGCTTTTCTTTCGGTTTTGTGTCTTCTACGTCGACAACGGATTTAGGCTTCTCCTTGGAAAATGGGTGTTCTTGCTTCTCATCCCCGACTGCCGCCGGACTTTTGCCCGCTTTTATCTCTTTTCTGACTGGAACACCCCCAGAAGGCACTTTTATTTTCATTCCAGGCATGATTAAATCTGGATTGCTGAGCTGCGTATTGAGTTTTTTTACTTCCTCAACATCAACTCCGTATTTTTCAGCTATTTTCCAGAGTGAATCGCCTTTTTGAACGATATGGATTTTCAACGTTTTCCCCTCCTATGCAAAACGTGAACAGTTCAGTTGTGATTACAATATGTTTCTTCACAACATATGCCTGATCAAAAGAAATTATGAGTACAGGAGGGGAAATATTTCTGATTTACGTGATGGAAAGCATTCGATTCAGCGCTAGAAGGGCATCGTCCTGAATGACTTTCGGCACTTTGATCACGCCTGCTGGTTCTCCTTTTTCTATTTGTTCTAAAGACCAGAGCAAATGCGGGAGGTCAATTCGATTCATCGTCAGACATGGACACATATCCGGATTGAGTGATTCGATCTGTTTGTCGGAATGCTCTTGAATCAGTCGCTGAACAAGATTCATTTCTGTACCGATTGCCCATTTGCTTCCCGGCTGAGCGTGGCTGATTGTATCAATAATATATTTCGTTGATCCGCTGTCGTCGCTTTGCATTACGACTTCATGGGAGCATTCAGGATGAACAATGATCCGGATGTCAGAATCTCGTTCTCTCAAATCATTTATGTTTTTCACGGTGAATTTTTCATGTACAGAGCAGTGGCCTTTCCAAAGAATAACCTTGATATCGTTTTGTTCTGCCTCGTTCTCTAATTGATCTTGAATCGGGTCCCAGACAGCCATGTCCTCAAGCGGGATACCCAGTTCATAAGCGGTGTTCCTTCCTAAATGCTGATCAGGCAGAAATAAAATGCGTTTTTTCTGTGTAAACGCCCATTCAAGCACTTTTTTGGCATTGGATGAGGTTACAGTCGCTCCGCCGTGCTTTCCGACAAAAGCCTTGATCTCCGCTGTAGAATTCACATAGGTTAATGGTATGATGGTGTCGCCGAATATATGCTGAAGTTTCTCCCACGCCCTGTTCGTCTGCTGCATGTCAGCCATATCAGCCATAGAACAGCCCGCTCTCATATCTGGCAGGATGACCGTTTGGTCCGTACCTGTCAGCATATCAGCGGTCTCTGCCATAAAATGTACGCCGCAAAATACAATATATTCCGCATCCTTATTTTTTTCCGCCATTTGGGCAAGCTGGAGTGAATCGCCCGTTTGGTCAGCAAATTGAATTACTTCATCCTTTTGATAATGATGGCCTGGAATAAACAACCTGCTCCCGAACTTTTCCTTAATGGCTGCAACACGTCTCTCCATCTCTTTCATTGACAGCCCTTTATAATGGTCAGGCATCATTTCAAATTGTTTGATTGCATCAAGAATTGACATAACCGCATTCCTCCACTGACTGATTTGTTAACGCTACATCCATGCTGATATCTAAGCTTCTGACCGAATGAGTCAGAAATCCTAAGGAAATATAATTCACACCCGTCCCTCTAAAAGCGGGCAGAGATTCTAATGTAATTCCTCCGGAAGCTTCGGTTTTAATGTGATCCGGTGTGATATTTGCAAAATGGCGGACAGTGTCAGGCGGGCAATTGTCAAACATAATGACATCAGCTTCAGCAAGAATGGCTTCTCTGAGCTGCTCCTCAGATTCAATTTCCACTTCAATATTCACCATGTGCCCTGCTGCCTGCCGCGCTTTTTCACACGCCTTTACAATGGAACCGCAAGCTGCAATATGATTATCTTTGATCATGATTCCGTCGTACAGGCCGAATCGATGGTTATATCCCCCTCCGACCCTGACCGCATATTTTTCGAGCATTCTTAACCCCGGCGTCGTTTTCCTTGTGTCACAAACCTTAATCTGTTCATCATCAAGCCGTTCAACAGCCTGCCTTGTCATCGTCGCAATACCCGACAGCCTTTGAATAAGATTTAATACTACCCTCTCTCCAGAAAGAAGAGCAGCGGCCGGCCCGCGTAAGACGGCAATCACATCACCCTTTCGCAAATGATCTCCATCTTTTTTGTGTAAAAACGTCTGAACCTTTTCATCTAAAAAGGAAAAGCCTTCCTTTATTACCGCAGCTCCGGCGAAAATGCCGTCTGACTTTGCAACAATTGAGGCCTCACAGTTCTGTCCTTCAAAGATGGACTGTGATGTAAGATCTCCCGTCCCTATATCCTCATGAAAAAAGTGATTCAGCAATTTTTTCAGCTGTAAATGATTCATTTTTCCAAATCCCTTCGTTTTTTCTCATTTTGGTTCCCTTTTTTGTATGGACAATTTGTTTTCCTTGCCAGCCTGCATCAGCCTGAGGAATATCAATTCGAAAATGCGCCCCCCTGCTTTCTTCCCGCAATAGAGCAGACGAAGTCATCAGCTTTGCAACCTGCCACAAGTGAGAAAGCTCCAGCTGCGGAATTGTGATATCCTTCACATTTATCTTCTGAGATGGGAGCCCATAAAGCCAATTGCTCATCTCAATCAGTCTGTCTTTTTCTCTTACTATGGACATGTCGCTTGTCATTCTGTTTTGCAGTTCAGAAAGCTCGATATTCGGCACCTCATAAACTCCGCTGGTTTCACCGTTGAATTGACTATACCTGTTATCAACCGGTTTTCTCATGATATGTTCTGCTGCTCTTTTACCAAACACAAGTGCCTCCAGCAAGGAATTGCTCGCAAGACGATTGGCTCCGTGTAAGCCGGTGCATGCAGTTTCCCCTATCGCGTATAGCCTGGGCACAGTTGTTTCTCCCCACCGATTGACTGAAACGCCTCCCATTAAGAAATGCATTCCCGGCGCAACAGGTATTTTTCTTTTACGAATATCAACCCCTGCCTTTTCGCAAATAGAGGTGATTGTGGGAAAACGCACTTCGAAGTCAGAAATAGCGCTGCAATCAATATACACACGTTTTCCTTTTGCTATTTCTTCATGAATCACCCGCGAGACGACGTCCCGTGGTGCTAAATCCTCCAGCGGATGCCGTCCGGCCATAATACGGCGGCCGTTTTGGTCTGTTATAAAACCGCCCTCACCTCTGACTGCCTCTGAAACAAGCCCACACGAGACGCCATTTTTGACTAGAAGTGTAGGATGAAACTGGGTAAACTCTAAATCAGTTAATTCCGCTCCGGCCCGGTAAGCAAGTGAAAGACCATCACCCGTGACAGATGGATCGTTCGTATGGTGCTGAAACAAGCTTCCGCATCCGCCAGCTGCCAGCACAACCTCATCCGCATGCCGCAAATTGATCCGGCCGCGGCTGTCTTTCGTCACTACACCGGCACAGCGCCCATTCTTCATCAGCAAATCAACCGCTGTTTCATTCTCGATGACTTCGATTTGGCTATTGATTTGTTTCAGCAAGTAATCAATAAGCATGCTGCCTGTAGCGTCTCCGCCCGCATGAAATATGCGGTTACGCGTATGGGCTCCTTCCCTGCCAAGGCTGACTTTGCCTTGTTTATCCCGGTCAAATGGAAAGTCATTCTCCAAAAAGTTCTCAATGATGGTTTTTCCATCAAGTAAAACGTCTGATACGATGTTTTGATCGTTATGTCCGCAGCCTGCATATAACGTATCCTCCATATGAGACGCAATCGAGTCATCTTTTGCATAAGCCGCCGCAATTCCGCCCTGTGCATGTCTTGAATTGCTGTTTTTTGTGCTTTTTTTCGTGATGACAGTCACCTGGTATGATGGCGGAAGTGCAGAAGCCAGGGCAAGTGCCGCCGCTCCTGAACCAATAACCGCAATCGCCTTTATAGACATATGCCACCTCCTGTTGTTTACACCTGTCTTGACACCTATATTTACACAACGATAAAATAAACTCAAGAGTTTTTTATGAAGAACTATGGAGGAAAGACCGGATGATTTATTTAGATTATGCAGCAACCACGCCAATTTGCGAGGAAGCACTGGACGTATTTCAGAAGCTCAGCATTGATATGTACGGGAATGCCAGCAGCTTGCATGACGCTGGGGGAAAAGCAAATCATATACTGGAGTACTGCCGGGGGAAAATAGCTGACATAATCGGCGGAGAAACAGGCGGTATATATTTTACAAGCGGCGGCACTGAATCCAATTTTCTTGCCATTCAATCATTGTTAAACGGCCTGCCAAAAACAAAAAGACATTTTATTACGACTGCCATGGAACATCAATCAATCCATAACTGTGCTGCTTTACTGCAGAATCATGGCTTTGACGTGACAATCATTAAGCCTAACGAGTACGGACTTATTACCGAGGAAATATTGGCAGCTCATATTCGCCCGGACACAGGCCTGGTTTCTATTCAGCATGCCAATTCAGAAACAGGAATTATTCAGCCCATTAAACACCTGTCATCGTATCTTCACAACAGGAAAATTCTTCTTCATTGTGATGCGGTTCAAACATTCGGCAAACTGCCCATCCATACTGAAGAAATGGGGGTGGATGCTCTCTCTATTTCCAGTCACAAAATTCACGGCCCTAAAGGAGTCGGAGCTGTCTATATTCGGCCGGACGTCAATTGGAAACCGGTGTACCCTGACACTGTTCATGAGAATGGGTTTCGAGCAGGCACGATAAACGTACCGGGTATCGGAGCCTTTACAGCGGCAGCGGAGCTGATCGTAAGTGAAATGGAAAGTCAGATATCCCATAATCAAATGTTAAGACAATACTTTTTAGAACAAATCCGTATTCGGTCTCTCCCTGTAACCCTTGCGGCAGATGGTGCAAACACAGAATGTCTGCCCCATATTATCGGGTGTTTTTTTGGCTCATTTGAAGGACAATATGTTATGTTAGAATGTAATCGGAATAATATTTGCATTTCAACGGGCAGCGCTTGTTCTGCAGGTTATCACGGGCCGTCTGAAACGATGAAAGCGTTAAGAAAAACAGAACAGGAAGCCCTGCAATTTATCCGCATCTCTTTCGGAAAAAACACAACAACTGAACAGCTGGATATGTTATTACATACGTTTACAGCGCTTTTGGAACAAAGGAAAGGAGAATATCATATTGACCGAAGAATTAAAGCTCTTGGGCGCCAATAGGCGTGAGCAGCTTCTTTTGTGGCTGAAGGAATCCACATCGCCGCTGACAGGAGGAGAGCTCGCAAAAAAAGCAAATGTTTCGAGACAGGTGATCGTTCAGGATATCTCGCTTTTAAAAGCGAGAAACGAGCCGATTATCGCCACAAGCCAAGGCTATGTCTATCTGGACGCCGCCGCTCAGAAGCATCAGCAGGCAGAAAGAATCATAGCGTGTCTGCACGGGCCTGAACGGACAGAAGAAGAATTGCAGCTCATCGTGGATGAAGGGGTAACTGTAAAAGACGTAAAAATTGAGCACCCTGTATACGGAGATTTAACTGCAGCGATCCAAGTCGGCACGCGAAAAGAAGTCGAACATTTCATCAAAAAGATCAATTCCACAAATGCCGCCTATTTATCACAGCTGACAGATGGTGTGCATCTTCATACACTGACAGCACCCGATGAACATCGCATCGATCAAGCCTGTCAAGCACTCGAAGAAGCCGGTATTTTGATTGAAGACTAAAAAAAGCCCTAATAGGGCTTTTTATAATTGATAAGATTGATATGTACCAAGCAGCTTTACTTTGCATCCGAGCGCTTCAAGCTCCTGCATAGCCCCAGGGATTAATACTTCATCAAACGCCTGTTCAATATCAATAATAAAGAAATAATTCCCTAACCCGGTTTTGGTCGGACGGGATTCGATTTTTGACAGGTTTAAGTTTCTCCAAGAAAAAGCAGACAGCACTCTATGCAGCGCTCCGGACTGATCATCCTGCGGAAGCATCACCATCAGTGTTGTTTTTGGTCTTGAATTCAATTTTGAATTCACTTCAAAGGTTATATTTTCATCAGGAGACAGAATGACAAATCGCGTATGATTGTCTCTATAATCCTGTATATCCCGTTTTACGATTTTTAATTCGTATGTAGAAGCCGCCATTTCATTGGCAATCACCCCGATATTCAGCTCGGGATGGTCACTGACAAACTTTGCCGCCGCTCCGGTTGAATTGGCGTATTCATACGGCACGGAAGAAAAATGCCGATGGAGAAATTTATGGCACTGCGCAATCGCATGTGAGTGAGAATAAATTTTGTCTAGATCTTTCCACGCATTTTCTCTGGAAGGATGAACGAGTAAGTGCTGATGAATCGGTAATGTCATTTCACCTACGATGGGCAGAGGCTGTTCATGTATTAAATAGTCTATTGTTAAATTTACTGATCCTTCTAATGCGTTCTCTAAAGGAACAAAAGCAAAATCAACCTCACCTGCGACTGCCGCATCTATACATTCCGGTATCGTGCGGTAAGCAACATGCTCGGCGCCATTTTGGAAACAAGAACTGACTGCTAGATGTGTGAATGTAGCTGCTGGACCTAAATAACCGACTTTCATGACAATATTCTCTCCCCTTACGCTCCTGAACCTAATATTTCAACCTTTTCTACAAAGTCAAACTTTCTCATCTTGTTCATTAATGTATGAATATCCTCTTCCATTGCAGATGTACTGATAGACAGCGTTACGTTTGCTCTCCCTTGAAGCGGGATGGTCTGGTGAATGGAAAGAACGTTGCTTCCAGAGTCAGCCACCGCCTGAAGGAGCTGAGATAACGCCCCGGAGCGATCCTCTAAATGAAAGAAAAGTGTGATAATTTGCTCTTTAACCATTGTATAAAAAGGAAAAACGGCATCTCTGTATTTATAAAATGCACTTCTGCTTAAATCCACCTTTTGAACGGCATCTGCCACTGATTCTGCTTTTTTTCGATCCAGCAGTTTTTTGACTTCCAATGTTTTTCTCATCGCATCAGGCAACACATCTTCACGGACAAGATAAAACGTCTCCTCTTTCACTTGCATCCCCCCTTTTGAAAATAGAGAGCCTGATATCCAGGCTCTCACCCATCATTAATCAATAAATTCAAATTCGAATTCAAGAAGTCTGATAATGTCTCCGTCTTTGGCCCCGCGTTCTCTGAGTGCTTCATCAACACCCATTCCCCGCATCTGTCTTGCAAATCGTTTAACAGATTCATCACGTGAGAAATCAGTCATCTTGAATAACCGCTCAAGACTGTCTCCTGAAAGCACAAAGACTCCGTCAGGATCTCGCGTAATGCTGAATGGCACTTCTTCATTCTCCATCGTGTACATAACACGGTTTTGCGTAAGCTCTTCCTCGTCATACAGCGGGAATTCCGGAGTGTTTTCCAGCTGATTGGCAACTTCATACAGAAGCTCGCGAAGACCTTCTCTTGTCACTGCACTGACCGGGAACACCGGATAATCATCCGTCAGCTTTTCTTTAAACCCTTCAAGATTTTCCGCCGCCTGCGGCATGTCCATTTTATTTGCGACAATAATTTGCGGGCGCTCAGTGAGACGCAAATTGTACTCGCTCAATTCCTGATTAATTGTCACATAATCCTCATACGGATCGCGGCCTTCCAAGCCGGACATATCAATGACATGAACGATAACACGGGTCCGCTCAATATGGCGCAAAAATTGGTGGCCAAGCCCGACGCCTTGATGAGCCCCTTCAATCAGTCCAGGCAAATCGGCTATAACGAAGCTCCGTCCATCATCTGTTTCGACCATGCCAAGATTCGGAACAAGTGTCGTAAAATGATAATCCGCAATTTTCGGTTTTGCAGATGAAACGACGGACAACAAAGTCGATTTCCCTACACTTGGGAACCCGACAAGCCCGACGTCTGCAAGCACTTTTAATTCAAGAACAACATAGCGTTCTTTTCCCGGTTCACCGTTTTCTGAGAGCTGAGGTGCGGGGTTCGCCGGTGTGGCAAAGCGTGAGTTCCCTCTTCCGCCTCTTCCGCCCCTTGCGATGACAGCCTGCTGTCCATGTTCGGTTAAATCGGCAATGACCTGTTTTGTATCATCGTCTGTCACAACAGTGCCAGGCGGAACTTTAATGACCATATCATCAGCATTTCGTCCATGCTGGTTTTTTGACATGCCATGCTCGCCGCGAATCGCTTTAAAGTGTTTTTTATATCTAAAATCCATAAGAGTACGGAGACCTTCGTCCACTTCAAAAACGACGTCTCCTCCTTTTCCGCCGTCGCCGCCGGCAGGGCCGCCTTTCGGCACATATTTTTCACGGCGAAACGCAACCATCCCGTTGCCTCCGTCGCCGCCTTTTACATACACTTTCACCTGATCTACAAACATAATGTCCTCCGTTCTAAACCGTTAAAAAACTCCGCTAGTTCAACCCAATTTCAATCAGACATTCGTGACTTGTGATCTCAAAACGCATGATATCAAAGTCCTCATATCCATTTTGCCGAAAATCGTCAAAGGCAGATATATTGGCAAAAGTGCCGTGAAAATCAAGGTACAGAATCAGCTGTCTGTCAGGATGATCGGTTTGAAGCGAAACGGTTAAATGATTTTCACTGCCTCTAGTGACTGCTTGTTCAAACAGATCAAACAGCTTTCTCATCAGTTTCGCCAATTTTTGATCATAAGCTGACAAATCCTTAATTTCCCCGAGAACTTCATATTCAAGTGTCATACATTGGGCTTTCCAATTAAACGTAAGAAAATCAAACGCTAAATGCGGTGTTTTCAGGTTTGAGAGCTTTGATTCGTGCTTAGCGTCTATCACCATTTCTTCAATGATTTCAAAGACGCGGTCATACTTCTGCAAGCTTAAGTTTCCTTTAATTAGCTGCAGCTTATTCATCCAATCATGCCGGGAATGGCCAAGAAGATGAATCAGTTCATTTGTTAAAGCCGTATCGCTTATATTTTCTTCTTGATTTTTTGAAACATCCTTCATTTTCGCACTCCCAATCATTTGATTTCTTATTTAGGAGTCTGTATAAGTGTGTATTATGAATTATAACAGAGAAGGCTTTGATAGAAAAACAATTGTTTTTCCCAGAAATATCATGTTCCTTTTTTCTGGCTTCGGTTGATTTTCAGCCAGGCAGAACATTTTATGTATTACTGCTTGGGGAACATATCCAGTGGGTTTGAGACATTCGTTCTCATTCTTGGCGGGGTCTGCTCGCACATACTCTGCATAACATTCTTGATGCTTACTCCGCATATTGCAAAAAAAAACTCCAGTCATCATCGACCGGAGTTTTTGAATCATTATTGAGCTACAGGATATACGCTCACTTTTTTGCGGTCACGGCCGAAACGTTCGAATTTAACAGTTCCGTCGATTTTCGCAAAAAGAGTGTCATCTCCGCCGCGGCCCACGTTTTCACCTGGGTAAATTTTTGTTCCGCGTTGACGGTAAAGGATAGAACCGCCTGTTACGAATTGACCGTCAGCACGTTTAGCACCTAAACGTTTAGCCTCAGAGTCACGTCCGTTCTTTGTAGAACCTACTCCTTTTTTAGAAGCGAAAAACTGAAGATCTAATCTAAGCATGTAGCTCACCTCCTATATTATGTTTGTGGTCACACGCAAGTGATCTTTATAATCCCGCTCAATTGTCTCTAACGAAACAATCATGCCTTCGATCAGCAACTGAGCTTTTTGGCGCGCCTCCGGATCAAGAGATTCAGGGAATTCAAAGTAGAAATAACCCCCGTCTTCTCCTATATCAAGAAGCGGCTCGAAGCCCGCCAGCGCGATGACCGCGTTAACGGATCCAAACACAACGGCTGTTACTCCGGCACAAACGAGATCTTGTCCATGTTCAGCAAAGTCGGCGTGGCCCGTCATTTCAAAAGACAATAAGCTTTTGTCAGTACGGGACCGTCTGATTGTTGCCTGAATCATGCTTACGCGTTGATTTTTTCGATCGTCACTTTAGTGTAAGGCTGACGATGACCTTGTTTTTTATGAACGTTTTTCTTTGCTTTGTATCTGAAAACAGTGATTTTTTTCGCGCGGCCTTGTTTTTCAACTTTAGCCGTTACTGTTGCGCCTTCAACTGTAGGGTTGCCGACTTTCACATTGTCTCCGCCAACAAACAAAACGTCTTCAAAAGTAACTGTTTCACCTGCTTCAGCAGCAAGTTTCTCGATGTAAACAGTTTGGCCTTCTTCAACTTTAATTTGTTTACCGCCTGTTTTAATGATTGCGTACATTCTCTGCACCTCCTATTAGACTAAGACTCGCCAGATACCAGGGGGCTGTAAAACAACTCTTAACACCTGTACTGAGCGGTTGTAGCATTGGTGCTACATCCATAACATTAAAAAATATATCAGAATACAAGGCGTTTGTCAATCGATTTTAATAAGGGAGCAGCAGCTCTTCCATGGAGGAATTTGTCCGTTTATCAGCAAAGTAGGCATGCAGCACTTCATTCTCATCCAGCTGGCTTAGCTTCTCGCCGGATTTTTCTATAATAATGGGATGCTTGCAGCCTCGTTTGAATTCCGCCATGACATGATAGACTTTGTCCTCAGCATTAACGGTAAGCGGTAGCAATTTTTCAAGCTCACGGTTTTTCCCATAATATCTTTCCAGGAGAAACCTCACATGGATGTAGTGTCTTTGCCTGTACTCCTCAAACAGAGAAACAGCCAGAAAGACAAACAAAACCCATGCACTGATTTGCAGAGGAACCGCAAATAAAACCCAGCATGCGAGAAGCAGGCAGCACACAAGTGAAGTCTTCAGATTCAGCCGGTGCGCTTTTTGAAAAGACAGATGCTTTGAAAAAATTAAAAATAACAGCTTGCCGCCATCAAGCGGCCAAATCGGCAGCAGATTCACAAATAAAATAGATAGATTATAAAATGTAAACAGTTCAAAGGTCTGCTGATCAATTATTGAGAGGCCTGCAATCATCCAAGCCGCAAGCTGAAGCCAAATGTGCTGAAGAGGTCCGGCAATAATAACCGCAAACTCTTCCTTTAACGGCCGATTTCCGTGCTCTTCCACTTCAACTGTTCCTCCAAATGGCAGCAAAAAAACACGCTTGATTCTCCAAGAAAAAAACACGGCCAGAGCGGCATGCCCCAGCTCATGGATCAGAACAATCACAAGCAAACACAGCAATGCTTTCATATGCCCTGTAATCAGCCCCAGCGCCACGATAATCCAAAGAAAAGGATGAACATGAATTTTCAAGATGAGGTCAAGCCATTTATTCAAATGAGATCACCTGAATCGGATCAATAAATTTGTCGCCGTCTTTCATGGCAAAATAATAGAGCCCTTTGTTATGATCATCGAGTTTAATCGAACCGAGCTTTTTTCCTTTATCTACAAAATCATATAAAGCGACATCCACGTCTTTCATTTCGCCATAAATGCTGTAGGTATTGTCAGCATGCTGCACTTTCACTGTCAGCCCCGTCTCACCGTCTTTACTGACTTCAACAACATAGCCTTCTTTTATACAATCGATTGTATCACTGCTTGTTTCGACTTTAATGCCTTCCCCGTTGTCCTGAAAATCCTGCTGAACTTTACCAGATGCGGGTGCGACGAGATCCTGACCCACTTCAACCTGCTGTTCCTTATTTTTCTTTTCAGGAGCGAGAAATGCAAGCGGGCTGCCAAATTTCGTTTCAAACCAATGGCTTGCTGAAGCAAATTGAAATTCTGTTTCGAAGGTTTGTGCAACGACCGGCTTGATCTGGCTGACGGGTCCAATATTTGTTTTATAGGCTATGGCAGAAACAAGAACAAGGCAGGCCGATAGAAGACATTTCAGAATAATTGAGTCTGTTTTCACCAAAGGGTGTCTTCCGCTGAAATTCGAATTGCCATCTTCATATACCGGGAGGGTTCCATGTTTTTCCTGTTCAGACATCATGACCCAGGACGGCGGTTTTTGCTTTTCGGAACCTGTCTGAGTAGGGAAACGTTTTGAGCCGGAAACCTGTTTCCTTCTTTTCTCTAATCGTTTTCTGATTTCATCTGCTCTGTGACTCATTGCCATCATCCTTTGCATTCGTTGGGTTTGTACATCATATGTCTTGTCCACGGCAATTATTCGATTTACCTTCAGCACAGAGCAGTCAGAAACAAAAAAACCTGACACAGCATTTGCTTTGTCAGATTCTTCTCTTTTATTCTATGAAATTATGATCTTACTCCGAAAAATGACTTAATCTTAGCCATCATTCCCTTGTTTTGCTCTTCAAGCACCTGCAAAGGAACAGATTCGCCTAAAATGCGGCGGGCAATATTGCGATATGCGATGGAGGCGCGATTTTTAGGGTCCATTGCAATCGGTTCACCATGGTTAGATGCCTTAATCACTTCATCATCATCGGCAACGATACCGAGCAAATCAATCGACAAATGCTGAACGATTTCATCGATATCCATCGTGTCACCGTTTTTCATCAGGTGATTTCTGATTCTGTTTACGACGAGCCGCGGCGGTTCAATATTTTCTTCTTGTTCCAAAAGCCCTATAATGCGATCAGCATCTCGCACAGCTGAAATTTCAGGCGTTGTGACCACTACCGCCTTGTCAGCCCCGGAAACGGCGTTTTTGTATCCTTGCTCAATTCCTGCGGGGCAGTCTATGATGACATAATCAAATTCCTGCTTGAGCTCTTGGACCATAGTTTTAATTTGTTCAGGAGCAACAGCCGTTTTATCGCTCGTTTGAGCAGCGGGCATTAAATAGAGCAAATCATCAAAACGTTTATCCTTTACGAGCGCCTGATGCATTTTACATCTGCCCTCTACAACGTCTACGAGATCATAAATAATTCTATTTTCAAGACCCATTACTACATCCAGGTTGCGCAGTCCTATATCAGTATCTACTAAACATACACGCTTCCCTAAAATGGCTAAGGCGGTACCGAGGTTAGCAGATGTTGTTGTTTTACCTACTCCGCCTTTTCCCGAAGTTATTACGATAGCCTCACCCAATTCACATTCCTCCCTCAAGCCTTGTTAGATCAGGTCTTAAATGAGCCAAATGTTGAAGGCGTTCAATGACCATATTTCCGTCTGTATCTAAATAAGCACATTCCATTTCGTTCCCTTTTTGAATGTGGTCTGGGGAGCGATTTAACACGTGATTGATTCTTAACTGTGTCGGCAGCATTTCAGAGGCAGCAATGACCGCATGATTATTTCCGTTAAATCCGGCGTGGGCAATCCCTTTCAGCGAACCCAGAACAAAAATGTTTCCGCCGGCTCTGACTGTCCCGCCCGGGTTCACATCTCCGATTAGAAGCAAATCGCCCTTCACCTCGAGCACTTGGCCTGAACGGACAATTTTTGAAACAGAAATAATTTCAGCTTCCTCTTTCATACGCTGTGCTTCTTTTTTAGTAATGACTTCACTCTCAATAGAATGAACAAACAAATCTTTCTTTGACGCAATTAATTCGGTCAGCTGTTCCTCTTGCTCCTGATATAAGCAGCGATTGCCCAGCTTAATGTGAACGCTGATTTTCTGGCCTTTTCCATCTGTATATTGTTCAATTGACAGCATATTCTGAAGACCATCGAGAAGCTCATCAAAAGAACATGCATCATCAAGATGCAATGTCAAACCATTCTTTGTTCCTTTTATCGTTACATATTGCTGCTTTTTGGTCTTCACAATATTCACCTCAACAACATACTCATTTCGTCAAAAAAAGATAAAATCCTTTTTACTCATCTCTCAATTCTTTCTTTAGACTCATAAAAAATAATCTAAATGGGAGAACCAGGATGAGTGCGCTTATCATATTTAATAAAACTGTCGGTATAAACCGGTCTAGCACAAAGCCATTAAACGTCATAATGTCTTTGTGAATCAGCGACTGAATGCCGAATACATAAAATTCAAGCAGGCAAACTGCGAGAACAGCAATCAGGATGACGACAAAAGCGTTTGTGTGCAGCACTTTAAACGCTTTTGACGCCAAATAGCTTAGCCCCGCAAAGCCAAACATATAAACACCTAATAGACTTGTATAATTCATATCATATAGAAAGCCGAAAATAAAACCGTAGATCACCGCGTGTTTTTGATTGATAAAAGCCGACATAAAAATCAGCACAAGCATCAGAAAACGCGGGACAAGCACCTGGTCGTCCGTGACGAACGGGAAATGCACCAGATCAGTAAAGATGCTTTCCGCCGAAAAAACCAACATCATAACGAAAGGGAGAAGGAAACGTTTCACGATCCTTCCTCCTCTGTATCGACAGTCGGCACATCACGATTAACAACGATCACATTATTTAAATCAGAAAGATCAGCCGCAGGTTTTACATAGGCAACTTTCGTTAATCCATAAGAGTCAGACTCGATCTCAGTCACTTCACCGATTGTCAGCCCTTCTGGAAATACGCCTCCTGTGCCCGACGTTTCGATCAGATCGCCTTTTTTCACATCTTGTTTATCCTTGCGTTCGATTATGGTCATCTTAAGCCGTTTTTTGTCTTTATCATAGCCTTCGATTAAACCGTAGCCTTTGCTGCCTTTTTTCCCGGAAATGGTTGTTGCGACTCTGTTATTCCGGTCAGTATCGCTTAAAAGCTGGACCGTAGACGTAAAGTTATTAAGGCCGGAGCTTTTAATCTTCCCGATTAATGCGCCTTTTTCGTTCGTTACAGCCATATCTTTCGCTACGTTTTGCTGAGTCCCTTTGTTAATAGTCACCTGCTTCGCCCAGTTATCAGGACTTCTGGCAATGACTGTCGCCAAAATCGGCTTGTAATCTTTTATTGATTTCACATGGCCGAGTTCGTCACGCAAGGATTTGTTTTCGTCTTCAAGTTCTTGGAGCTTGGCTTCATATTTTGTCTGTCCGTCAAGCTTTTCTCTCAGACGCTCGTTTTCTTCGTATGTGTTTTTTAAATCACTAATGTTCTCAAATATCCCTGCAAAAAATTCGGCAGGCGTATGAAAAATGTTTTGAAATACTCCCGTCGTATCACCGATCAGTTTCTCAGGCCAGGTGGTATTACGGCCGTCCTTCAGCGAAAATCCAATCATAGCCACCAATATGATAATACACAGAAGTAATAGCATTAACCGTTTATTCGGCATCGTGTTACACCTCTTCTATTGAACTCCCGATTATCTTGTTTTTCCTTTGAAAAGATGGATGTGCTCCAGTGCTTTTCCTGTACCGATCGCTACACAATCAAGCGGGTCTTCAGCGATAAGGACCGGCATTTTTGTTTCTTCGCTGATGACTTTGTCCAAATTACGAAGAAGCGCTCCGCCGCCGGTTAACACAATACCTCTGTCCATGATATCTGCGGCAAGCTCAGGCGGTGTTTTTTCAAGTGTGCTTTTCACTGCCTCTACAATAGTTGACACAGTGTCACGCAAAGCATTAGAAATTTCTTTTCCAGTAATTTCGATCGTTTTCGGCAGACCTGTCAGCAAGTCACGGCCGCGGATTTCCATTTTATCGGATTCTTCTGCGGATTCAGCAGAGCCGATATCCATTTTAATCGCTTCAGCAGTGCGGTCCCCGATCATCAGGTTGTATGTTTTTCTGATGTAGTTGATAATCGCATCGTCCATTTCATCACCGGCAACGCGGATGGATTGAGATGTTACAATACCTCCGAGGGAAATAATCGCAACTTCTGTCGTTCCGCCACCGATATCAACAACCATGCTTCCAGTCGGTTCCCAAACCGGCAGATTGGCGCCGATAGCCGCAGCAAACGGTTCTTCGATCGGATACGCGTCACGCGCTCCGGCTTGTCTTGTCGCATCGATAACAGCACGCTCTTCAACCGCAGTAATGCCGGATGGCACACAAACCATCACATAAGGTTTTCTGGCAAACATGCCTTTATTTTTAATGGCCTGATTGATGTAATATTTCATCATGGTAGCCGTCGTTTCATAATCAGCGATAACGCCGTCTTTCATCGGGCGAAGAGCTACTACGTTTCCAGGAGTCCGTCCAATCATATTTTTCGCATCATTTCCGACAGCAACAATCGATTTCGTATCCGTTTGCAGAGCAACGACTGACGGCTCTCTCACAACAATTCCTTTACCTTTCACAAAAACAAGCGTATTCGCAGTTCCAAGATCTATACCAAGGTCTCTTGTACCAATTCCAAACATATGTATGTATCTTCCTTTCTTAAAGCAAAAATACCCTAAAGGGAAAAACTCATAAACTCTATTATAGCTTAATTCGACGAAAAAAAAAGTGTTACAAATATCCTTTTTCCTTTAAACTCACAAATTTTTTGTCGCCAATCACCAAATGGTCAAGCAGCTCGATGCCAATCAGGTTTCCGCATTCAAACAGCCGTCTTGTCACTTCAATATCTTCCCTGCTCGGCGTCGGATCCCCCGAAGGATGATTGTGGATACAAATAAAGGAAGCGGCAGATCGTTTGAACGCTTCTTTAAATACCTCCCGGGGGTGGACAATAGATGAATTCAGACTTCCGATAAAAACAGTGCGTTTATGGATGACTTGGTTTTTTGTATTTAAATATAAACAGACAAAATGCTCCTGGGTTAAAAAGCGCATATCCTCCATGACCAGGTTTGCGCCGTCTTCCGGGGAGCGGATTACAAAATGTTCTTCATTGGCTAATTTATGAATACGGCTTCCCAGTTCAACTGCTGCCAGTATTTGCACAGCCTTCACCAGACCGATTCCCGGGATGCTGGACAGCTCCTCAACGGAAGCTTCTTTCAGCAGACGCAGCCCGTCAAACGAGCGCAGAAGCCTGTTTGAAAGGTTCATAACAGACTCGTTCTTTGTGCCTGTCCGCAATAAAATAGCCAAAAGTTCGTTGTTTGCTAAGTTCTCGGCTCCGACTTTCAGCAGCCGTTCTCTAGGTTTTTCTTTCTTTGGGAAATCTCTGAGTTTTAATGGCAGATCGTGTATGATCAAGCCCTCCTTTTCTTTCCCTTCCCGTTTATAAAAATCGTCAGGCTTCTACATCAAAATCCTTCAGAACTCTCATTGTTTTTGATATAGGGAGCCCTACGACTGAATAATAATCTCCGTCTATTTTTTTTACAAAAAGTGCGCCTTTTCCTTGGATGCCGTAAGCACCTGCTTTATCCATCGGTTCTTTCGTTTCAATATAAGTCCAAATATCTTCTTCACTGAGGGGCCAAAACACAACCTCAGTCTTATCATAGAACGTTTCGCTGTGATTTGCGGCTTGAATACTGACAGCGGTTATCACTGAATGACTACGGCCGGAAAGCCTGCGAAGCATTGCAGCGGCTTCTTCTTGATCTTGCGGTTTTCCAAGGCACTCACCGTCAAGACATACCATTGTATCAGCACCGATTACGATTGCGCCCGGATTGAGATCGGCCACAGCCTTAGCTTTTTGTTTTGCCAACCATTGGACGTTTTCTTCAGGTGAAAAGTTTCGATTTAATTTTTCCTCTACTTCACTGACAATAATGGTGTAGGGGATCTGAAGCAGATCGAGGAGTTCTTTTCTTCGCGGAGATTGTGATGCAAGTATAAGCGGCTTAGCCATGTTCGTCATCCTTTCAGGGTTTGCTTAAGAAAAAAAGATACTCATTTATCCTACCAAATCATGAGGCTCGCCACAATTTCAGAAAAATAACTTTTTCATGACAAAATAAAAAAAGCCTGTCACTAAGGACGAAGGCTCAGGCACTTTCTATTATTTAATTACGGCTAAAAGCTGCTGCTGAGCCTTCCATCCGGCTTCAGCACTTGGGTCCTCTAATTCCTTTAACGCCTGCAAAACTGCTTTTTTCTCTCCCGTTTCAGCCGCTTCTGATTCACCGAGCGACTTTTCTATTTTTTTAACACTTGCTTTTGTGATATCTTCTCCGAGAATCGCCTTCGCAGAGAGCTCTGCTGTTTTCTTGAAAGAATCTGTCATATCCGACTCTATTGATAAGGATAATTCCTTGCCTCCCCAAGCTTCAAAATCGCTGTCGATCAAAAGCTGCCCTAACTGCTGTGATACAGCCTTATCATTTGCCAGGCCCGCAATGACACACGTGTACCCGTCATCCTTTGACAGGGAGACGGCGGAATATCCTTTTTCAGTCAGCTGTTCAGTTAACGTCTCAGCACCCTTTTCATTTGAAAACTTTCCTGCTTGAACTGCATATGTTTTATATGTACCTTCCGTTTGTGCCGCTTGTTTTTCACCGCCGGTGCTTTGTTTCTCCGCAGATGTATCTCCTGCTTTTGCCGTCTGGCTGCCTAAAGAATCGTCTAAGGAGGCTGGCGCCGACGCTTCTTTATTGCCTGATATATTCAATGCGAATAGCCCTAAGCCTGTGCCTAAAACCGCAGCAAAGGCAATTGTCGCCGCCACTCTTTTTACTGGCTTGGCCGACCCTGACTTTCCTTTTGAATAGAGCTTCGATTTCTTCTTTTGATAAGGCGGAACAACTTTGGGGTCATCTTTAAACACCTTATCCTCGTCTGAATCCCAGTTGAATTCATCTTCATCAGGATGTTCATGGGATGCCGCAACCTCCTGCTCCGCCTTTCTCTTTTCCTCCCAATTTGAAAACGTCATGTTTTTTTCTTGCTCTGTCTCCGGTGTCTCTTGTTCATAAACTGTTTCTTCTTTTCCATTAATCGTCACCTTAAGGGCTTTTTCTTCCGCTTTACTGATTTTTTTTTGCTTCCTTTTTTTCAATTCTGCTTCCTCCCTTCATTTGTGTGACCGTTCTTGTGGCTTTTCATGCTACACACTTTAGCACAGGCGAAAAAAAAAAGAACAAGACTTTTGTCGTCTTGTCCAAAAAACGTTCGTCAAATTTTTCAACAGTCAGCCTAACGCCGTTTTGACATAAAAGGAAATGATAGAGTCACCGTATAAATAAGCGAAAATACTTCCAGCCGCAATTGCCGGGGCAAAGGGAATCGGCTGTTTTCTGGCCAGCCTTCCGAACAGTACAGCGGCAGCTCCGTACAATGCGCCTATAAAAACTGAAAAGAAAAAGGCGGCAGCAAGTATTTTTACACCAAGCACAAGGCCGATAACGGCAAATAATTTAACATCCCCTCCCCCTATTCCTCCATGAGTGATGACGGCAATAAAGGCCAGTAAAAGAAAACCGGCAGCCGCGCCTATAAAGCCTTCATACCAAGAAAGAAGCGGAGAAATGATTCTGCCAGCCGCCAGAAAGGGAAGAAAGAATAGCAATATGCGATTTGGAATCAGCATAAAGTGAATATCTGTCACAGAAACAATAATTAGAAGAGATAGAAACACCAAAGCAACAATCAGTTCCCAAGACAAACCGAAACGAAATCCCGCGGCTGCAAATAAACTCGCTGTCGAGAGCTCTGCCGCCGGGTACATAAGAGAGAGCTTTTGGCCGCAGCTTTTGCAATTGCCTTTTTGCAGAATAAAAGATAAAACAGGGATTAATTCCGTCGGGGTTAGGGTTCGACGGCAAAAGGAACATGCCGAACGCGGACTTATGATGGATATGTGCAAGGGGATACGGCATCCAACCGTATAATAAAATGAACCGAGGATAAGGCCGAGGACAAAAAGAATCGGAATCATAGACAACACACCTTTACTCTCTTTAGATTATGTTATGGATTGTAGCACAGCAAGCATATTGATCTATAATAAGCAATTTTAGATTTTGACAAAAAAAATCCCGGCAGAATATCATTATTGATTCTGCCGGGCCAAAGTCATTACAGCATTCTTTTTCGAATGTCAGAAATAAAATAAAGTGATCCCGTAATGAGCACGATATCATTTGAGCCTTTTTTGCTTTCTATTAATTTGATCACATGCTCCGGATCTTCATTCCAGCTTTTGCTGCTGATTTCACTAGCATCATACAGATCTTTCGCAAGAGAAGCACGCGGAAAATCAAAAGAAGCAAAATGAATCGAGTGCGCGATCGTTTCCAGTTTCTTAATCATGTCATGATACGGCTTATCCTTTAACGCACTGAACACCACACAAATATCGGAATCTGGGAAACGCTGCTTCATCGTTTCAGTCAGCTTATCGATCCCTTCTTCATTATGGGCGCCGTCTAAATATACCGGCGGATGTTCCTGAACCAACTCTAATCTGCCCGGCCAAGCAGCCTTTACGAGCCCGCTTCTTAACGCAGCACCACTAATTTCAGCAATGTTTTCCCTGTTAAGCCACTCGGCAGCCAAAATGGACAATGCCGCATTTTGTCTTTGATGCGTACCGATGAGAGATGTTCGCATATCTTCATAACACGTTTCTCCGGTTTTTAAAGAAAACTGTTCTCCTGCAGGGAGAGCCTTTTCATTATAAATCCTGCTTGTATCATGCAATGACTGAAAAGGAGCAGGTTTTCGCTCAGCTTCATGCCGGATTACCTGTAAGGCTTCCGGCTGGGTAACGGCTGTCACGATCGGAATGCCTTCTTTTATAATCCCGGCTTTTTCGCCTGCGATTTCTTCAATGGTGTTTCCTAAAATGTTCATATGGTCGTGTCCGATGCTTGTGATGACAGTTAAAAGCGGCTCGACAACATTAGTAGAATCGTACCTTCCGCCCAGACCTGTTTCAAAAATAACAAAATCGACCTGATGATACGCAGCAAAATATAAAAATGCACAAGCCGTCATAATTTCAAATTCTGTCGGCTGACCGTGTTCAGTTTGATCAAGCTCTTCAACGATCGGTTTCACCTGATTAACGAGTGTGACCCACTCCTCATCTGTAATAGGTGTGCCGTTTACGCTGATGCGCTCATTAAATGTGATGATATAAGGCGATGTAAACGTACCGACAGTGTATCCCGCTTCTTGCAGCATAGAACGGATAAAAGCGACAGTTGATCCTTTGCCGTTTGTTCCCGCCACGTGGAGCGCGCGGATTTTCTTTTCAGGATGGTCCAATCGCGCCATCAGCTGCTTCATTCGATCAAGACCGGGCTTCACTCCGAATTTTAGACGGCTGTGAATCCAGCTGCGCGCTTCTTCATATGCAGTAAACAATGATAATCCCCTCTTTTATAAGACAAGGCGGTTTCTCAAGAAACCGCCTCGGCTTTTCATTAGCCCTTCAGCTCAGCCATTCGTTTTTGAACAGCGTCACGCTTTGCCACATAATCTTTCTCTTTCTCACGTTCTTCATCAATTACGTGCGCAGGCGCTTTTTTTATAAATCCTTCGTTTCCAAGTTTCTTTTGGACACGCTCGACTTCTTTCGTCAGCTTATCGAATTCTTTTTGCAGACGGGCGATTTCTTCATCGATATTAATTAAACCTTCAAGCGGAAGTATGACCTCTGCTCCTGTGACAACTGCCGTCATTGCTTTATCAACAGCTTCGATATCTGTACCGATTTTCAGCGCGCTCGGATTTGTAAAGCGTTCCACATAAGAACGGTTTGCTTCGAGACGGGCTGCGACCTCGTCCGTGCTCGCTTTAATGTACAATTCAACTTGCTTGCTCATCGGTGTGTTTACTTCGCTGCGGATATTACGCACAGAACGGATCAGTTCAACGAGAAGCTTCATGTCAGCAGCAGCTTCAGTGTCTGTATGCTCAGGCACAACAGCAGGCCATTTGCTTACAGTAATGGATTCTCCTTGGTGAGGCAGGTGCTGCCAAATTTCCTCCGTTAAGAATGGCATAAACGGATGGAGCAGGCGCATCGTTTGATCCAGAACATAAGCAAGAATGGAACGGGTTGTTTTCTTAGCCGCTTCGTCTTCTCCGTATAGAGGAAGCTTCGCCATTTCAATATACCAATCACAGAAATCGTCCCAAATAAAGTTATATAAATGGCGGCCGACTTCACCAAATTCATATTTATCAGCTAGCTGTGTCACACTTTCGATCGTTTCGTTTAAACGCGTTAAAATCCACTTGTCAGCTACTGATTTCTCACCTGAAAGATCAAGCTCATCATATGTCATGCCATCCATGTTCATTAATGCGAAACGAGAAGCGTTCCAAATTTTATTGGCAAAATTCCAAGTCGATTCCACTTTTTCATAGCTGAAGCGAAGATCTTGGCCAGGAGAGCTTCCAGTCGCCAGGAAATAGCGAAGGGAATCGGCTCCGTACTTGTCAATCACGTCCATCGGATCGACACCGTTGCCAAGAGATTTACTCATTTTTCTGCCTTGCTCATCACGGATTAAGCCATGGATTAAAACATCTTTAAACGGACGTTCGCCAGTAAATTCAATCCCTTGGAAAATCATGCGTGACACCCAGAAGAAAATGATGTCGTAGCCTGTAACGAGAACGTCAGTCGGATAATAGCGTTTAAAGTCTTCAGCTGGCAAATCAGGCCAGCCCATAGTGGAGAAAGGCCAGAGCGCAGAACTGAACCATGTATCCAGCACGTCTGTATCCTGCTCCCAATTTTCGCTGTCCTCCGGCGCTTCAAGACCGACATATAACTCGCCTGTTTCTTTATGATACCAGGCAGGAATGCGGTGGCCCCACCATAATTGACGGGAAATACACCAGTCGCGGATATTTTCCATCCAATGCAAATACGTTTTTTCGAAGCGGTCAGGAACAAAGTTGACTTTTTCTTCTTTCTCCTGCAATTCAATTGCTGCATCAGCAAGCGGCTGCATACGCACAAACCATTGGGTAGAAAGATATGGTTCAACAACCGCTCCGCTCCGTTCACTATGTCCGACAGAGTGCAGATGGTCCTCGATTTTGAAGAGAACGCCTGCCTCCTGTAAATCTTTAACGAGCTTTTTACGGCATTCAAAGCGATCCATGCCTTGATATTGCAACGCATTTTCATTCATCGTGCCGTCTTCATTCATGACAAGAATGCGCTCTAAGTTATGACGGTTGCCAAGTTCGAAGTCGTTCGGATCGTGGGCAGGCGTAATTTTCACCGCACCTGAACCAAATTCCATATCAACATAGTCATCGCCGACAATCGGTATTTCACGATTTGTGATAGGCAGAATAACCGTTTTTCCGATAAGGTGCTTATAGCGCTCATCTTCAGGGTGAACCGCAACGGCCGAATCACCAAGCATCGTTTCTGGACGTGTCGTCGCGATTTCAATTGAACCTGATCCGTCAGCAAGCGGATAGCTCATGTGATAAAACGCACCTTGAACATCCTTGTAAATGACCTCAATGTCTGATAAAGCAGTTTTTGTTGCAGGGTCCCAATTTATGATGTATTCGCCTCTGTAGATCAAGCCTTTTTCATAAAGTTTGACGAATACTTCGCGAACCGCTCTGTTTAAGCCTTCATCAAGCGTGAAGCGTTCACGGGAATAATCAAGGCCAAGCCCTAATTTCGCCCACTGGCTGCGGATGAAGTCAGCATACTCTTCCTTCCACTTCCACGTTTCTTCAAGGAATTTCTCACGGCCTAAATCGTACCGGCTTGTGCCTTCTTCACGAAGTTTCGCTTCAACTTTAGCCTGTGTCGCGATACCGGCGTGGTCCATACCCGGAAGCCACAGTACATCATACCCCTGCATGCGTTTCATTCTTGTTACAATGTCTTGCAGCGTGGTATCCCAAGCGTGGCCAAGGTGAAGCCTTCCTGTTACGTTTGGCGGCGGAATAACGACAGAGTACGGCTCTTTTGTCTGATCGCTGCCTGCTTCAAAAAACTTACCTTTTAGCCAAAAATCATATCGGTCTTTTTCAACCGCAGCCGGATCGTATTTCGTCGGCATTGTTTGTTCATTCGTTTCCATCATAACCCTCCAGCATGTTTAAAATGGCTGAGAACGAAAAAAGAGCCCTTCATCCTTGGGAAAAGGACGAAAAAGCTCTTTCGCGGTACCACCTTTTTTCATGAACTTTGTCAGTTCATGCGCTTCAACGGATAACGGGGGTTTCCCGAATTTCTCTACTCTTCTTTCAAGAAATTATGCTCCCGGGCGACCTTCCAATCAGACAACATAAGAAGCCTTTCAGCAAGCGGCTTCTCTCTCTGCATGCGTCTTTCTTGTACTCTTCCCGTTCTAAGCAGGTGTATCTATCAGCTCATTATATACTTTATTTATGTTCTTTATTATAGTAAAAGTGTTTTTGATTCGTCAATCATCTTTTCCAAAAATACTGCGTCCTATACAAGATGGGCAGGCACCTATTGACCAAGTATACATATAATGCTTGTAAATGCGTTGAGGAGGATGCACCGTGAAGAAACGTTTCAGCTCTTATTCCCTGCCGCCGTGGGTCAGGCAAATTCGGCTTGTATCCGCGCAAGTGATTATCCCGATTACAATTTTCCAAGGTATCAGAACCATTTTCTTTCCGACAACCTTTGATGTCTTGCTGCTCGCAATATTGATTCTGTTAGCCTGTGCGCTTCATTTGGAATGGATATAAACAAACAAGTCCGCGCCAATTAAGACGTGGACTCGTTTTCCGCCTGAAATTTTTTCTCTTGTTCAATTTGATGGATTTTCATCACAAACGGCTCAATATTTTTCATTTGCCAGTATGCCTTTAATAAGTGTGTACATTCATCTTTTTCACGCCGTCTTTTCCCGGTCTGATAGCGGTTCAGCACTTTGTACACCGTTGCCGGATAAGCCATGTAACTGAGAAAAAGACTGATTTCAGCCTCATGCAGAGGAAATGCTTTCGTATATGCATAAAACCAATCGACACACTCCGGACAAGCTTTTGGAAAACCGCTGAACATTCGTGTGTAAAAGCCGAGCAAGTCGTTATGCGGCGGCCCCACAGACGCTCTCTCAAAATTCGTAAAGTATCCGGTCCCTGCATCATTATACAGAAAATGGTGAATAGACAGGCTGCCGTGGGTAATGACAACCCTTGAGGAGCCTTTTTCTTTTGCCGCTTCATACCAGTCCTTAATCCGCTCAAGCGCAAAGTTTACGGCGGAAATGGTTTCTGAATAATAGGTTACAGCCTGCAATTCAAAGGGGGAAAGGTACCATTCTTTCTCAGCTCTGTCTACAAACTGTTCATAAATGACCTTTTCATTTTCCCACTTTTTTCTCGTTTGTTCATAGTGGCGTTCAATGTCTTCACGCCTGACCTTGATTTCCTGCGCAGTTCTCTCGTGAAGGCGGGCTGTTTCTCTAAATAGATAGGCATGTTTCTGATCCCGCTCTTCCTCTTGGTCAAATTGGAGCCAAGGCATTAAGTAATAGGAGTCTCCAGTTTGTACGCCCCCGGAGAAAAACTCTCCCCCATTTGTTCTGTAAATGGGAACAAAGGAATGAAAGCCTTTTTCCTCAATTGCCACCATTTGATCTGTAAAATGTTTGCCGCGAACCGATTTCATTTTTTTCAGCGCAAATACCCCATAATCTGAATACACTTTCCACACACGAGAACTGACTGGCTCAATAAATTGAGCCGTCAGTCCGTATTCCTGAAGAACCGATTGGACATCTTCCATTCCATTCACCACATTTTCCGATCGCTTACGGCTTACGCATGGCTGCTGTTGTATTGAGGGATATAAAGAATCTGCCCTGCTTTCAATTCATCATCCAGCGCCAAAGAATTCATCCTGATCAGCTGCTGGGAGGTAATGTCGTACCGTTCGCATAAACGTTCAATGGTATCTTCCTGCTGAACAATACAGATTTTCATTCTAGAAAACTCATCCTCTTCTCTCGTAAAGAGTTTTGTTAAATAAAGAGAATTATGATTTTCCTTTGTTTCAGTTCCCTTTGTTTGAGCAGCAGGAACAGCCCCAGCAATAGCATCTGTTTCCTTCCTTTCAGGTTCGGAAGTGTCTGGCAGCTGGTAAGAATGAAAAGACGCCTCTTCCTCAGATTCTTCAGGTGTAGGTGTTTTTCTCACTTCAATTTCAAAGCTTTCTTTCTTCTGCTCTTCTTCCTCCATCAGCTTAGGCGCTGAATAAAAGGAATGCTCTTCTGAATCTTGTTCCGGCAGGAAGGTACGGTAGGCCGGCGTAAGCTCTTCTTCCTGAGATTCCCCTTCAGCACTTATCTTTTGATTAAAATGCAGGGTTGGAGCTGCTGCTTCTTCCTTTAAAAGTGCAGCTGGCGCTTCTTCCTGCTCTCTGCTTCCTTCTAAAGAAACAACGTCTTCATGTATAGTTTCCTGGACTTCCTTCAGTTGTTCTGCATCCTGTCGAGGTGCAGGCTCTATGTGATCCGATAGCTCCGATTCTGTTTTTTGGGATTCTTGACGCAGAGCATGCTCAAGAATAGAAGAATCTGGTTTTTCTGTTTTTTCTTCACCACGCTCAGCCTCTTGCTGAAGCTCAGCTTCTACAGCAGGTGATATTTCCGCCGCCGAAACAAGCGGTTCTGACAGTTCAGCCTGCTCTTCTTCCGTCTCTGCTTTTTCGCGGATCTCTATTCCTGAAGCAGCCTTTGGGGAATCTGCTTCTACTGTTTCCGCTTCCTCACGAAGCCCTGCCTCTGAAAGAATGAGCTCCGGCGGCTTCGCTTCTTCTGCATTTATATCTTTGCTGCCCTCTGCTTTTAAAGCAGCTGATTCTGATCGCTCAGCTTCCTTCTTTTCATTTTCCTGTTCTTCACGAAGCCTCGCTTCCGAGACAACAAGCTCTGGCGGATCAACTGACGCTTCTTCTGCTTTTATACCGCCGCTGTCCTCTGC
>NZ_NSDH01000039.1:0-159837 GCF_002289525.1 Bacillus sp. 7705b | reverse complement strand
TTCTAAAGCAAATAGCTCTGGCGGCTCAGAAAAACCTTCATCAGGAGCTTCATAGAGAGGAATGTCTTGCTCTCTGTCTGCTGTGTCATCAAGAAGGCCTTCTATTGCTAAATCAGCCTGGATCGTCAGGATGCGCGAGTCTGTTAGTTGATAGTCAAATGCATCAATAAACACAAAAACTTCATGTAAATGACTGACTTTATTTTTCGGGATGGTAATATCGACAGGAAAACAATGAGTCAGTTCCGCAGTTCCATCCTCTCTCGTTCTGACCTCTTCGACAAACCGCTTATCGGTATAAAACTCTTCAGTATTTTTGCTCTGATCTATGTTGTACTCACCTGTAAGTTCAAGCGATCCTCTGATTGAAACGTAATCATTTACTTCCTGAACCCTAATATCAGGATCTAATGAAATGGAAAGCAGTTCAGAAACTTCCTGTCCTTTTTGGAAACAGATCGATTCTTCTACAGAAAATTGCAATCGATGATTTTGCGGCAAGTTCATATCCTCCTTTCATCTAATCCTTAAAATTAGATGTCACTAAAGGTGTATGTATGAAATGGAGAAAATATGAATGGGGAAGCATAGAAAAACCGGTACAAGGATGTCCTTGATACCGGTTTTTATCGTACTTATCCGCGGCTGATCTCAGCAAATACGTTCTCAGCTGCCTGAATTGTTTTTTCAATATCTTCATCAGTATGAGCCGTCGAGAGGAAAAGCCCTTCAAATTGAGACGGCGGAAGGAACACACCTTCGTTTGCCATTCCTTTATAATACTTGGCAAACAGCTTCAAATCCGATGCTTTGGCTGTTTCATAATTGATGACAGGTTCATTTGTAAAGAAGAAACCGATCATTGAACCTGCGCGGTTAAAGGTATGCGGAATACCGTGCGCCTCTGCCGCTTTTGAAATGCCTTCTTCCAGCCTGTCACCTTTTTTCATAAAGGTCTTGTATGATTCAGGCGTGAGCTGCTTTAATGTTTCGAGTCCAGCCGTCATCGCAAGCGGGTTGCCTGACAGCGTACCTGCCTGATAAATCGGACCGCTCGGTGCGATCCGCTCCATAATTTCGGCTTTACCGCCATAAGCGCCGACAGGCAGTCCGCCCCCGATCACTTTTCCTAAGCAAGTCAGGTCAGGCGTTACGCCGAAATAGCCTTGGGCGCATTTGTAATCGACCCTGAAGCCAGTCATGACTTCATCAAAAATCAGCAGCGTGCCGTACTGTTCAGTAATATCACGCAATCCTTGCAGGAAGCCTTCTTGCGGCGGAACTACTCCCATGTTTCCGGCAACCGGTTCTACGATGACGCCTGCAATATCTTCACCGAACTGTTGGAATGCAAGCTTTACACTTTCTAAATCATTGTACGGAACGGTGATGGTGTTTTTCGCTATTCCTTCAGGTACGCCCGGGCTGTCAGGCAGACCGAGTGTTGCCACTCCTGAACCCGCTTTAATCAGCAGAGAATCTCCGTGTCCATGGTAGCAGCCCTCAAATTTTAAAATCTTATTGCGGCCTGTATATCCTCTTGCCAAACGAAGCGCGCTCATGGTCGCCTCGGTTCCCGAGCTGACCATCCGTACAATTTCTACTGACGGCACTCGGTCAATGACGAGCTTCGCCAATTCATTTTCCACCTCAGTCGGAGCTCCGAAGCTTGTCCCGTATTCAGCCACTTTTTTGAGGCTCTCTACAACGCGGTCATTTGTGTGTCCTAAAATTAAAGGCCCCCATGACAAGACGTAATCAATATACTCATTTCCATCAATATCATAGATTTTAGAGCCTTTTCCGCGCTCCATAAAAATCGGGTCCATGTCTACCGATTTAAAGGCGCGAACGGGGCTGTTTACACCGCCCGGCATGAGTTTTTGCGCTTCTTTAAAAGCCGCTTTTGATTTTTCATAGCTTCTCATCTGCCTCAACTCCTGTCAACTGAATAAAATTACTCCGCAAGCCATTTTGCTGCGTCTTTTGCATGATACGTAATAATCAGGTCGGCACCCGCACGCTTCATGCTTGTCAAAATTTCTAAGACAATCTCTTTTTCCTTGATCCAGCCGTTCTGAGCTGCAGCCTTCACCATAGAATACTCTCCGCTTACATTATAAGCCACAAGCGGCAATGTAAACTCATTTTTTACATCCCGCATGATATCCATATAAGAAAGTGAAGGTTTCACAATCAGGAAGTCCGCGCCTTCTTCAACATCTGATTGGGCTTCACGGAGTGCTTCCAGACGGTTGGCAGGGTCCATTTGATACGTTTTGCGGTCGCCAAATTGAGGCGTGCTGTTTGCTGCATCACGGAACGGACCGTAAAACTCACTTGAATATTTCACGGCGTAAGACATGATCGGAATATTGATGAAGCCTTCTTTATCTAACGCTTCTCTGATAACCGTCACAAATCCGTCCATCATGTTAGAAGGCGCAATGATATCCGCTCCGGCTTTTGCTTGGCTGACAGCTGTTTGTGCCAATAGCTCCAAGGATTCATCATTCAGGATCTGTCCGTCTTTGACGAGACCGCAATGTCCGTGATCTGTATATTCACATAGGCATGTATCAGCAACGACAACCATCTCAGGGAAGTGCTTTTTAATTTCGGCAATTGCTTCTTGCACAATCCCGTGGTCATGGTAAGCTTGCGTTCCGCAATCATCTTTTTCTTCAGGTATGCCGAAAACAATGACGGATTGAATTCCGAGACTGACCAGCTCAGCCACTTCATCCTTTAATAGATCTAAAGATACATGATAAACATCAGGCATTGAAGGAACAGCTTTTTTTCCTTCTAAACCTTCAACGACAAAGATCGGATAAATAAAATCAGATGGATGCAGACGAGTTTCTTTCACCATCTCTCTCATTGCTTTTGATGACCGCAAACGGCGGTGTCTGTTAAATGATTGACTCATATTCTATCTTCCTTTCTAGACATGCGGCACATTAAATCAAGCATGCCGTCAATTGTAAATGTATCAGGCATATACGACGTGATTCCGTACGACAGCAGAGCGTCCCTCGTTAGCGGTCCGATGCTGATGCAGGCCGTCTGGTGCGCCGGCCATTTTTTTATTCCTTCTCCCAGAACATGCATAAATGTATGTACGGTTGATGAACTTGTAAATGTCACATAATCAAATGAATACTGATTCGCGGCTTTTTTTAATTCCTCGATGCCATCTTCATCAGGAACAGTTTCATATACGACCCATTCCTTCACCTCAAAGCCAAGAGGCGTAAGCTCTTTTTTTATCACATCGCGAGATAAATTGCCTTTTATGACTGAAATCCGTTCTGACGGTTCGGCATGCTGCTTAAGAGCGTCCGCCAATTGTTCTGCAATATAGTCATGAGGCATTACATCAACCGATACGTTGTACGATTCTAAACGGCGTGCGGTTTTTTCACCAACAGCCGCAATTTTTTTATGACCGGGAACAATAAGCTGATTTTCTTTCAGATAAGAAAAAAAGAAATCCGCTCCATTTACACTCGTAAACACAAGCCAGCCGGGTATGGTTAGATCTAGTCGCACCTGTTCCGCCAGATCATTCGGCAGAGCTCTGCGAAACGTGATCAATGAGGCCAATACCGCTTTTCCGCCAAGCTGCTCCACTTTCTGCCGAAACGATTTTGCCTGCGTCTTATTTCGGGTGACAAGCACTGTTTTTCCTTTCAAAGGAAAATCATTTACCATCCTCATCAAGCTCCCGTTTTACGCGATCGATTAAATCTTTAGCGCCTTTATCAGTCATGAGAGCCGCACAGCGCTTACCGACTTCCTCCGGATCGTTTCCGGTGACGGTTTCTTTGAAAATGATTTTTCCATCAGGCGAAGCCACAAGCCCTGTCAGTTCAATTTCATCCTGGCCGTTTATCACCGAGTAGCCGGCGATCGGCACCTGACAGCCGCCCTCCATCGCGTTTAAGTAGGCACGTTCTGCCAGTACAGTCCGTTTTGTATACTCATCCGTAAACTGAGAAAATAACGTTAAAAGCTCTCGATCGGATTCGCGGCACTCAATTGCAAGAGCGCCTTGGCCAACAGCCGGAAGACAGCGCTCAGGCTCAAGAAATTCAGTTACGACATCCTGCTTCCAGCCCATTCTGGAAAGCCCTGCTGCAGCTAAAATAATTGCGTCATAATCTTCGTTTTCCAGCTTTTGAAGTCTCGTATCTATATTACCTCTAATCCATTTAATTGTAATGTCAGGGCGCTCAATCAAAAGCTGCGCGCTTCTTCTTAAACTGCTTGTGCCGATTACAGCACCTTCCTTCAATTCAGAAAGCTTTACACGATTCTTTGAAATAAGAGCGTCACGAGGATCTTCCCGTTCAGGAATACAGCCGATCACAAGGCCTTCAGGCAAAACGGCAGGCATATCCTTCATGCTGTGAACCGCCATATCAATGTCTTCGTTTAAAAGCGCTTGTTCGATTTCTTTGACAAACAGCCCTTTTCCTCCCACTTTTGACAGGGTAACATCGACAATCCGGTCACCCTTTGTGACGATTTCTTTTATGTCAAAAGCAAAAGAAGGATTGATTTCCTTCAGTTTGCGGATGACCCATTTTGTTTGGGTCATAGCGAGTTTGCTCCGTCTGGAACCTACTTTTATCGTTCTCATTTTTTCTTTCCTCCCGAATCTGCTTGGGCACATTATTTAACTGAACCAATGGAATTGAGACAGGCTTCCGAGCAGGAAATAATTGATCATCAGCACGAGAAAACAAGCCGTATTCCACAGTGCGGCGACCTTCCCCTGAAGCTCTTTAATCAGCCTGATATAGAGATAGTAGCTGTACAGAAGCAGGACGACAAACGAACCAAGCACTTTGGCGTCGAACCAATACAGCGTTTCAAGTGACACATACGCCCAAATGACGCCGAGAATCAAACTCAGCAAGAGCATCGGGACGCCAATGACATTCAGTACGTACGCCATATAATCAAGCTTAGACAAATCTTCTATTCTCAACAGCCACTTTCCCCATTTTTTCTTTTTTAACAAATGATATTGAAACAAATAGAGCACAGAAAATACAAAGGAAAGGGAAAAAGCGCCGTAAGAAAGAATTGCCATTGTAATATGAATCACTAATAGCTCTGATACGAGCTGACCCGAAAAAGCCGCTGACTGCTGCTCCGTCGGTGAAAATGTATGAATGGCAATCATAGCAAACCCTATTACATTTGTAAAAAACACAATAAAATCAACACGCAGCAGCTTTGTCAGCACAAGTGACAGTGTGACAAGCACCCAAGCATAAAAATAAAGCGCCTCCGTCACATTTAATACCGGAAACCTCCCCGTCACCCACATAAAATAGGCTAAATACACGGTTTGCAGAGTCCAGACAATAGAAAGCAACCAGAAGGCCATTTTCCCAGCCTTCCGGTTGTGTTGAAGAAAATCTATAAAATAAAAGAGTACACTTAATGCGTAAATGACGATTGTCCCTTCATTAAGCCTTGCCATTGCAGTATCAATCATTCAGCTTTCACTCACTTACAAGTGGGGCAAACCCCGCTCTTGATTCAGCCTTCTTATAAGAATGGACCTCTTGGCTGCCTTCAACGCTTTTGATCATTTGCCGGCCCGCAGCTTCTTCAATATCAAAAATCTGCATAAATAAAGCCAGCTTTTCTTCAGAATCAGCCTCTGCCGCAAGTTCTTTCACCTTTAATATTGGGTCGCGCAGCATTTGGTTAATGATACTTTTCGTATGTTTATTCAAAAGTTTTTTCTCTCTTGTCGTCAAATGTGGCAGCTTCCGTTCGATGCTATCCATCGTTTCAGACTGGATTGCCAGCGCCTTTTCACGCAGTGCGGAAATCACAGGCACTACACCAAGTGTATTCAGCCATTGTTTAAATTCCACAATGGTTTCTTCGATTAACAGTTCAACCTTCTCAGCGGTTTCTCTCCGCTCTTTCAGGTTCGCTTCTACAATCCCTTCAAGATCGTCTATATCATAAAGGAAGACGCCCTCAAGATCGTTCAAAGCGGGATCCAAGTCTCTTGGCACGGCGATGTCCACCATAAATAAAGGACGGCCCTTGCGAAGCTTATTCGCGTTTTCCATCATATCTTTAGACACAACAAAATCACTCGCACCGGTAGAGCTGATTAAAATATCGGCTTCTGCAAGCGCGCTTTCAAGCTGATTTAAGCTTCGCGCTTCACCGGAGAAACGGTCTGCAAGTTCTTTCGCTTTCAAGTATGTTCTGTTAATGACGGTCACTTTTCCGATTCCCTGTCCATGCAGATTTTCGGCTGCAAGCTCGCCCATCTTTCCTGCACCAAGGATCAATATATGCTTGCTTGAAAGGTTTCCGAAGATTTTTTTCGCAAGCTCAACGGCCGCATAGCTAACAGACACTGCATTAGAGCCAATGTCTGTTTCGGCATGAGTCCGTTTACCCACTGTAACCGCCTGCTTAAACAACTCATTAAAAATCGTGCCGATCGTTTTTTCTTGCTGAGCTGTTTTGAAGCTGTCGCGCACCTGACCGAGAATTTGCGTTTCACCGATCACCATAGAATCCAATCCGCAGGCTACACGGAACAAATGCTCAACAGCCGCATCGCTTTCATAAAATCTTAAAAACGGCGACAGGTCTTCTTTGCTTAAGTGAAACCAGTCAGCTAAAAATTTCTTTATATAATAACGGCCGGTATGGAGCTGGTCGACTACCGCATAAATTTCAGTGCGGTTGCAGGTAGATACGATGATATTTTCGAGAATGCTTTTCTCTGCTTTTAGCTGCACCATCGCTTCTGCAAGCTCATTCGGCTGAAAACTTACTTTTTCACGTATCTCAATAGGGGCGGATTTATAATCTACTCCCACAACAAGTATATGCATAGCTTTCCTTACACCCCCAACACCCAAACTTTAATTTATAATTATTCTAACATAGAATTCATTATTTATAATAATTATAACATAGTTTCTTTCGCAAATTGTGAACAGATTTCAAAAATCTTGTGCTATATTAGAAAAAGCTTCACGAACAAAATATGTTCCTATTGACAATACCAAAAACAGCAGAAACTTACTTAAAATCAGCTCTAGAAAACAAGAAGGTGATATGCATGAAACAAAAATCAATTTTATTTCCTTGTCTGCTGCTCGCCGCATCCGTTTACGCATGGCTTGAAAGCGGCCAAGCCGAACTGTTTTCAGGTCAGGATCAATGGCCTGTTCTTCTTATGCTGTTAGGCGCATCCTTTATATACCAAGGAAAAAAAGAAGCTGTCTCCCCCCATTTCTTTATCGGCTTGCTTCTCTTCGGAATCGGTTTGCACTTTTTCGCTAAGCCAAAGTGGACATGGTGGCCGGATGATTTTGAAATGCTACTCTTCATGGTCGGCTTCTCACTGCTCGTTTCAACCGTTCAGAAAAAAGAATATGTATATGAAGCTGTTTCGATGATTTGTTTTTCCCTGTTTCTTTACTTTTTCAAACAGATTATGGCATGGCTCGAGTCTGCGCATATTCCCACGGCCCTGCTGAAAGAGTATTGGCCGTTTGTATTTATCGGAATCAGTTTATTGTTATTATTGATAAAACGAAAAAAATCTATACGATAAATAAAACCGGCAGAGAGTATTCTCTACCGGTTTATCATTTTTTTGATCACTCCCCAAGCTTCGTCTTTCCCCTTTTTCGTTTCTGAGGAGAAGAGAATCAGCTCGTCTTCCGGATCAATATTTAATGTCTGTCTTACAACCTTCGCGTGTTTGTCCCATTTTCCTTTCGGGATCTTATCCGCTTTTGTAGCGATAATAATAACAGGAATGCCGTAATACTTTAAGAATTCATACATTTGCACATCATCATTAGACGGTGCATGCCGCAAATCAACGATCTGCACCACTGCTTTCAATTCCTCGCGTGTCGTAATGTAGGTTTCAATCATTCTTCCCCAAGCTTCACGCTCGGATTTTGACACTTTGGCAAAACCGTAACCCGGTACATCAACAAAATGCAATTCGTCATTAATAATGTAGAAATTTAATGTTTGTGTTTTTCCCGGTTTTGATGATGTTCTCGCAAGATTTTTACGATTAATCAATGAATTGATAAAAGATGACTTTCCAACGTTCGATCTTCCGGCCAGTGCAATCTCCGGAAGCCCCCCTTCAGGGTACTGTTCAGGTTTAACTGCACTGATTACGATTTCTGACTTTGTGACTTTCATTTCTTCTCTCCTACTAAGGCATGTTCCAAAACTTCGTCTAAGTGGGATGCCAATATAAAGGTAAGCCCCTCTCTGACACTTTCTGGAATATCCTCTATATCTTTTTCATTATCTTTAGGCGCAATAATGGTCGTCAATCCCGCTCTATGTGCCCCGAGTGCTTTTTCTTTCAGTCCGCCGATCGGAAGCACGCGTCCGCGAAGCGTAATTTCGCCAGTCATTCCGACTTTACGCGATACAGCCCGTCCTGTTAAAGCAGAAACAAGCGCAGTCGCCATTGTGATACCGGCAGACGGACCATCTTTAGGCACCGCACCCTCAGGAACATGTATATGAATATCATACTTCTCATGAAAGTCAGGTTCAATGCCAAGTTCTTTTGTTTTTGAACGCACGTAGCTGAAAGCCGCCTGAGCAGACTCTCTCATGACATCGCCAAGCTTACCCGTCAGGATCAATTTTCCTTTCCCTGGAGAAAGCGATACTTCGATCGACAGCGTATCTCCGCCGACAGTTGTATAAGCCAGCCCTGTGACGACGCCCACCTGATCTTCCGTTTCTGCTTGTCCATATCTGAAAATTCGTTTTCCGATAAAGTCATGAAGATTTTTCTCCGTAACTGTAATCCGTTTTCTATCTTCAGAAACAATGGCTTTTGCGGCCTTGCGGCAGATGGCAGCAAGCTGGCGTTCGAGGTTTCTCACACCTGCTTCTCTCGTATAATAGCGAATAATATCAAGAATGGCCTGATCACGCAGCTGCAGGTTGCTCTTTTTGAGCCCATGCTCCTTGATCTGCTTCGGAAGAAGGTGATCTTTCACAATTTCAAGTTTTTCCACTTCCGTGTAGCCCGCAATATTAATGATTTCCATTCTGTCTCTAAGCGGTCCCGGGATTGTCGCTAAATTGTTAGCCGTAGCGATAAAGAGCACTTTTGACAGATCAAAAGTCTCCTCAATGTAGTGGTCGCTGAAGGTACTGTTTTGCTCTGGATCAAGCACTTCAAGCATTGCGGATGACGGATCGCCTCTGAAATCAGAAGACATTTTGTCAATTTCGTCTAGTAAGAAGACCGGATTCAGCTTGCCGGCTTTTTTCATGCCTTGAATAATACGTCCCGGCATTGCCCCGACATATGTCCGTCTGTGCCCGCGAATTTCTGATTCGTCGCGCACCCCGCCAAGTGAAATTCTGACAAATTTCCGATCCATACTTTTAGCAATCGATTTGGCCAAGGACGTTTTTCCGACCCCTGGAGGTCCAGCCAAACAGAGAATCGGACCTTTTAAGGATTTTGTCAGCTTCTGAACAGCCAAATACTCTAAAATACGCTCTTTCACTTTTTCAAGTCCGTGATGTTCTTTGTCCAAAAGATGTTCAGCCTCTTTTAAATCAAGCTTATCTTCTGTCTCATCCGTCCATGGGAGAGCGACCAGCCAGTCAATATAATTGCGGATAACAGAACTTTCGGCAGAACTGGACGGAATTTTTTCATATCTGTTTAATTCCTTAAGAGCCGTTTCCTTCACATGGTCAGGCATGCCCGCTTCTTCGATTTTTTCGGTCAGCGTTTGAACTTCACCTGTTTTGCCTTCTTTATCGCCAAGCTCTTTTTGGATCGCCTTCATCTGTTCGCGCAAATAGTATTCCTTTTGCGTACGCTCCATTGAACGTTTGACGCGCTGGCCGATTTTTTTCTCGATTTCAAGCACTTCTTTTTCATTGTTGATAAAATCAATGACCTTGTTCAGTCTGTCTTTGACATCAGCCGTTTCTAAAATATCCTGCTTATCCTTTAGTTTAAGAGGCAGGTGAGAAGCAACAATGTCTGCCATTCTGCCCGGCTCTTCGATATCAGTAACCGCGGCGTACGTTTCGGCTGAGATTTTTTTAGAAATTTTTATGTACTGATCAAAGTGGTCCAACAAAGTCCGCATCAGCGCTTCGTCTTCTGTATCTTTTGAATCATCTTCATGGATCAGCTGAATGTCTACTGATGTATAATCTTCATGCTCATTGTATTCAATGATCTGGGCGCGCTGTATACCCTCCACCAGCACACGAATCGTACCGTTCGGAAGCTTCAGCATTTGTTTAATTTTCGTATAGGTGCCGACAGTAAAAATTTCGTCTTCACCCGGTTCGTCTATCGAAATATCCTGCTGAGTAGCTAAAAATATCATATGATCATGCATCATTGCCTGTTCAAGGGCCTGAACCGACTTGTCACGTCCTACATCTAAGTGCAAAACCATTGTCGGGTACACTAATAAACCTCTTAAAGGGAGGAGCGGGATGCTGCGTTTTAATTCTTCTGCCATGTGACTGACACCTCCGTGACTTTAGTATGAACCATTATAATACAACTTTTTCATCCTTGTACAATAAACGGCATGGTTTCATTTTCTATAACACAGTCTCCTCGTAGTATACCCTTTCTTTCTGATCTGAAAAAGGAAAAGATGTCCTTCATGAAAAAAACCCTATTTTTAAAATAGGGTCAGACCGATTCTTTATTCATTTGCATGTTAAACGGTTTTTGTTCAGTAGGCGGGTTCACTAAAATTTCATCAAGCACTTCCTGGAACGTTTTCACCGCCACAATTTTGATCCCTTCAATCTGTTTTAAGATCGATTGCTGATTTTCATGCGGGATAATAACTTTTTTGGCACCGGACTGTTTTGCCGCTTTAATTTTCGGGATCACGCCTCCAATCGGTTTTACAAGTCCGTTTAGACTGATCTCGCCTGTCATGGCAACCGTGTTGTCAATCGGAATTTTATGAACGGCTGAAAAAATTCCCGCCGCCATGGCAATACCTGCCGACGGCCCGTCAATCGGAATGCCGCCCGGAAAATTAATGTGGATATCATAGTCTGAAGGCTTCATTCCCATTGTACGCAGTACGGTTAGCACATTCTCAACGGAGCCCTTTGCCATGCTTTTCCGGCGAATTGATTTTGATTGGCTGCCGATGCTTTCTTCTTCTGCTATTCCGGTAATGTTAATTGAACCTTTATCCTGAGCCGGTGTTACGTTCACTTCGATTTCCAGCAGCGAACCGCTGTTAGGGCCATACACTGCGAGTCCGTTTACAATGCCGATTTGCGGTGCAGTGCCGATTTTCTGCTCGTGCTTAGGGGTAAGCTGGCTGGAATGAATCACCCATTCTATATCCTCAATGGTGATGTCCTTCCGATCTTCGGTCACCGCCATTCCCGCCGCGATTTGAATCATATTGACGGCTTCCCGGCCGTTCCGCGTATAGCTGGTCAGCAAATCAAGCCCCTCTTCAGAAATATTCTTTTCAATCTTATCCACTGCTGTTTTGGCAACTGATTTCAGCTCATCTTTCTCAAGCTCGCGGAAAAACACCTCTAAACAGCGGGATCGGATTGCCGGAGGGATTTCATTAGGCATTCTTGTTGTCGCACCGATCAGACGAAAATCAGCCGGAAGCCCATTTTGAAAAATATCGTGAATATGGTTCGGTATTTGTGTATTTTCTTCGCTGTAATAAGCGCTGTCTAAAAAGACTTTCCGGTCCTCAAGCACCTTCAGCATTTTATTCATTTGAATCGGATGCAGCTCCCCAATTTCATCAATAAACAATACACCGCCGTGGGCATGCGTGACAGCCCCCTGCTTCGGCTGCGGAATACCCGCCTGTCCCATCGCTCCGGCCCCTTGGTATATCGGATCATGTACAGATCCAATGAGCGGATCGGCAATTCCTCTTTCATCAAATCGAGCCGTTGTCGCATCGAGTTCCACAAAAACAGCCTGCTCTTTAAAAGGTGATTGCTTATGTTTTTTGGCTTCCTCTAACACAAGCCTTGCAGCAGCTGTTTTTCCGACTCCCGGCGGTCCATAGACAATGACGTGCTGGGGATTCGGTCCGCACAATGCCGCTTTTAACGCTTTAATCCCGTCTTCCTGACCGACGATATCTTGAAAGCTTTTAGGGCGCACCTTTTCAGATAACGGTTCGGACAGGCTGATAGCCCGCATTTTGCGAAGCTGCTCCATTTCCTTCTTTGATTCCTTATCTATCGTGACTTTTTGTGTCCTTTGATTTTTAAGCAAATTCCAAAAATACAAACCAATGATAATCCCAAAAAACAGCTGAATAAATAATGCGATCCCTGTCCAACTCATGGTGGTCCCTCCTGAAAAACAATTTATGTATCCAATTCATTCCTCTGATTGCTAGTATCTCCCACAAAAGAGGGGAATAAACGTTTTCCGGAAGAGTTTACACAACAAAAAAACCTCCTGAATGTTACCACTCAGGAGGTTCATTTTCATTTTTAAGCAGACGTTTTATCTTGGCTAACCTCAGTTCCATCCTTTAACAAAAGGCGAGGCGGTTCTCCATGCGTTACAGTCGCCCCAGTAATCACACATTTTTCAATGTCATCACGGGAAGGCAGGTCAAACATCACATCAAGCATAATGCCTTCAATGATGGAACGGAGTCCGCGTGCTCCTGTCTTACGCTCAATTGCTTTTTTAGCAATTTCAGACAGCGCTTCTTCTTCAAACTCAAGCTCAACATTATCAAGCTCAAGCATTTTCTTGAACTGCTTCACAAGAGCGTTTTTCGGTTTTGTTAAGATCGCAACCAACGCTTCTTCGTCAAGCTTTTCAAGGCTTGCAATAACCGGAAGACGTCCGATGAATTCAGGAATTAATCCGAAACGGAGCAAGTCTTCTGGAAGCACTTTTGAAAGAAGGTCTTCTTTCTCCAGATCTGCAGCCTTATTATCTGAACCGAAGCCAATCACTTTTTGTCCTAAACGGCGTTTGATGATTTGTTCGATACCATCGAAGGCACCGCCGCAAATGAACAAAATGTTTGTTGTATCAATTTGAATAAACTCTTGATGAGGGTGCTTACGTCCGCCTTGAGGCGGCACGCTCGCCACAGTTCCTTCAAGAATTTTTAGCAATGCCTGCTGCACGCCTTCCCCTGACACATCACGTGTAATAGACGGGTTTTCAGACTTTCTTGCCACTTTATCGATTTCATCAATATAAATAATGCCTTTTTCCGCTTTTTCCACGTCATAGTCAGCAGCTTGGATGAGTTTCAAGAGAATATTCTCTACATCTTCACCTACATATCCAGCTTCTGTCAGGGACGTAGCGTCAGCAATCGCAAACGGCACATTTAAAATACGGGCTAAAGTTTGCGCAAGAAGGGTTTTACCGCTTCCTGTCGGGCCGATTAATGAAATGTTACTTTTCGAAAGCTCGACATCGTCCACTTTGCTGTTGGAGTTGATGCGTTTGTAGTGGTTATACACCGCAACAGCAAGTGATTTCTTCGCCTGATCCTGACCGATTACATATTCATTCAGAATTTCACGAATTTCCTGCGGCTTCGGCACATCTTTAAATTCTACTTCTTCTTCTGTTCCGAGTTCTTCCTCCACAATTTCAGTGCAGAGTTCGATACATTCGTCACATATATATACACCAGGTCCAGCTACAAGCTTACGAACCTGATCTTGTGTTTTTCCACAGAACGAGCATTTTAATTGTCCTTTTTCCTCGTTGAATTTAAACATTCTTTCACCCCTTAATCTTGTCTCACTTTTTCTTTTACCGGCAGAGCAAAAGAAAATGATTCTTGAAACGAAACGAGTATGTATTGCATTTTACCATACTTTCCAAAAAGACGGTAACATTGTGTTTCTGACTTGCACATTCTATATGTATGACAAAAAACAGCCTGCATTAACTATATTGCCCCAAGAAAAAGAGATATATCATAATTGTACAAAACAAGGCACGAATCATTCGCGCCCTGTTTTATTATTACTATTATTATGCACCATATTAACGGTTTTCTACAAGAAAATCAATTGCTTTGCGAACTTTTAAATCTTCTTTCATCGCGTCAGTAGAACCGATGGCTTGTTTGATATTTTCAACAGGCATGTTGTATGCTTCAGCCATTTTAGAAAGCTCAGCATCAACTTCCTCATCTGTTACTTCAAGGTTTTCCGCTTTCGCAATCGCCTCAAGAGTCAGGTTAGATTTTACGCGTTTTGCAGCATCTTCTTTCATTTGCTCTTTTAACGCAGCTTCGTCTTGGCCTGAGAATTGAGTGTAAAGCTCAAGGTTCATGCCTTGCATTTGAAGACGCTGTTCGAATTCTTTCAGCATGCGGTCAAGCTCAGTGTCGATCATCGCTTGAGGAACATCGATTTCAGCGTTTTCAGAAGCTTTCAGAACAAGCTCTTCACGCAATTTAGCGTCAGCTTCGTTTTCTTTAGCTTCTTCTAAGCGTTTCTTCGTTTTTTCAGTCAATTCAGCAAGTGTTTCCACTTCTTCATCGATATCTTTTGCGAATTCATCGTCAAGCTCAGGAAGCTCTTTCGCTTTGATTTCGTGAATTTTCACTTTGAAAACAGCTGGTTTGCCGGCAAGATCTTCAGCGTGGTACTCTTCAGGGAATGTTACTTCAACATCCTTCTCAGCACCTGCTTCAAGGCCGACTAACTGATCTTCGAAGCCAGGGATGAATGAACCTGAACCCACTTCAAGTGAATAGTTTTCAGCTTTTCCGCCTTCGAATGCTTCGCCGTCAACGAATCCTTCGAAGTCAAGAACAACTGTGTTTCCTTCTTCAACAGCGCCTTCTTCTTTTACAACAAGCTCAGCTTGACGCTCTTGAAGCCCTTTTAGTTCGTTTTGAACATCTTCGTCAGTTACAGCTGTGTCGTCTTTTTCGACGCCTAAGCCTTTGTATTCGCCAAGCTTCACTTCAGGTTTCACTGTTACTTTTGCAGTGAAGATTAAGCTTTCGCCTTTTTCGATTTTTTCAACATCGATTTCAGGACGGTCTACAGGCTCGATTCCGGCTTCTTCAACCGCTTTAGGGTATTCTACAGGAAGAAGAATATCCAAAGCATCTTGGTAAAGAGCTTCTACGCCAAAGCGCTGTTCGAATAAACCGCGAGGAATTTTCCCTTTACGGAATCCAGGAATTGAAACTTGCTTAACTACTTTTTTAAATGCATCATCAAGTGCCGTTTTAAATGTTTCAGCATCAACTTCAACCGTTAAAACGCCTTCGTTGCCTTCTTGTTTTTCCCATTTTACAGACATGTGTTTCCCTCCAAAAATCTATTCAGGTTGTGTCGGTCTTCCATTCTAAAGCAATCATTCGGCTTCGTCCATCAAAAACGAAGCTGCCAAAGATCAGAATCATTATGTATACATTTTAATAATGAACTGCAAAGCCTGTCCAACCGTATTTCTTATAACCCGTTATACACAAATACAACCATTATATTATAACATAACACATACCGCTTTCAACTATATGGCGTGATTTACAAATAAGAAATTTCTTCAATATCTTTAATCATTGTGCACGCTTCATCAAGTTCTCTGTCGGTAAACTCATACATCATATGCAGCTCTTCTCTTTCAATCTCAATCCCATGCATTTCATAGCCGACTTTATGCAGGGCCGCCGCCCAAAGATCGGCAGACAGCAGTTTTGGCTGAAATGGATATAAAACATACAAATGTCTTCTCCACAGTTCTTCTACCGCAGCATACAGGGTCGGATTTTCATTCCCAAGCGTTTCATCCAACACACGGAGAACGCGGTGCAAAATCGGGGAGGCGTCAGGCGGGACAGTCTCGCTCGGCTCGATTGTCATGGAGTCGCCGAATTTTGTAATGTGGACCGGTTTGCTGTAGTCGTGTTCCGCCATTAACATCACGATCATCGTCTTGATAATCGGGTGAGCAGCGGGATCTTCAAGAATTGTTTTTAACAGCCCCGTATACTTCGCTACATTGCGGTCTTTCAATGAATGGATTAAATTCATTTGTTCCTCTGGGCTGGCTAACACTTTCTCCGTGTCAATCACATCTTCATACTCTTCGGCCCAAGCCTCGTCTTCTCGCTCTGGGTCGGTCATTTTGCGGCTGAAATCAAGCAGTTTATAAAATTGCTCGGCGCTTTCCGCGGGCAGCTGATTTTCCTCCAGGACGGCCTCAATCGTGCTTTTGACTTCTTCGTATTTCTTAAGCTGAATTAAGATCGTCATGTATACTTGTAAAACTGTAAAATACTGGCCGTATCCTTCTTTCAGCATCTTTTCGCATACACGTTTTGCCTCTTCCAATTCGCCCAGCTCCAAAAAGCAAATGGCCATGCCCAAGTGAAGATCTGATTCAGTATCATCATATTTCATTGCTTCTGAAAACAGTTCCAGCGCCTCTTGATACTTTTTCTCCTTCAGCGAGGACATTCCTTTTTCCACCAGACGGTCTTTCAAATGAGGAAAAGGAATAATTTTTGCGTTTTTCTTGTCATGCGTCATACCTATATTCCTTTCAGGCATTTATTTTGTTCAAGTGTATCAACACCCGTACACAAAAACAAGAAAGGAAAGGTTCTGCCAGGCAAAAAAAGCTGCCGGACAAATTGCCGGGCAGCTTTTTTTAAGCTTGAAGCCAAGAGCTTCTCTGCGACTCAAATTGCTTAATTTCATCTTCAAGTAAAAGCGTTAATGAAATTTCATCATAGCCGTTGATCAGCATTTCTTTCCAATGCGGATCGACTTCGAATGAGATCTGATTGCTTTCGCTGTCGTGAATAAGCTGATTTTCAAGATCGACTGTTATTTGCAGTGACTGATTTTCGTATTGTCCGACAAGCTTTTTCCAATTGTCATACGGCATGCGAATCGGCAGCATACCGTTTTTAAAGCAGTTTTGGTGGAAAATATCAGCAAATGACGGTGCGATAATGATTTTAAAGCCGTAGTCATCAAGCGCCCACGGAGCGTGTTCACGCGATGACCCGCAGCCGAAGTTTTCTCCCGCTATTAAAATGGACGCCCCTTCATAAGCCGGCTGGTTTAATTCAAATTCCGGGTTTGGTTCGCCATTCGCATCGTATCTCCAGTCAAAGAATGCAAAACGGCCGTAGCCCGTTCTTTCAATTCTCTTTAGAAATTGTTTCGGAATGATCTGGTCTGTATCGACATTAATACGATTTAATACGGCCGCTTTCCCCGTATGTGTTTTCAAAGGTTCCATCTCGTGCACTCCTTACACAACTGTTTTTTCCTGATAAAACTTTCTGACATCCACGAAATGGCCGTGAATGGCGGCCATCGCAGCCATCGCAGGGCTGACGAGATGTGTTTTCGCGCCTTTTCCTTGTCTGCCCTCAAAGTTGCGGTTAGAGGTTGACGCACAGCGCTCTCCTTCAGGAACAACGTCATTATTCATGCTCAAACACATGCTGCAGCCTGATTCTCTCCACTCAAATCCAGCGTCTAAGAAGATCTGATGAAGCCCTTCCTTTTCAGCCTGAAGTTTTACGCTCTGAGATCCAGGCACGACGATTGCTCTAACACTTTCAGCCACCTTTTTTCCTTTGATCATATCGGCAGCCTGGCGGAGGTCAGTCATGCGTGAATTTGTACAGGAACCGATAAATACGTGCTCCACTTTGATGTCTTCAATTTTCTGATGAGGAGTCAGCCCCATATATTCATAAGCGCGAATCGCTTCTTTTTTGTCATCTTCCGCTGAAAAGCTTTCCGGCGCCGGAACTTCAGAATCGATAGGAAGAACCATTCCCGGGTTGATACCCCATGTCACCATAGGAGAAATTTCATTGCCGTCAAGCACAATTGATTTATCGTAAACAGCGCCTGGATCAGTGCGAAGTGCTTTCCATTCTGCTACGGCTTTATCAAATTCTTCTCCTTTTGGCGTATACTTGCGGTTTTTGCAATATTCAAATGTCACTTCGTCAGGCGCAATCAAACCTGCTCTTGCTCCGGCTTCAATTGACATGTTGCAAACGGTCATCCGCTCATCCATCGTCATGTTTCTGAATACTTCCCCAGTGTATTCAATAACGTAACCGGTGCCGAATTTCACGCCGTATTTACCGATAACAGCAAGAATGACATCCTTTGCCGTTACCCCTTTTTGCAGTGTCCCGTCTACACGCACCTCAAGCGTTTTCGGACGCTGCTGCCAGAGTGTCTGTGTAGAAAGAACATGCTCAACCTCACTCGTTCCGATTCCAAATGCCAGGGCGCCGAATGCACCGTGAGTGGAAGTATGGCTGTCGCCGCATACGATCGTTTTTCCCGGAAGCGTTAAGCCAAGCTCGGGCCCGACTACATGGACAATCCCCTGATCTACGCTGTGAAGATCGGCAAGGCGTACGCCAAACTCTTCGCAGTTCCGCTCAAGCGCTGTCACTTGGCGTTTCGCAACTTCATCCGTTATCTCAAAGCGATTGACGGTTGGAATGTTGTGATCCATCGTTGCGAATGTATTTTGCGGTCTCCTGACCTTTCTTCCCTTTTGTCTCAACCCTTCAAATGCCTGAGGGGATGTCACCTCATGGATGAGATGCAAATCAATATAGAGAAGATCCGGTTTTCCCTCACCATGTTTTACAATATGCTGATCCCAAATCTTTTCGATGATCGTTCGAGGCATCATCTTTATTTCCTCCCTCTACCTATGAACTAAGACCGCTTACACCATAAGCTGTCACACGTTAGAAATTGTATTTTCACTCATCAATGCCGTCTTTACTTCCTCTGTAATGGCCTGAGTGCTGCTGTATTCTTCGCCTCTCGCCAAGTCTCTTGTTCTTTTTCCGGAAGTAAGAACCTGATTGACTGCATCTTCTACAGCTTTCGCTTCTTCTTCAAGCCCGAAAGATGTTCTCAAAAGCATTGCCGCTGATAATATCGCCGCGAATGGATTTGCCATCCCTTTCCCTGCTATGTCAGGTGCTGAGCCGTGTACAGGCTCGAACAGATGGAGTCCTGAGCTTGATAAGCTGGCTGACGGAAGCATTCCGAGAGAACCTGTTAGCATGGACGCTTCGTCGCTTAAAATGTCACCAAACATATTTTCAGTCACCACGACATCAAATTGATTCGGTGCATAAATCAGCTGCATAGCCGCGTTATCAACGAGCATATGCTCAAGTTTCACATCAGGATAGTCTTTTGCGACGTATTCAGCCACTTCCCGCCACAGCCTGCTTGATTCAAGAACGTTCGCTTTATCAACAGAGGTAACCTTGCCTTTTCTGGCAGCCGCCATTTTAAAGCCCTCTCTGATCACGCGTTCAATTTCTTCCCTCTTATAAAACAGTGTGTCTACCGCTTCTTGTTCACCTTCACTGTTTACATAGCGTTTGCTCGGCTGGCCGAAATACAAACCGCCTGTCAGTTCACGAACGATAACGAAATCAACGTTATCAATATATTCTTTTTTCAAAGGCGAAGCGTCAGAAAGGCTTTCAAACACTTTCACAGGCCGTAAATTCGCAAACAGGTCAAGCTGTTTTCTAATGCTGAGCAGACCTTTTTCGGGTCTCAGCTCCGAAGGGTTTTGATCCCATTTCGGGCCGCCGACAGCACCAAGCAAAATAGCATCAGCCTTTTTACAAATCGCAATGGTTTCCTCTGGGAGAGGGTCGTTGTGTTCGTCAATTGCCGCTCCTCCAATAAGGCCGTATTCAAATTCAAATTCATGGCTGAAGCGACCGGCAACACTTTTCAGCACGTCTGTCGCTGATTCTAATACTTCAGGGCCGATCCCGTCTCCGGGCAATAGAGCAATCCGTTTCTTCAAGTTAACCGTTCTCCTTTCTATTATGATCCGACAGCTGTATGGTTTTGCAGTCCGTTCATATTAGACTGGAAAACCAATTGACGGTTGACAGCGTTCAGATAGGCTTTCGCCGAAGCTTCTAATACGTCTTGCGCTATGCCCCGCCCTGCTGATTCTTTTCCGTTTACTACTACTCTTACATAAACCTGGGCAAATGCGTCTTCGCCTTTTCTATTGGACTGAATGCGGTAGTCTAAGAGCTCCACATCTTTATCAATACAGCGTTCAAGGGTATTGTATATCGCTTCCACGCTTCCGGCTCCTGTTGCCGCTTCCTGAATAAGCTGGGCGTTTTCTTGATTTTTCAAAGAAACCGTAGCCGTAGGGACCTGAGATGTTCCATAATGGACTTGCAGAGAAAGAAATTCATACCCAATCTTGCGGTCTGTTACTTTTTCTTCTAAAATAAGAGAGACAAGATCCTCATCAGTGATTTCTTTTTTCTTCTCAGTTAACTCTTTAAACATCGTAAAGAACTTATTAATCTCTTCACTATCAAATTGGAATCCCAATGCAGTCAGCCGGTCTTTAAATGCATGGCGTCCTGAATGCTTGCCTAGGACAAGCGCATCTGCCGTTACACCGACAAGCTCTGGTGAAATAATTTCGTATGTTGATTTTTCCTTTAAGAAACCGTCCTGGTGGATGCCTGATTCATGAGCAAATGCGTTGTCGCCCACTACCGCTTTATTTCGCGGAACAGCCATACCTGTGAACTTGCTTACTAAATCACTAGTGCGTTTTATTTCATTTAGCGTAATGCCTGTTTCGACTTGATAGAAATCTTTTCTGATATGAAGGGCAACTGCAATTTCCTCTAATGCAGCATTTCCGGCTCTTTCACCAATTCCATTAATCGCACATTCAATTTGATCGGCGCCATTTTCGATCGCTGAGAGAGAATTGGCGACTGCCATTCCCAAATCATCGTGGCAGTGAGCTGACAGCTTTGCTTGATGAATGTTTGGAACGTTCTCTTTCATATATTTAAAGATATTCCCGTATTCTGCCGGAGCCAAATAGCCGACTGTATCCGGAAGGTTGATGACACTAGCCCCTGCGTCAATCACTTTTTCTACGATTTCCGCTAAAAACGGCAGTTCAGTTCGGCAGGCATCTTCAGCAGACCATTGAACAATCGGGAAACGCTCTTTTGCGTATTTCACCATTTCAACCGCTCTTTCGATGACCTGTTCACGCGTCATTTTCAGCTTGTGTTTTAAATGAATGTCCGATGTGGCAATGAATACGTGAATTCTTGGCTGAGCACCGTCTTTTAACGCTTCCCAGGCCGCATCAATATCACCTTTTACACAGCGGGCAAGACCTGTCACAGAACAATTTTTTATGGTTCTTGCGATTTCCTGCACAGCTAAAAAGTCACCTCGGGACGAAGCGGGAAATCCCGCTTCAATGATATCTGCCCCGAGTCTTTCGAGCTGCTTTGCTATGGCAAGTTTCTCCTGTGTATTTAAGTTTACTCCAGGGGATTGTTCACCATCACGAAGCGTCGTATCGAAAAAATTAATTTTGCGCAACGGAGACCACCGCTTCCTTCTTCTTGCCTTGTTTGACAAACGGCATCATTTCACGAAGCTTTCTTCCCACCACTTCGATTTGATGTTCGTTTTCGCTCGTATTGATTGCGTTGAAACGAGGACGGTTTACTTGGTTTTCTACGATCCATTCTTTTGCAAATGTTCCGTCTTGGATGTCTTTTAAGACTTCTTTCATTGATTCTTTTACTTTTGCGTCTACAACACGCGGCCCGGATACGAAATCTCCCCATTGAGCAGTATCAGAAATAGAGTATCTCATGCCTTCCAAGCCTTCTTCATACATAAGGTCAACGATCAATTTCAGCTCATGAAGACATTCAAAGTATGCAAGTTCCGGCTGATAACCAGCTTCAGTTAATGTTTCAAATCCAGCTTTTACAAGGGAAGTTAATCCTCCGCAAAGTACAGCTTGCTCACCGAACAGATCCGTTTCTGTTTCTTCTTTAAATGTCGTTTCCAAAACGCCTGCTCTTGCTCCGCCGATTCCTTTTGCGTATGCCAAAGCTTTATCTTTCGCTTCACCTGTCACATCTTGATAGATCGCGAACAACGCCGGTACGCCTGCTCCTTGCTCATATGTTCTTCTAACCAAATGTCCAGGACCTTTAGGCGCTACCAAAAATACGTCAACATCTGCCGGTGGAACAATTTGGTGGAAATGAACGTTAAATCCGTGAGCGAAGACCAATGATTTGCCTGCAGTCAGCTCATCTTTGATTTCAGCTTCATATACTTTTTGCTGCTGTTCATCCGGAAGAAGAACCATAATGATCTCAGCTTGAGCCGCAGCTTCTTTTACTGAAAATACTCGATGTCCGTCTTCTTGCGCCTGAGTGAAAGATTTTCCTTGTCTGACACCGACAATCACGTCAATTCCGCTTTCTTTCAGGTTCAGCGCGTGTGCATGCCCTTGTGAGCCATAACCGATAATCGCTACTGTTTTTCCAGCCAATACGTTCTCTTTGATATCACCGTTATAATATACTTTTACCATTTCAATCTCTCCCTTGTTTTGTTTTATACAATAGATATTGTTTTATTGGATGACGACTTTTGCTGAGTGCCCCTCGCAAAAGCCGTTGTACCTGTTCTCGCAATTTCTTTGATTCCATACGGTTTTAGTAATTCAATCAGCGCTTCAATTTTGTTAGATTCGCCAGTCACCTGTACAACGATGCTGTCTCTGCTGACATCAACGACAGAAGCTCTGAACGGCTCTATAATTCCGTGAATCTCTGTCCTCGTTGACGGTGCGGAAACGACCTTGATTAAGGCCAGCTCCCTTTGGACAATTGATTGATTTGTGATGTCAGTGACTTTCAGTACATCAATTTGTTTGTTAAGCTGTTTTGTCAGCTGTTCAACATCATTTTCTCCTTCAACGTGAACGACAAAGGTAATTCTGGAAACGCCGCTTGTTTCTGTGTGTCCAACTGTAATGCTTTCAATGTTGTAGTGTCTTTTTGTAAATAGACCGGTGATCCGGTTTAACACGCCGGAGCGGTTCACCACAGTCAATGTGATAATTCTTTTCAAGGTTTCACCCCCACCATTTCATGCAGCCCTTTCCCCGGAGCCACCATCGGGAATACTTTTTCTTCGCTGGCGACCCGAACGTCAATGACAACCGGTTCTTTTGATGTCAATGCCTCTTCCAGCTTTTCCTTCGCTTCTGCATCAGAGGAGATTCTGATGCCTTTAATGCCGTATGCTTCTGCCAATTTGACAAAGTCAGGCTGTGAAGCGAATTTAGACTCTGAATAACGCTCTTCATAGAAAATCTCCTGCCACTGTCTTACCATTCCGAGACAAGCGTTATTTAAGATCACAACTTTAACCGGCAGATTCAATTCGCGAATAACATCAAGTTCCTGTAGCGTCATTTGAAAACCGCCGTCTCCAAGCACCGCCACCACGGTTGCATCTTTATCGGCCAGCTGTGCGCCGATCGCTGCCGGAAGGCCGAAACCCATTGTTCCAAGACCACCTGATGTCACCCATTTATCTGCCTTTTGGAACGGATAAAATTGCGCTGACCACATTTGATGCTGGCCGACATCCGTTGCGACAATGGCTTCCCCTTTTGTAAATTGATGAATGTATTCAATCAGTTTTTGAGGTTTAAAGCCTTCTTCTTCATTGTCTACATACCAGAGCGGATACTCTTCTTTCCACTCGGCAAGCTGTTTTTTCCATTCGCTTGAATCGCCTTGTTTGCCGTTTTGTTTGATCAGCTCTTGCAGGACAACCTTGCTGTCGCCGACAACCGGAATCTGTGTTTTCATGATTTTTCCGATTTCAGCCGGATCAATATCAATGTGGGCAATCTTTGCGTTTCTCGCAAAATGTTTCAGGTTTCCTGTGACGCGGTCATCAAAACGGGCGCCGATACTGATTAAAAGATCACAGTCATGAAGGGCCATGTTCGCTGTATAAGTGCCGTGCATACCCGCCATCCCCAAGAAAAGCGGATGGTCTGCCGGGAAACCCCCAAGTCCTAAAAGCGTGTGTACAACTGGAATTTGCTGCTGCTCGGCATAATTTTTTAATTCTTCTGACGCTTTTCCGTGCAATACGCCCGCACCCGCTAGGATAACCGGTTTCTTTGCGCTGCTTACAGCTTCCACAAGCTTGCGGATCTGCAAATAATTCGGCTCCGTTGTCGGCTGATATCCCGGGAGATTCATCTCGTGATCATAGCTGAATTCCCCTTCAATTGTTGCAACATCTTTCGGAATATCGATTAATACAGGTCCCGGTCTTCCCGTTGTCGCAATATGGAATGCTTCTTTAATGATGCGCGGCAGATCTTCCGGCTGGCGGACCTGATAGCTGTGTTTTGTAACCGGCATTGTAATTCCTAAAATGTCCGCTTCCTGAAAAGCGTCGCTGCCGATAACGGAGGTTGCCACCTGCCCTGTAAAGACGACTAAAGGCAGTGAATCAATCATGGCATCCGCAAGTCCAGTAACAAGGTTTGTCGCTCCCGGGCCTGATGTCGCAATAACGACCCCTGGTTTTCCAGAAACTCTCGCGTATCCTTCTGCTGCATGAATGGCGCCTTGCTCGTGCCGGGGAAGGATATGTACCATTCCTGAATTGTACAGTTTATCGTAGATCGGAAGTACAGCTCCGCCCGGATAACCGAATATCATTTCTACTTTTTCTTTCTTTAATGATTCAATCAGCATTAACGCTCCGCTCATCGTCTGTGTACATTTGGCAGATGCTGAATCCACCTGTACATTAGTCCCCATTTTTAGTTCCTCCTTTTGGATTTTCATCCTCTAAAGATCATCATTTATTAGCTTTATAGCTGATTATTCAATAAAAAAAGCCCTTCCGCCCACAATCAGCCGCGCATTGAATGCGATAGCCAAAAGGGGCGAAAAGGCTCTTCTTTCCGCGGTACCACCCTTGTTTACGGCCTTTCATACGGCCGTCTCATGGATATTCCTATCCGTTTTAATAACGAGTAAACATCATCGTTCACCCGGCCAAGTCCTACTGGGATTTCAGACTGGCACTCTGAGGCGAGTTCACCTTGTAAAGCTTCGCCGGTTCTCAGCTAATCCGGTTCTCTGTGGAAAGCTTTTTCAAGGCTACTTATCCTCATCTGCGCTTTTCATATTCAGTCTCTTGAACAGCTTTTCTGCCGTCCAAGAAGATCGTTTGTTTTTCATTTTTTTAGAATCCTATTGCAATCATTTGTGCTTGTGAAACTTGCGTTTATCTTTTGTTGAACTCATATTACGCCGCTTTGGACGCAGTGTCAACAGCATTTTTTAAAATTATTAGACAATTTAGATTAATCAAACTATACTGTATACGCTTTCATTATTGGTATATAAGGAATTTCAAAAGATAAAAGTTTTTGTAATTTTTTTATTAATCTATCAAGTTTACACTCGAATTTTTCAATTTCATATAAATATGTCACATAATATGACGTGTTATTGTTTCGATGAGACGTCTATATGAAAGATCTTCTCGCAAAAAAAACGATTTCAGTTCGGATAGGCTCTTTCATTATTTTTCGTCATACACTGGTGTTATCTTGCAAAGAAAAGGTGATACGATGAATAAATCATTTGCAGACATCCAAGGATTTCCCGGGGGTTTTCCAAACTTTCCCCAGCCATTTTATCCGGCAGCTCCCAGCTTTTATCAGCAAGGCCATCAGCCATTTGGAGGCTTTGGATACGGACAGCCGTACGGACAGCCGTACAGCCAGGCATACAGCCCGCAAAGCACCCCCTCTGCTATGTACTCCTCATTTCCATATGCTTCAGGATTTTACGGGCAGCAATTTTCAGGTGCCGGCTATAGCGGCCATGGCGGCGGTTTCAGTATTCCCGCAACGCACGCCGGAGGATTCGGCGGAGCATCTGGAGTACACGGAGGATTTCGATATTAAAATATCATGAGGTGCCGAACATCTATGTTCGGCACTTGTTAATTTATTCATCTTTAATAAAGTTAATAGACTGTGAGGTTTCCTATCTTACTATTTGGAAGCAAAAAGGATATATTTTAAGATAAATGATAAGTCTGTTCAGAGTGACGGTTTTTGAGGAGGAATTCATTTTGCATATTAAAGTAGATGATTTGACCGGACATCAAGTGATCGAATTAGTGAGTGAGCATTTACATAGCATGACTCTCATGTCTCCGGCTGAAAGTGTTCATGCCCTAGACATAGAAAGGCTGAAAAAACCTGAGATTACATTTTGGAGCGCTTGGGACGACAATGAATTAGCCGGCTGCGGAGCACTTAAGGAACTGGACAGCCGGCATGGAGAAATTAAGTCGATGCGAACCTCTTCTTCCCATTTAAGAAAGGGCGTTGCCAGCAAGGTTCTTCAGCACATTATAGTAGAAGCCAAGCGGCGCGGCTATCAGCGATTGAGTTTGGAAACGGGGTCAATGACTTCTTTCGAGCCGGCAAGAAAACTTTATGAAAGCTTCGGTTTTCGGTATTGCCAGCCGTTTGCAGACTATATAGAAGATCCGAACAGCGTGTTTATGACAAAGGAATTGTGAAATATAAAGGATAGATAAGTGCGGGACTATGTTTCTGTCTTATCTATCTTTTTTATTTCCTCCTGTCTTTCGCCTGAATGCTGTTGGCAGCACCAAGTGTTTTCTATTTTGTTTATTTTAAAACGTAACGGGAATTAAAGACGACAAGAACGATAAAATTTTATTTTTACAGAGGAGGAGATTAATATGACAAAAAGTGTAGTTGGTGTATACGAAACTCCGCAAGAGACCATTGCAGTGATTGAAGGCTTACTAACAAAGGGGTATGATTCTGACGATATTTCTGTTGTCACAAATCGCCGGGATACTGATTATCTCGAATCTCGTACAGGGACAGAAGTAAATCAAACCCTTGAAGCAAATGATAGCGATTCTGAATCCTTTTTCGATAAACTGAAAGATTATTTCACAATGGATGATACAGGCGCGCACAGCAAAGCATTATCAGACCTGGATATCTCAAATGACGAAATAGACAAGTACCAAGAGGACCTGGATGACGGAAAGCTTCTCGTAGCCGTCGATACAGACGCAGACTTAGATGCGACTATTGATAACGGTAATACCCTTTCAGGCGGCTTTGCAAATCCAAATGAGACAGTGGATTATACAACAAAAGAAGAAAAAACCATGCCGCTTCGAGAAGAACAGCTGAAAGTGGATAAAGAAGATATCCAAACCGGAGAAGTGGAAATTGGAAAAGAAGTCAAAACAGAACAAAGAGATATGGACATTCCGGTAAGACATGATGAAATTTACGTTGAACGCCGTCCGGTGGATGAAAACACGGCAGACGCTTCTCCCGTAAATGACTCAGAAACGGTCAGAGTTCCTATCGTTGAGGAAAAGCTCGAAGTGACAAAAAAACCAGTTGTTACGGATGAAGTGGTTGTCGGAAAACGGACTGTCGAAGAAAACGAACATATTTCCGAAACTGTGAAAAAAGAAGAACCGCGACTGAATAAAGAAGGAAATGTCCGCGATCTGGATGATGATACGTTAAATAACAAATAAAAATCATCATAAACAAAAACCTCAAATCCTTTAAGATTTGAGGTTTTTTCTTGGTACGTCCCAGGAGAGATTCGAACTCCCGACCGACGGCTTAGAAGGCCGTTGCTCTATCCAGCTGAGCTACTGGGACACGTTTTGTTTTTTTGTTTTCGCTTTAACTATCAGCGACAAGATTTATTATATATGGGATGCAATGATAAGTCAACGGTTTTTTAGAATTTTTTTCATGAGGAAGAAAATTTTCTTCCTCATGTGATATTTCATAGGGTTACCCGGTGTTGCAAATCAATGATTTCATCGCCTGCTTGGTTATAAAAACGCACTGTTGCTGTATCATTTTCTAAAGACAGTATAGCATAGCTTTCTGTGCTGCGCACTCTTGGAAGGCGGATGCTGCCGGGATTAATCAGCAGTTTTCCGCGCAGCATTTCGCTTCCTGCGATGTGTGAATGCCCGAAGCAAATGATATCCGCTCCGAGCTCCTCTGCACGATAGTATACGTTTAATAAGGTCTGTTTAATACCATGAAGGTGTCCGTGCGTAACCAATATTTTTTTGGAACCGGCCGCCAGCAGGAGCTCGTCCTTAAAATCGCCGATAAAATCACAATTGCCTTTTACAACGGAATAAGGCTCTAACGCCGGATGGCCGGTTTCAAGCTCAGAGTCTCCGCAATGAATCATGAGATCAACATCCGCTTCATGACGTTTCGCTATGGTTTGAAGCTCCTCTTCAAGCCCATGGCTGTCACTGATCATCAGCACGTTCATATATAAGCTCCCCCTTATGCCTCCAACAGCTTCGACAGCTTTTTAAGCGCGTCAGCCCTGTGGCTGATTATATTTTTTTCATCACTTGTCAGCTCGGCCATAGTTTTATCTTTATCTTTGACGATAAAGATCGGGTCATAGCCAAATCCGTATTCTCCTCTCGGCTCTTCGGCAATATAACCTTCAACATGACCTTCGACTGTTTTTGTTTCCTCTCCCGGAATACTTACGGCAAGCGCGCAGCGAAAACGTGCCGTACGCTGTTCTTTTTCGATGCCTCTCAGCTCGCTCAGCACTTTATCGATATTCGCCTGGTCATCTTTCTGTTCCCCTGCATAGCGTGCTGAATAGACGCCGGGACGGCCTCCTAAATTATCAACGGACAAGCCGGAGTCGTCTGCAATGACCATTTTGTTCACTGCTTTCGCCACCGCTTCCGCTTTTAGAATCGCATTTTCTTCAAACGTATGGCCTGTCTCTTCAATTTCATCTGTAAACCCGATTTCAGCTAATGATTTTACCTCGTACCCTTTCGGCTCAAGGATTTCTTTAAATTCCTTCACTTTTCCCGGATTGTGAGTTGCAATAATTGCTTCTTTCATGATGATCAAGCCTTTCTGTCATTATTTCCGTTCTGGAAGAGAATCGCCCAGTACTTCTTTTTGCTTGTCAATCAGTTCCTGAATGCCTTTTTCTGCAAGACCGAGAAGCCCATTCAGATCCTCACGTGAAAAGGTTGCCTCTTCCCCTGTTCCCTGAAGCTCCACAAAGCGGCCGCTGCCTGTCATGATGACATTCATATCAACTTCAGCAGCAGAATCTTCTTCATAATTTAAATCTAACAAAATTCCCCGCTCTTTATCAATTCCGACAGAGATCGCTGCCAGGTAATCAGTGAGCGGGTTTGTTTTAATCGTTCCTGCTTTGAGAAGCTTGCCAACCGCAATCGCCATGGCAAGAAATGCTCCGGTAATGGAAGCCGTTCTCGTTCCTCCGTCCGCCTGAATGACGTCACAGTCAATCCAAATCGTCCGTTCGCCCAGTTTCTCTAAATCAACGACTGCCCGAAGCGCGCGGCCGATCAAACGCTGAATTTCCATCGTTCTGCCGGAAATTTTCCCTTTGGAAGATTCTCTGATCGTTCTTTGATTTGTAGCCCGCGGCAGCATGCTGTATTCAGCTGTAATCCAGCCTTTGCCTCCGCCCCGCAAAAACGGCGGTACGCGATCCTCTACAGATGCGTTGCAGATTACTTTTGTATTCCCCGCTGTTATTAGAACAGACCCTTCCGGATGGCTGATAAAGTCCAAATCAAACGTGATTGGACGCAGCTCATCATGTTGTCTTCCGTCATGTCTCATGTTTTACCTCCGATTGTATGTACATAAACCATTTTTGTCCCGGAATTGAATAAAGAAAGAGGCAGCCGGAACGCTAACCTCTTTCTTTCTAGTATATCAAAAATCCCAATTTAAAAACTACCCGTATTCACTTGAGACGGTCTGGATACCGCTTCTGAAAGTTTTTCGCCTTTTTCGTTCACAAGCTCGGCTTTTCCGTTCACTTTAACAGATACGCTTTTTACATCCGGCTGCTCTGTTAAAGTCAGCACAATGCTGTTGAGCACTTCTGAAGAAATCATTTTCGTCTTTTCATCGGCGCTTCCGAAAATGGATTGATTAAAATCTAACGTTACACGTCCATCTTTGATTTTCGGCTTACTGACCAATTTCACATCTTCGCTGAAATCCGTCAACAGGCCGCTCGCCTTGCTCGGGCCCTCAGCCAGTTCATTAATAGCCGCTGTAATGTCGTCTGTTTTGGAATTGTCAATTCGTTTTGTTACCGGCACGTAATATTCACTGTCATCGTTTTCCGCTAAATAATAGACTGTCAGCGGATGTGTAGCTGTGAGATCATTGACGCCGGCAGTTTCCAAATTAATCCCGTCCTTACGGCTTAAATCGTCTGAGATCGGCGTGCCGCCTACAGGCATCTCCTTCAGTTCATGGCCGTTGATTCTCAGCTTCACTTTATCAATTGAACTGAATTGAGTCAGCGTCCACGTCACCGATTGGACGATTTTCTGTTCATCTTCCTTCTTATAGTTTTTAAATTCTTTCGAGAAGTCCGCTATAGCAGTGCCATCTTTTTTGATGTCTACGTTAACAGTTGTGTCAGCCGGCAAAACGGCTCTGAAGCCATTCGGCAGAATCTCTGACACAGGCCCGCCCTGCACAAGGTATTCAAGCGCCTGCTTAGCCGTTCCTTCACTTTTCGGAAGAGGCATCGTTTGCGCAACGACATAACCGTTTTTATCAATGAGATAAAGCTCCCTCATCACTGTAGAAGAGTCCTGATTCGCTTTTTCGGTATCACTTTTTTCATTTTTTGTTTTTTCGGCTGCTGTTGTATTTGAATCGGTCCCCGCTTCATCATTTACGTATGTAACGTCTTGAGGCGGATCGATTTCCTCAGCTGTCTTATCGGATTGAAATAAACCGCACCCGGATAAAAGCAAGGCAGAGGTGAGACAAGTGGCACCAATGACTGCAGGTCCTTTTTTCAGCATACTTTTCCCTCCTAAGGCTGTTTGTACTACTATGTATACGAGCCTCTGCGGGAAATAGACCGATGAATTCCATTAAAAACAGAAAAAACCCGCAACACGCCGTTGCGGGGCAAAACTATCTTCTAATTGGTTCTCGCAAAGAGATGCATTCTACGTGACCTACTTCATGGCCAAACCAGTCATCTGCTATTTTCGCAAACTGATCCCGTTCTCCTGTAGTCAGGAATTGATGATCCGGGGCAAACGGAGATTGATTCAGCAGTCCTTTATACGATAGAATCGTACTCACTTCCCGGGCTGTTTCATCGCCTGACGAAATAATATTCACATGCTCTCCCATATATCTTTGAATTGCGTCTTTTAAAATAGGATAATGGGTGCAGCCTAAAATCAGCGAGTCAATCGATGTATCTTTTAATGGAGATAATGATGTTTTGACAATCTCGTCTGCTGTTTTGTCCAGAAACTTTCCGCTTTCCACAAACGGCACAAGCAGCGGACAGGCAAGATTTTCGACCTTCAGTTCGGCATTTAATGCCAGAAGGGCTTCTTCATAAGCATTGCTCTTAATGGTGTTTTCTGTGCCGATTACACCGATATGCTGATTTTCTGTCACTTTTATCGCTGCCCGCGCACCAGGCTGGATCACCCCGACCACCGGAATATCAACGTCGCGCTGGATGTCTTCCAGTGCAATTGCTGTCGCGGTGTTGCAGGCGATCACCAGCATCTTAATGTGGTGGTTTTTCAACAAATAATTTGTCAGCTCCCGCGTGTATTGAAGCACTTCTTCTTCAGGACGCGGCCCGTACGGACACCGTTTTGTATCCCCTACGTAGATTATATTTTCTTTTGGTAGCTGTCTCATGATTTCCTTTGCAACGGTTAACCCGCCAACCCCGGAATCAATGACTCCTATTGGTTGTTCCAACAAAATCGCCTCATTTTCTCTTCATTTCATGCTGCAGTTTCATCAATGATTTTTCGAAGATGGCTATTTCTTCATCTGTAAACGTTTCGAACATATCACGCAGGTATTCCTGCCTTTTTGTAATGACCTCTTGGATAATGCGTTCTCCTTCGGGCAGAAGGTGTATCCTGACGACACGTCTGTCCGCCGGATCCTTTACCCGCTCGACAAGCTCATTTTTTTGCATACGGTCGATGAGATCCGTCGTCGTGCTGCATGCCAGATACATTTTCCCCGATAGTTCGCCGATTGTCATGTCTCCTAATTCATAAAGCCATTGCAGACCGACAAATTGCGGCGGCGTGATCGCGTATTGGTTTAGGATTTCTCTTCCTTTTTGTTTAATGATCGCGGCGATGTGGCGGAGCGACTTTTCAATGTCCGCAACATGCTCCAAAGGTTTTGATGTCATTTGTCCATCCCTCACTCAAGGATCTCTTACGCACAAAAGCGTTCCGTGTCTATTTTCCTTCTTTTTTAAAGAAAATGCAAGACTCGCGGGACGAGAAATAGAGGGACATTAGGCAAATGAAAGCAAATTGAAAATCTCGTTTTATATCGTATCATCCAAGTTTAATATAGGAATTTGGAACTTTTCAAACAAACAGCAATAACCGGCTCCCTCCTGAAAAGAAGGAATACCGGCAAGGATTAAAGCTCTAGCTCACCCATTCTAAGAAGCTCAACAACGGCTTGCGAACGCCCTTTCACACCTAATTTCTGCATGGCATTTGAAATATGGTTTCGAACGGTTTTCTCACTGATAAATAGCTCGCTTGCAATCTCCTTTGTTGTCTTATCTTGAACGAGCAATTCGAACACTTCTCTTTCTCTTTTCGTTAGCAGCGGCTTCGATTGAAATTCTTTCTCCTTCAAGTATTGTAACCCTCCTTGCTAAGGTGAGAGCGAATCTGAAACGAATGGGTTTTGATATAGTCAAGATATCATATGTCAGGAGGGCGCAGGAGGTGACGTTTACAGAAGAATTAGTTTATGGTGTATGGAGAAGCTTTTCTTTCTCCTCACTCGTCCAGCTGACAGCCTTTCCGCTATCCTTTGACACTTGAACCATGACAACAGCTCCAGTGAAGCAAGGCTCCCCTACGCTGTTTTCTCCGAGGTAATGCAAGGTGAGGGATGAACTGCCGACAGCGCTTGTTTTTACATAAATACGCAAGTCTTCATAAGGCATAACTTGGCGCAGATAATCACATTGCTGACTGGCGACGACTGTCATGGTTTGCTTATGTTGTTTCATCATATTCAGATTTTTAAAATAAGATATCCTCGCTTCTTCAAAATAGATGAAAGGGATTACATTATTCATATGCCCAAACATATCTGTTTCAGAAAATCGTACAGATACTTCATTAAAAAAAGAAAAGGATTCTTTCCATTTTTGAAACGGCATGTCAATGTAAGCAGGAAGCTTCATTTCACTCATCTCCTTATTGTTAAAAAAACCTCTCCCATGCGGAAGAGGTTTTTTCATCTTATACTCTGTCGCTTCCGAAGAAATTGCGGAATGCTTGTAAGTTTGTATCCCTGTTTAAGGCAGCGATAGAAGTGGTAAGCGGAATGCCTTTCGGACAGGATTGAACGCAGTTTTGCGAGTTGCCGCAATCTGCAAGGCCTCCTTCATCCATCAGCGCTTCCAGCCGGTCGGATTTGTTCATGGCTCCTGTCGGATGGGCGTTAAACAGACGGACCTGAGACATCGGAGCAGGCCCCATGAATTTCGATTTGCTGTTTACATTCGGGCAGGCTTCCAGGCAGACACCGCACGTCATGCATTTTGATAATTCATATGCCCACTGGCGGCGTTTTTCCGGCATTCTCGGTCCCGGTCCTAAATCGTACGTGCCGTCGATCGGTATCCACGCTTTTACTTTTTTCAGAGAATTAAACATTCTGCTGCGGTCAACCTGCAGATCACGCACGACCGGGAATGTTTTCATCGGTTTTAAGCGGATCGGCTGTTCAAGCTGGTCAACAAGCGCCGTACAAGACTGGCGGGGCTTTCCGTTTATAACCATTGAACATGCGCCGCACACTTCTTCAAGACAGTTCATATCCCATGTGACAGGAGTTGTCTTTTCACCTTTCACGTTAACCGGATTCCGGCGGATTTCCATTAAAGCGGAAATGACGTTCAGGTTCGGGCGGTATGGTATTTCAAATTCTTCATCGTAAGGCGTGCTGTCGGGTGTATCTTGACGTGTGATAATAAATCGTATGGTCTTTTTCTCACTCATGATTATTTCGCCACCTTCTTCTTCGAGTAATCCCGTTTCCGAGGCGTTATCAGTGATACATCGACATCCTGATACTCAAACTCAGGCGCTTCATACGGGCTTACATGTTTAGCCATTGTTGTTTTGAGCCATTCATCATCATTACGCTCAGGGAAATCCGGTTTATAATGGGCGCCCCTGCTTTCATTACGGTTGTAAGCACCCAGTGTAATCACCCTGGCAAGCTGAAGCATGTTTGAAAGCTGGCGTGTAAACATAGCTCCCTGGTTGCTCCATTTTGTCGTGTCATTGATGTTAATCTTTTTATACCGCTCCATTAACTCCTGAATTTTGTCATCTGTTTTCAACAGCTTGTCGTTATGGCGGACAACCGTCACATTCGCCGTCATCCATTCCCCGAGCTCTCTATGGAGGACGTACGCATTTTCGTTTCCGTCCATATTCATAATCTCAGCCCATTTTTCTTCTTCTTTTTTCACGTGGGCATCGAATATCGATGAAGACATATCCTCTGCGGAAGATTCTAAGCCGTTTACATATTTCACAGCATTCGGTCCGGCTACCATTCCTCCGTAAATCGCAGAGAGCAGGGAGTTTGCTCCCAAGCGGTTGCCGCCGTGCATGGAGTAATCACATTCTCCAGCGGCAAACAGTCCCGGGATATTTGTCATTTGATCGTAATCTACCCATAAGCCGCCCATTGAATAATGAACCGCAGGGAAGATTTTCATCGGAAGTTTACGCGGGTCGTCTCCCATAAACTTCTCATAAATTTCAATGATGCCGCCGAGCTTAATATCAAGCTCTTTTGGATCTTTATGAGACAGATCGAGATACACCATGTTCTCGCCGTTGATGCCGAGTTTCTGATTCACACACACATCAAATATTTCGCGTGTTGCAATATCACGCGGCACCAAGTTTCCATATGCAGGATATTTTTCCTCAAGGAAATACCACGGCTTACCGTCTTTGTATGTCCACACACGTCCGCCTTCACCGCGCGCCGATTCACTCATCAGCCTTAATTTATCATCCCCCGGTATAGCTGTCGGGTGGATTTGAATGAATTCTCCATTTGCATAATACGCTCCCTGCTGATAAACGATCGATGCAGCAGACCCTGTATTAATCATGGAGTTTGTGGATTTACCGAAAATGATTCCCGGTCCGCCTGTCGCCATAATGACAGCGTCAGAACGGAAGGATTCAATTTGCATGTTTGTCAGGTTTTGCGCGACAATTCCGCGGCAGGTTCTGTCATCATCTAATATAGCGCCAAGGAATTCCCAGCCTTCGTATTTTGTGACCAGACCGGCAACCTCGTATCTGCGCACTTGCTCGTCCAAAGCGTAAAGCAGCTGCTGGCCAGTCGTCGCACCTGCATAAGCTGTTCTGTGGTGCTGTGTACCCCCAAATCGGCGGAAATCAAGCAGCCCCTCAGGCGTCCGGTTAAACATGACGCCCATCCGGTCTAATAAGTGGATGATTGATGGCGCCGCTTCACACATCGCCTTAACCGGCGGCTGATTGGCAAGAAAGTCTCCCCCGTATACAGTATCGTCAAAATGTTCCCACGGAGAGTCGCCTTCCCCTTTTGTATTGACTGCTCCGTTGATGCCGCCTTGGGCACAAACCGAATGAGAACGTTTCACAGGAACGATGGAAAACAGCTTAACCGCCATTCCTGATTCCGCTGCTTTGATTGTCGCCATGAGGCCGGCAAGACCCCCGCCGACTACAATAATGCTTGTTTGACTCATGATAGCCCCTCTCCCTCTAGTAATCTAGTACTCTTATACAAATGCAAAAATCGCTTTTAAGCCTACGTATGACAGTGCAACAAAGATAATCAGCGTAACGTACGTCGAAATTCTTTGAGAACGTGGCGTTACAGTGATGCCCCACGTGACAGCAAAAGACCATAAACCGTTCGAGAAGTGGAAAATTGTCGATAAAACACCTACAATGTAAAAGCCCAGCATAGCCGGCGAGCTCAAGATATTCGCCATCATGTCGAAATTGACCTCAGCGCCCATCTGTGCAGCAATGCGGGTTTCCCACACATGCCAGCTCACAAAAATGAGAGTGATGATACCGGTTACACGCTGCAGGACGAAGAGCCAGTTTCGCATATAGCTATATTGTCCTGCGTTATTTTTCGCAGTAAACGCTATGTACACACCATAAACTGCATGATAAATTAAAGGTAAGAAGATAATAAAGATTTCCAGAGCATACCTGAAAGGCAGACTATCCATAAAATGAGCAGCATTATTGAATGCTTCCGCGCCCCTTGCGGCAAACTGGTTGACGACCAAATGCTGAATCAAAAAGATGCCGACCGGTATGACGCCAAGCAAGGAATGCAATCTTCGAAAATAAAACTCTCTGTTCCCAGACATTACTTTACCCCCTGTTTGATAAGTGCGAAATGTGCTAAATCTCTTCCCCCACTTCTTTCAATTGTAAGCACTTTATTAAGATTTATTGACAATTTCATTTTACTCCTACCACAAAAGGGCGTCAAGAAAACGCGTACATAAATTCTAATTTTCCGAATTGATTAGTTGATTCAAAAATTTTATTTTATCAATATATAATTCTTTCTTAATTTTTCATGAGAATTACAGGATCATTCTGTAATCCTCCCCCCTGTTTGGGCTATAATATACGAAGGAGAGAGGGGAGACAGATATGAAGTCTAAATATGAAGCATCAATACATAATCTAAAAGAAATTGAAATGAACGCCTATGCCTATGAACTGATACGAGAGATTGTTCTCCCAGACATGCTTGGCCAAGATTACTCTTCCATGATGTATTGGGCAGGGAAACATCTCGCCCGAAAGTTTCCTCTTGAATCATGGGAAGAATTTCCGGCTTTCTTTGAAGAAGCAGGCTGGGGAACCCTCACAAACGTTAGCGCAAAGAAACAGGAGCTAGAATTCGAGCTTGAAGGACAGATCATTTCCAATCGGCTAAAATATCAGAAAGAACCTTGCTTTCAGCTGGAAGCTGGCTTCATCGCCGAGCAAATTCAATTGATGAATGATCAGATTGCCGAATCATACGAACAAGTAAAAAAGAGAGCCGATAAAGTGGTTCTGACTGTTAAATGGGATATGAAAGACCCTGTTTAATGAAAAAGGCGGTGACTGCATGAGTCCCGCCTTTTTGGTTGTCATGACACAGCTGAAGGATGTTTCGAGAGCTCGAATGCATCGTGCAGTGCTTCCACCGCTTTTACCATGTCATTTTCGCTCACTACTGTTGAAACTTTGATTTCAGATGTGCTGACCATTTTGATTAATATGTTTTTTTCCGCCAGTACAGCAAACATTTCAGCCGCTACACCGGGATTTGATACCATGCCTGATCCAACAATGGATACTTTGGCTAATTTGCTTTCTGTCTCAATTTTTTCGAATTCAAGCGCGTCTTTGTACTCTTCAAGTACGGCAACAGCCTGATCCGCGTCTTCTGATTTAACAGAGAAGGAAATACCGGTCTCATGGTCTCCCGCCTGCGTTTGGATAATGATATCCACATTAATGTTTCGTTTTGCAAGAGTTGTAAAGATGGTAGACAAAGTGGTCAGGCCGCTTGTCAGCCCGTAGATGGTTACCCTTGTGATTTGATCTTCGAACGCGATGCCTCTGACGATAAGGTTCTGCTCCATGGATGATTCCTCCTCAATTAATGTTCCCGCTTCTGTTTCTGTACTTGAACGCACTTCTAACGGCACTTGGTAATTTTTTGCGAATTCAACAGCTCTTGGATGAAGAACACCGGCGCCTAAATTGGCAAGCTCCAGCATTTCATCGTAAGAGATGCCGGCAAGCTTTCTCGCTGATTTCACGTAGCGCGGATCGGTTGTAAACACGCCGGGCACGTCGGTATAAATATCACATTTGTCCGCTTTTAATGCGGCAGCCAAAGCCACTGCTGTTGTGTCTGAACCGCCCCTGCCCAAAGTCGTGATTTCACTGTCGTCTGTCATGCCTTGAAATCCTGCCACAACAACTACTTTTCCCTTTTGAAGCTGGCTTTCTAAGGCAGACGTGTTTATATCCGTAATTCTGGCGTTGCCATGGACGTCCTCGGTGCGGATCCCCGCCTGCCATCCTGTATAGGAAACGGCGTCATAGCCTTTTTCCTGCAGCGCCATGGAAAGCAAAGAAATGGTGACCTGCTCGCCTGTTGCCAGCAGCATATCCATTTCACGTTTGCTCGGCTGATCAGTGATGTCTTTTGCAAGGCTGACCAATGCGTCAGTGGATTTCCCCATAGCTGATACGACAACAACGACTTGATGGCCTTTCTGTTTTTCCGCAATGACGCGGTTTGCTGCATTTTGAATTTTTTCGACTGAGCCGACGGAAGTACCACCGAATTTTTGTACAATGAGACCCATGTATAACCACCCTTTACATTTTGGTTCGTGCGGGTGAGGAGAAAGAGCGCTTTGTCCACAATAAAAAAAGCAATGAGAGGAATTGCTCTCATTGCTTATCAATTAATCATCACGATGATTATGAACAACGAGATAGCCCTCCAAGAAAATGATTTCTTGACAGCCTTACATTTATTCAATGCACGGCCAGCAAATAATACCGATGGGGTTTTATTTGCTTCGGCGACGCTCCCCTTTCAGCCTTTTTCTCAGAATCCATCTTTCTCCAAAGGCTTACTCTTGAAGTTCGCACCTCTATCTTCACCATATTACACGATCTAATTATGAAATTAGTTCACATTTTATCAGAACTTTTTCAAAAGGACAACATTATTTTTGCAATTTATCATAAAGCAGCTGTGCCGCCGCTGCGGGTACACCCGCTTTTTTGATGTCCTCGAGGCTTGCTTCCTTCATTTTTTTGACGGAACCGAAATGCTTTAACAGCATTTTCTTTCTTTTTTCTCCGATTCCGGGTATATCGTCTAGCACAGACTGGAACGCGCTTTTCCCGCGGATTTGCCTGTGGAAGCTGATCGCAAACCGGTGCACCTCATCCTGAATGCGCTGAAGCAGGTAAAATTCCTGGCTGTTTCGTTCAAGATAAACCGTCTCCAGCGGATCGCCGATTAATAAATTGGAGGTTCTGTGTTTATCATCCTTCGCCAAGCCGGCAATCGGGATATCAAGGCCGAGTTCGTTTTCTATGACGTCACGGGCCGCGTTGATCTGGCCTTTCCCTCCGTCTATAATGATCAGGTCAGGGAGCGGCAGGTTTTCGCGAAGCACTCTTGTATATCTTCGTCTGACAACCTCTCTCATTGAGCCGTAATCATCAGGCCCTGTGACAGTTTTGATTTTGTATTTGCGGTATTCCTTTTTGTATGGTTTGCCGTCGATGAACACAATCATCGCCGAAACCGGGTTTGTCCCTTGTATATTCGAGTTATCGAACGCTTCGATTCTGTGCGGGGTATAAATATTTAAGGCGTCTCCGAGTTTCTGCACAGCACCGATTGAACGCTCCTCGTCACGTTCGATTAAAGAGAATTTTTCTTTAAGCGCGATTTTTGCGTTTTTATGTGCCAGCATAAGCAATTCTTTCTTCGACCCTTTTTTCGGCTGATGGACGTTTGTTTCCAACAGCTGCTCAATCATCGATTGATCGACGCTGTCCGGCACTAAAATCTCCTTCGGCAGAAAATGGTTGTTTTTTGAATAAAACTGCCCGATGAAGGTAAGGAACTCTTCATCTGCTTCCTGATAAAGCGGAAACATACTGACGTCACGTTCGATGAGCTTTCCTTGCCGTACGAAAAAGACCTGTACGCACATCCAGCCTTTATCATAAGCGTAAGCGAATACGTCACGGTCGACTAAGTCGTTCATCGTCATTTTTTGTTTTTCCATCGTTGATTCGATATGGGCAATTTGGTCACGAAGCTCCTTTGCCCGTTCAAATTCAAGGTTCTCAGCCGCCTCAAGCATTTTCTCTTCAAGCTCTTTTTTAACGTCGTTATAGCCGCCCTTTAAGAAACGGGTAATATTCTCAACCAGCTCTCTGTTTGTCTCTTCAGAAATGTCCTTTACACACGGAGCAAGACATTGTCCGAGGTGATAATAAAGACACACTCTGTCGGGAAGCTTTGAGCATTTTCTGAGAGGATAGAGACGGTCGAGCAGCTTTTTCGTCTCCCTTGCGGCCTGCACATTCGGATAGGGTCCGAAATAGCGCCCTTTGTCTTTTTTGACATTGCGGGTGACAATCAGCCTTGGGTGGCGTTCATGGGTGAGTTTTATAAAAGGATAGGTTTTATCATCTTTCAGCATGACGTTATATTTCGGATCATGCTTTTTGATCAAGTTCATTTCTAAAATTAACGCTTCAAGATTGGAGGACGTCACGATATATTCAAAATCCTCGATTTCCGTCACAAGCCTCTGTGTTTTTGCGTCATGAGACCCGGTAAAGTAGGAGCGCACTCTGTTTTTCAGCACTTTTGCTTTTCCTACGTAGATCACTGTCTGCTGACGGTCCTTCATTAAATAACACCCGGGCTGATCGGGAAGGAGGGCGAGTTTTTCTTTCAGTTGTTTGTTCATATGTTACCCTTCCTTATAGTTAGTCCTTTGTTTCCAGTTTAACACGAACAGGTGTTTTTCTCCATGGTTCACGATTGGCGAATAAAAAAAGCGATCCCTCAATTGGAATCGCTCTGGCATGTAAGCAGCCGAACATTAAAGATGTTTGTTTACAAGCTCTTGAAGCGCTTCTTTCGGTTTGAAGCCTACAGATGTTTCAACAACTTCTCCATCTTTTAAGACAAGAAGTGTCGGGATGCTCATAACGCCGTATTTGCCTGCTGTTTCTTGGTTCTCATCTACATCGATTTTTACGATTTTCAGTTTGTCGCCCATTTCTTGATCCAATTCTTCAAGAACAGGTGCAATCATTTTACAAGGTCCGCACCAAGGAGCCCAGAAATCAGCAAGTACGACGCCTTCGCTTGTTTCAGCTGAGAAAGATTGATCAGTTGCTTTTACGATAGCCATTATAGAATTCCTCCAATTGTGAAATGATGATTTTTAGTATAGCATCTCCCATTCGTTCACGCTATTTAAATGCTTATAAATTATTTTTTCCTGATCACAATCGGTTTACTCATAGAAGAATGGGGCATTAAAACACGAATCTGATAATCGCTCCGATCACCACGATTGCGCCAATGATCATTAAAATTGTACGAAGCATAGGACAACATCCCTTCTATAACCGTCATATACTTTACCATGCCCTTTTGGAGCTGTTTCAAAACAAAAAAGAGCGCTGTCCTCTAGTGGATCGGCGCTCCTTTTTTTGGTTAAGAATCAGTCCGTAATGTGAGTAAGACAACTGCCATTGGCGGCAGCTTTGCTTTCAATTTGTTTTTATTTACAGAATAACGGCTGAACGCTTCAGGTTTTACGTGCTCCGGATCATCAAACGTGTTATGGGCGTTCATCTTTTCAGCAGTCAGGATAACGCCGGAATGATCCACAGTCTTGTCAAGACCTCTCAGCTCGATCTCCACCTCTGCTTTATTTTGATGATCAATGTTACAGATGCTGACGTTTATATCGCCCTCAGCATTTCTTGATGCTGACACACTGATTTGAGGCAGCGTTTCTCCCTTCCATTCATAGTCAGCGGACGTTGTTTCAGTATCTAAAAGAGAGGCATCCTGATGTACCTTAAACATATCAAACACATGGTATGTCGGCGTTAATAGCATCCGTTCTCCATCAGTCAGAATCATAGCTTGAAGCACGTTTACCGTCTGTGCGATGTTGGTCATTTGCACCCGGCGGCAATGCTGATGGAAAATGTGAAAGTGAGAAGCTGCGACCAGCGCGTCACGAATCGTGTTTTGCTGATATAAAAAGCCTGGGTTTGTTCCTGGCTCAGGGTCAAACCATGTGCCCCATTCGTCAATAATCAGTCCGACCCGCTGTTCCGGATCATACCGGTCCATAATTGTGCCGTGTTTTTCAATCAATTCATCAATGTATTTGGCCTTTTTCATCGTGATGAACCATTCGTCCTCTGTAAATTCTGTGGCCGATCCTTTGCCCTTCCAGAAATCTCCCGGAATCGTGTAGTAATGAAGGCTTAGCCCATCCATCAGGCCAGCGGCTTTTTTCATGAGCACGTCCGTCCAATTAAAATCATCGACGTTTGCACCGCCGGCAATTTTATAAATTTCATTGCCGCTGTAATTGCGGACATACGTTTGAAAACGGCGGTATAGATCGGCATAGTACTCAGGGTGCATGTTGCCGCCGCAGCCCCAATTTTCATTGCCCACCCCAAAATATTTCAGCTTCCAAGGCTCTTCTTTTCCGTTTTGTTTTCTCCAATCCGACATGGGCGTGCCTTCTTTAAAGGTCATATATTCGATCCATTCTGCCATTTCCTGAACTGTTCCGCTTCCTACATTGCCGCAAATGTAAGGTTCGCACTCAAGCAGCTCGCACAGCATCATAAATTCATGTGTCCCGAATTCATTCGATTCAACTGTACCGCCCCAGTGAGTATTGAGCATCGTCTTGCGGTCACCCACACCATTAGCCCAATGATATTCATCCGCAAAGCAGCCTCCCGGCCATCGGAGGACAGGAATACGCAGCTGTTTCAGCGCTTCTAACACATCTTTTCTTATACCGTTTATATGAGGAATGCTTGATTCCGTTCCGACCCAAATCCCTTCATAAATCCCTCTTCCTAAATGCTCAGCAAAATGACCGTATATATTTTTGTTGATCGTTCCTTTTACAATATCTGTTTGAATTACTGCTGTATGTTCAGACATGCTTGATCATTCCTTTCATACAAATATGAAAAGCACCACAGTCAAATATAGGATCTGTGTTTTGTCTGAGGAGCCAGCATGAATGTAAGCGCTTTTAAAGTAACCTTATTATATATGTCCGTACATGTCAACGACTTTTTTTATTACTAAATATTTGTACGTATGTATTCAAAAACCCCGAACTTTTGCAGTCCGGGGCTTCCCTTTATGAGTGAATATTCAGCTGTTTGAATTCTTCAGTCAGTAATGGGACGACTTCAAATAAATCTCCTACAATACCGTAATCAGCTATTTTAAAAATATCGGCTTCAGGATCTTTATTGATGGCGACAATTACCTTGCTGTTGGACATCCCCGCCAAATGCTGAATGGCACCGGAAATTCCGCAGGCGATATACAAATCAGGAGTGACAACTTTTCCGGTCTGTCCGATTTGAAGAGCATAGTCACAATAATCAGCGTCACACGCCCCGCGTGAAGCGCCGACTGCTGCGCCCAGCACCTCGGCAAGCTCCTGCAGCGGCTGAAAGCCTTCCTTGCTTTTTACACCGCGGCCGCCCGCAACAATGATTTTCGCTTCAGAGAGATCAACGCCGTCCGCTGTTTTTTTGACGATCTCTTGTATGACGGTACGGAGATCCGTAAGGGAAACTTCGATGCTTTCAACGCTGCCTGCCCGGCTGGCGTCTTTTTCTAACGCTTGAATGTTGTTTGGACGAATCGTCACAAGCGTCATCGGATCCGTTGAAATGACACGTTCAAATGCCTTCCCTGAGTAAATCGGTCTTGTGAAAACAACGTTCTCTCCGGTAACGCTTACATCTGTAGCGTCAGAAATCAATCCCGTTTGGAGCCGGGCTGCAAGCTTCGGCGACAGATCCTTCCCCATTGCAGTGTGTCCGCATACGACCGCATCAGGTTTCTCCTTTTCAATAATGGTTCGCATCACTTGGCTGTATCCGTCTGCCGTATATGCCTTGAGCTTTGGGTCCTCAGCTGTGAGAACTTTGTCTGCACCGTAGTGGATAAGCTCCTCTGCATGCTGTGATACGTTTTCTCCTATAAGAACACCGATCACTTCTCCATCACCTGAAATGGTTCTTCCAGCGGAGATCGCTTCAAAGGTGACATTTCGCAGTTCTCCGTCACGAATTTCTCCGAGTACGATCACTTTTTTTCCCATCCTAACATCCCCCTGTTTCTTTGAATGTGCAAGCGCTAAATGACTTTCGCCTCGCTGCGGAGCAATGATACGAGCTCTTTTGCCTGTTCGGCAGGCTCACCCTGCAGAAGCTTTCCGGCTTCTTTTTTCGGAGGCAGAAAACGTTCAATTGTTTTCATTTTTGGTTCAGCATCTTCTTCATCCAAGTCCAGATCATCCAGCTCAAGCTCTTCAAGCGGTTTTTTCTTGGCTTTCATGATCCCCGGAAGCGATGGGTAGCGCGGTTCATTTAAGCCTTGCTGAGCTGTGACCAGCAAAGGAAGAGTCGTTTTGATTTTTTCAACATCCCCTTCAACGTCCCTTTCCGCTTCTGCGTCACTTCCATTGATGTCAAGTTTGGTGATCGTCGTGATGCATGGAATGTCCAAAAGCTCTGCCAGGCGAGGCGCCACTTGTCCTGAGCCTCCATCGATCGCGACATTTCCTCCGAGAATAAGGTCAAACTCCTGATCCTTCATATAGTGGTATAAAACTTGAGAAATGGAATACTGGTCGGGTTCTTCGAGATCATCTTCTATGTTGATTAAAACGGCTTGGTCACATCCCATGGCAAGCGCTGTACGCAGCTCCTTTTCCGCTTCTTCGCCGCCGACAGTAACAACGGTGATGGTGCCGCCGTGTTTTTCCTTCAGCTGAATGGCTTCTTCAATCGCGTACTCATCGTACGGATTGATAATCCATTCAGCCCCGTCATCCTGAATCTTTCCTGCGTCAATGACGATTTTTTCTTCTGTGTCAAACGTCCGTTTCATCAGTACAAATAGATTCATGATCATATCCCCTTTTATTCGCCTTTGAACTGAGGCTTTCTTTTTTCGAGAAATGCCTGAATGCCTTCCTTGGCGTCCTCCGACTCAAACGCTTCTCCAAAACGCTTTGCTTCAAGCTTTAAGCTGCCTTCATAGGAATACACTTTGTTTGTATAGAGAAGCTCAAGCAGAGACGCCATCGTTTGCGGACTTTTTTCTGCAAATTTGCCAGCAAGCGTTTTCGCTTTTTCAAGCACTTCTGCTTCATCTTTTGCTCCGATTGTCACAAGTCCGAGGTCAAGCGCATCTTTCCCCGATATCGGTTCTCCTGATCCAATGAGCTCCAATGCTTTTGCTGTACCAACGTATCGCGGGAGCCGCTGTGTACCTGCAAAACCGGGAATAATGCCGAGGTTAAGCTCAGGAAGCCCCAGCTTGGCATCTTCTGCCGCAATTCTGATATGGCAGGCCATTGCAAGCTCCAGCCCCCCGCCGAGGGCAGCTCCGTGAATCGCTGCGATAATCGGTTTTGGAAAGCTCTCCATTCTCTCCATCAGCTGCTGGCCGCGTTCAGCCAGCATTGAGGAATCCTCACTGTTTCTCAGTGATGTAAATTCTTTGATATCAGCGCCTGCGGAGAAGAACCTTCCTTCCCCGTGTATAATAATGCACCGCACGCCGGCATCTGTCTCACACTGATCAAGACAGGAGGACAGCTCTTCTAATATCCGGCTGGAAAGCGCGTTTGCCGGCGGATTGTGAATCGTCATAACTGCAACAAATTGATCAACTGCGAGTGATATTGCATTCATAGGGCAGAACTCCTTTACTTATTGTGAATTCCGGATACCAGTAATTCTAAAACACTGTCTGACAAAGCAGCCAGATCATACTTTTGATCATTCATCACCCAGGTCGTCACGGTTTCGTCAATCGTTCCAAAAATCATTTGCCGGGCGAGGCGGACATCGAGGCCTTCTTTTAACTCGCCTGATTGTATTCCTTCCGTCAGAATGCCGTCTAAAATATTTAAGTAGCCCTTTAATATTTCATTAATTTTCTGCCGCAGCTCCAAATTGGATTGGCGGAGCTCAAGCTGAGTGACAATGGCGAGGTTATGGTCTCCCGCCAAGAGTGAGAAATGCTTTGAAATCACGAGCGACAATTTCTCTTTTGCTGTTGCCTTTTCTTTTATGTCCTCTTCCATCCGCTCAATGAATTGGCCCATTTTTTCTTTAAACAGAGAAATTAAAATGTCTTCTTTATTTTTAAAATAAAGATAGATGGTGCCGTCCGCTACTCCGGCTTGTTTGGCGATTTTAGATACCTGTGACTGGTGGTAGCCGTTTTCCGCAATTACTTCAACTGCTGCATCAATAATCTGCATATACTTTGGCCGTTTTTGCTTCAATTTTCATCGTTCCTTCCTATAGAAATGAATGACTATTCATTCATAATTTTATGATAAGAAGGATTTTCCGGTTTGTCAAGTTTATTCATAAATGTTCTCTTTTTCTGGCTCTATTTGTTACTTGATATGATGATTTTCGGTTTCTTCTTCAAGTAAACGCCTTCTTAAAATTTTCCCAACCGCTGTTTTCGGAAGCTCTTTTCTGAATTCATAGGCTTTCGGCACTTTATAGGGTGCGAGACGGGCTCTGGCGAAAGCGTCCAGTTCTGCTGCGTCGGCTTGTGCGCCTTTCTTTAACACGACAAACGCTTTTACCGTTTCCCCTCTGTACGAATCAGGCACGCCTGCAACGACAATTTCCTGAATCGCTTCATGTTCGTACAGCGCTTCTTCAACTTCCCGCGGGTAAATATTATAGCCGCCTGCGATAATGATGTCCTTCTTCCGGTCGGCAATATAGAAAAATCCATCTTCATCCATATAGCCCATGTCTCCGGTAAAAAGCCACCCGTCCCTTAAGACAGCAGCCGTTTCCTCCGGCTTGTTCCAGTACCCCTTCATGACCTGCGGGCCTTTTACGACAATCTCACCATGCTCATACGGAGCGGCAAATTGGCCAGTCTCTTCAGAGTAAATGGCTGCGTCTGTATTAGGCCAGGGACAGCCGATACTGCCGGGTTTGTTTTTTCCCCAGATAAAATTAGCGTGTGTCACCGGAGATGCCTCGGATAAACCATATCCCTCCACAAGCTTTCCGCCAGTCAGCTTTTCAAATTGCTGCTTCACCTCGACAGGGAGAGCGGCTGATCCGCTGAGGCAGCTTTTAATGGATGACAGATCGTATTGCTGTAATTGGGGATGATGCAAGAGGCCAATGTAAATCGTCGGCGCGCCGGGAAACAGTGTCGGTTTTTGTTTATCGATGATTTTGAGCGTTTGCAGCGGATCGAACTTGGGAAGCAGGATCATTTCAAATCCTAGTTTAATCGTATAATTCATCACTGCCGTCAGCCCATAGACGTGAAAAAATGGGACAATGCCAAGCACTTTTTCATCGCCTTCTTTTACGTTGTACATCCAAGCCGCACACATTTCGGTATTGGCTAAAATATTTCTGTGCGTGAGCATGACTCCTTTGGGCGCTCCCGTCGTACCCCCAGTGTATTGCAGAACGGCGATATCATGTTCAGGGTCAATGTCCGGAATTGTGATCAGCTCTGTTTTTTCCTGCTTCATGCTCGAAGCAAAGGTATGAATATTGTCGTTTTCATTATAGTCAATGTGCACTTTTTGTTTTTGCGTAAGCGGATAGAGAATATTTTTTGGAAACGGCAAATAGTCTTTTATACTCGTCACCAATATCTGATCTACAATTGATAACGTTTTCATTTTTATTGCCTTCGGGAAAAGCAAATCTAAGGTGATGATCATCCTGGCCTCTGCGTCTCTCAGCTGGTATTCGAGCTCATGCTCGGTGTAGAGCGGGTTTGTCTGCACCACGATACCGCCGGCAAACAGCACCCCATAATAGGAAATGATGGACTGCGGACAGTTGGGCAGCATGACAGCCACTCTGTCTCCTTTTTGCAGGCCATTTTGCTGCAGAAAAGCTGCGAGTTTAAGAGCATCCGTCAAAATGTCATGAAAGGTGAGTTTTTTTCCGAAAAAAGATACGGCTGTATTGTCAGGGAATCTTGCGGCGGAGTCTGTCAGGATGGATTGCAGGGTTTGGTTCGGCAACGGAAGCTCATGCGGGATTTCGTCGGGATACTCAGCAAGCCACGGCTTTTGAGACTGCATAAAACCTCCCCTTTCGATTTTAGAGTTCACCCTATTATTATAGCAGATGGACGGCAAAAAAAAGAAAAAGAAAGGAAAATCTTTCTTTTTCTCATCATACGAACAGATAAATAAAACCAATCAACAAAAAGATTCCCGCCGCGGCGAGCAGTATTTTTGCAAGCTTTTCCATCTATTCTCCGTCCCCTTATATTCCGGCTGCCACAACAAATGAGAGCCCGACAGAAATGACAAATGAAATAAAGCCGACAGCCCGGTTATCATTTTCAATTTCTTGATCAATTTTAAACCGCGGTGTCAAAAACTCAAAAATGAAGTAGCTGATCAAAAGCATAACAAATCCGTACACACCCCAGCCGATCATTTGCAGCAGAGAATTGTGCTGAGAGATGGAGTGCTGGAACACATTTGCTATCCCTAAAATTTTCCCGCCTGTTGCCATTGCCACAGCGAGATTTCCATTTTGAATCTCTTCCCAGTTTTTATAAGCTGTCACCAGCTCAAACACAGTCAAAAAGAGGACGAGGCAGAGAACCGCGACACTGTAATACGCCGCGATTTCCACAAGCTCGTTTTCCCAAAAATCACTCATGACCATACTCCCTTTTATTTTAGTTCAACAATTGTAACGCCTGATCCTCCCTCACCAGCTTCACCGAAACGGGAGTTTTTAACGCTGCGGTGATTTTTCAGGAGATCCTGCACGCCTTTTCTTAAAGCGCCGGTACCTTTGCCGTGGATAATGGACACTCCTGGATATCCCGCTAACACCGCGTCATCCAAGTATTTTTCAACACGGCTGAGGGCATTTTCATAGCGCTCGCCGCGAAGATCAAGTTCAAGCGATACGTGGTAATCTTTGCCCTTAACCGCCGTAATGAGTTTTTCTTTTTTTGGTTCCGGAGCCGATTTGATAAATTCAAGGTCTTTTTCTTTCACTTTCATTTTTAAAATGCCGATTTGAACATTCCATTCATTGCCGCCGGTTTTTTCAAGCAATGTTCCTTTCTGCCCGAAAGTAAGGACTTTTACTTCATCCCCCGGCTTCAAGACGCGTTTTTGCGTTTTCGGTTTTTCCGGTTTTTTGGACTTTTCAAAGGTCGGCATAGCGCCTTCTAACCGTTTCTTCGCGTTAATCAGCTCGTGATCCTTGAAGGACTTGTGTTCTTCTTTAATCGAGCGTAATTCGTGAATGATGTCTTCAGCTTCTTTTGTGGCCGCTTTAACTTTTTCAGCCGCCTGCTGTTCGGCCTCTTTCATCAATTTGTCTTTTTTGCTGTTGAGTTCGATGATTTGCTGCTGCAGCTCTTTATGCAGCTTTTCGGCTTCTTTTCTGAACGCCTCTGTTTCAGAAAGCTCTTCTTCCGCCCGTTTTTTGCTTCGTTCAAGAGACGCAATCATCGTATCGACCTCATTATGCTCGGCCGTCATTTCTGATTTCGCCTGCCCGATAATATGGTCCGGAAGCCCGAGCCGTTTAGAAATTTCAAAAGCGTTGCTTCGTCCCGGTACACCGATTAAGAGCTTATAGGTTGGTGAAAGGGTCTCAATGTCAAATTCGACACTGGCGTTCATGACGCCTTCTCTGTTATAGCCATACGCCTTTAACTCCGGATAATGCGTCGTCGCTAATACTCTGGCATTGGTGCGGTGGACTTCATCCAAGATGCTCATGGCGAGTGCCGCGCCTTCTTGCGGGTCTGTACCCGCGCCCAGTTCATCAAAGAGCACAAGGCTGTTTTCGTTGACTTGTTTTAAAATGCCGACAATGTTCACCATATGGGAAGAAAATGTACTTAAGCTTTGCTCGATCGACTGTTCATCGCCGATATCAGCGAACACATGCTCAAATACAGCGGCTTCCGATCCTTCATCTGCCGGAATATGAAGACCCGATTGCGCCATTAAGGTCAACAGCCCCAGTGTTTTTAAAGTAACTGTTTTCCCCCCGGTATTCGGTCCTGTAATCACGATGGTTGAAAAATCGCCGCCCAGCTCGATGTCATTGGCGACCACCTGATCAGGCGGAAGCAATGGATGGCGCGCTTTTTTCAGACGGACAAATCCGCTGTCATTCATGGTCGGTTTTGTAGCTTTGACCGCTTTTGCGTATTTCGCTTTTGCAAAAATGAAGTCAAGCGTCTGCAGGACTTGCAAATCTTTAAAAAGCTCCTCTGTGTGCTCCGCCGTATGCTCTGTCAGCACGCGTAAAATCCGTTCAATTTCTTGCTTTTCTTTCACTTTCGCCTGCTGAAGCGAGTTGTTCATATCTACAATCGCCTGCGGTTCAATGAACAGAGTCGCGCCAGAAGAAGAGGTGTCATGCACAATGCCTCCGTAGCTTGATCTGTACTCTTGTTTGACCGGGATAACAAAGCGGTCATTTCGGATTGTAACAATCGTATCAGACAGCATTTTCGAAGCAGAGGAGGAACGCAGAATGGACTCTAACCGGTCTCTGATTCTCGATTCGAGCGTTCTGAGCTGCGTGCGGATTCCTCTTAACGTTTCTGACGCGTGATCAAGCACTTCGCCGTGATCATCTATGCAGGAATTAATTTCTCGTTCTATATCGGGCAGTGTAATGAGCTGTTCAGTATATTGCTGCATCAGCGGAATGTCGACTCCGTCTTCAGCCATTTGTCCGAGAAAGTGTTTCATTTGTTTGACTGCGTAAAGCAGTCCTGATATTTCAGTGAATTCCGAGGGACTGAGAACGCTGCCGATTTCCGCCCGTCTTAATGCCCCTCTGATATCGGTAAGGCCGCCAAACGGTGCCTGGCCTCGCAGCCGGATGATCGCAGAGGCTTCATCTACCTCATCCAGCTGTTTTTTGATTTCGTCAATCGAAGCAGAAGGCTTTAGCTGGAGAAGCATTTCTTTTCCGAGCGATGAAGCGGCGTGCTCGATTACCTGTTCTTTCACTTTATGGAATTCAAGAGATGATAATACTTTTTGCTGCACGGTTGTGTGAGCCTCCTTACTTAATCGTTGCGCTTCAGGAATGCCTGTACGTCTTCAAGCGACCGGGCATTCAGGACGTTTTTCGTTTCCGTCCAGCCTTTGCGCGCGGCAGTGACGCCGGTTTTCATATCGTTTAACATCTCGATGTTATGGGCATCGGTATTAATGACCAATGTAACCCCTTGTTCATTTGCTTTGATTAAATGCTCTGTCCGCAGGTCAAGACGCGCAGGGTTAGAGTTGAGTTCAAGCGCCGTATTTGTTTTCTTCGCGAGCTCAATCAGTTTGTCGATATCGATTTCGTAACCGGCACGTCTGCCGATGAGGCGTCCGGTCGGATGTGCGATAATGTCGACATGCTTGTTGGTCAGTGCCGTCTCAAGCCGCTTCATAATGACGTGCTCCGGCTGATTAAAGCTTGAATGGATGGATGCAATGACAAGATCCATTTCCGCCAGCACATCGTCATCATAATCAAGTGTGCCGTCAGGAAGAATATCCATCTCAACGCCTTTAAAAATACGGAAGCTCTCAAACTCAGCATTCAGCGCGTCAATTTCTTTCGCCTGCTGCTTGAGCCTTTCAGCAGTCAGCCCGTTGGCGACCTTTAAATATTGGGAGTGATCAGTGATGGCCATGTACTGATAGCCTTTTTTCATGCATGCTTCAGCCATTTCCCTGATCGAAAAGGCACCATCGCTCCATGTGGAGTGCATGTGGAGATCGCCTTTGATTTGCTCGTGCTCTATGAGTTCAATGCTGTCATTGTAGGTTTCCACCTCTTGTCCGCTTTCACGGAGTTCCGGCGGAATCAGGGGCAAGCCGAAGTGTGCGTAAAATTCCCGTTCACTCGGGAAGGTTTTGATTTCTCCTGTTTCAACCGTCTCGACGCCGTACTCACTGATCCGTTCACCGCGTTCTTTTGCAATTTGCCGCATTTTGATATTGTGGTCCTTCGATCCCGTAAAATGATGAAGAGTTGTCGGGAATTGTTCTCCCGTCACGAGACGGAAATCGACACTTGTTTCATATTCAAAGGAAAGAATGACCGATACCTTCGTGTCCCCGCTAGCAATGACGCTTTTGATGTTTGGCAGCGTAAGCAGCTGCTCTCTTACTTCAGCGGGATGATCCGTCGCAATAATATAATCCAGATCTTTGACGGTTTCGCGTGCTCTTCGGAGACTTCCGGCACGGGAATATTTGATGATATCTGTCAATCGAGAAAGATGCTCTTCAATTTCCCGCGCGACCCGGAGCGCATAGCCAATCGGAAAACGTTCAGGCTGTTTTCCGGCTTCCCCGAGCGCCTGCAATATTTTTTCTTCGGATTTCTTGCCGAATCCCGCAAGCCCTTGGACTTTCTGCTGTTCGCAGGCTTCCTTCAATGATTCTGCATCATGTACGCCGAGCTCTTTATACAGCTTTGCGATTTTTTTGCCGCCGAGCCCCGGCAGCTTCAATAAAGGCACCAGCCCTTCCGGCACCTCCTGCTGCAGAGATTCAAGCGTACTTGACTTTCCTTCATCTATATATTCTTTTATGACGCTGTACGTGCCTTTTCCGATACCGGACAGCGACATCATGTCGTCCATTTCTGATAAACTGCGGTCGTCCTGTTCCAGGGCTGCCGCTGCTTTTCGGAATGCGGAAACTTTAAACGGGTTGTCCCCTTTCAGTTCCATGTAGACTGCAATGGTTTCCAGCAGCCGGATAATATCTTTTTTATGCATAGAATAACCCCCAGACGTTCACATATGTTTCCATCATACTTGAAAAAAACTTCTCCGGACAAGAGAAGTTTTTTATCCTCCGTATTGCGTCCAAAGCTCCTGTAAAAGCCCTGACAAATACGGTGTATGGTTGATCATGACATTTGCGAGAGACGATTGCCCCATCATTTGCTGTAAGCCGTCTATCGGAAGTACGGAAGCAACATACAGCAGCACAAATGTAAATAAATAGACTTCCATAAAACCGAGAACGGCACCGAGCATTTGGTTGATTTGTTTAATCACAGGAATGCCCGCTACAATACTTAGGAATGAGCCGATGATTCTCAGTAAGATTTTAGCGATAATAAATAGAACGACAAACGCAATCGCATTATAGTAGGCTGCTTCCAGATTTCCCGAGAAAAAAGAAAACGCCGGCTGTCCCGCTGAAAAATCGGGCGCGGGAATCCACTTCAAATGCGGTGCGACATTTTTATAGAATAAAGACGCAAACGCGATCGAAAGAATAAAGCTCGTCAAGCGGATAAACTGGAGGATAAAACCGCGTTTTAATCCCAGTAAAGTCCCCATCAGGAGCAAGATTAAGATGATGATATCTAGCATAGTTGTTCAATCCTTTTCTTTAAGCTGACGCTCCAGTTTTTCATATTGCTCTTTTAATTTCACATAGTCGTGCACCACATTTACCGCTGTCAGCACTGCAAGTTTATTTATATCAAGATATGGATTTTTTTGATTAATTTCTCTCATTTTATCATCAACAATTCCGGCCACATATCTCATATGGGCTCTGCTTTCTTCACCGATCATAGTGAAGTGCTGGCCGTAAATGTCAACGGTTGTTTTCGTTTTTTTGCCGTCAGACAACGTTTCTCCTCCATTCCGTGAGAATCCTAGTTCCTATCATAACACGTTTATTAAATGAATGGAAAGACGAGCCTCCCGCTGTTATGATACACTGGTAGATACAGTGAATCGTGTAAAAAAAGGAGATTATTACGTGTCCCATTCTGTGATAAAAGTACCAATGTCTGCTATTGACCAAATGAAAACAGCGTATAACAGTTCACTTACTGCATCTGTGCCGCAGGGTGCCATTTTCCAGGCAAAACCGGCAGGCTGTACCATTACAGCTTATAAGTCAGGGAAGGTATTGTTTCAGGGCAAAAACGCAGAGGCAGAATCTGCCCGCTGGGGAACTGCTGAGCCGCAGGAAAAGAAAAAAACGGCAAAAAAGCCGGCTGATTCACGCTACGCCCCTCCAACAGACATCGCAGGCATGTCTGTCATCGGCTCTGATGAGGTTGGAACCGGAGATTACTTTGGCCCAATGACGGTTGTCTGCGCATACGTTGATAAAACAAAGCTTTCTTTAATGAAGGAACTCGGTGTGAAGGATTCTAAACACCTAAAGGACCCGCAAATCATTGAGATCGCCCGAAGCCTGATCAAAACCATTCCGTACAGCCTGCTCGTTTTAAAAAACGAAAAGTACAACAGCATGCAGGAACGAGGCATGAGTCAGGGAAAAATGAAAGCTCTCTTGCATAATCAGGCCATAACCCATCTTTTGCGAAAAATGGACGGAGTAAAACCTGAGGCGATTCTGATCGACCAATTCGCCGAGCCCGGCGTCTACTACAACCATTTAAAGGGAAGAGACATTGTACAGGAGCGCACCTATTTCAGCACAAAAGCCGAAGGCATTCACCTGTCAGTGGCTGCTGCATCGATTATTGCGAGATATTCCTTTTTAATGGAAATGGATAAGCTTTCGCGCGAGGCGGGAATGACACTGCCGAAAGGGGCCGGCCCTCATGTAGATGAAGCGGCCGCCAAACTGATTCTCAAAAAAGGGTTATCCGCTCTCCGAACCTTTACAAAACTCCATTTTGCCAATACGCAGAAAGCGCAGCGCCTGGCGGATAAAAAACGTTCATAGAAAAAAGCTTGCAGAGAATATCTGCAAGCTTTTTTATTAGCCTCTCAATACGGCCTGATAAGTGTTTTCTAACGCTTTCAGCACTTTGTCGTGCGCTTTTGCCACTTCTTCTTCAGTCAGCGTTTGCTCCGGGTTTACATATTGGAGTGAGAAAGCGACTGACTTTTTGCCTTCCTCCATATGCTCTCCTTCGTAGACGTCAAAGACGGTTACTTCTTTCAGAAGCTTGCCGCCCGCCTCTTTGATGACGCTCTCGAGCTGGCCGCTTGTCACTGATTTATCCGTCACCAGCGCGATATCACGTGTCACAGACGGATATTTCGGAATCGCCGTGTACACGAGCGGCGCCGTGTCTGCTGTAAGCAGCGTGTGAAGATCAAGTTCGAACACGTACGTTTCTTTAATATCCAGTTCTTTTTCCAGTGAAGGATGGACTTGGCCAATAAAGCCGATAAGAGAACCGTTTAAAAGAATGTTCGCAGTTCTGCCCGGGTGCAGCTGTTTTCTTTCTGATTGCACAAATTCAATGCTGCCCAGGACGTTCAGTTTATCTAACAGCCCTTCAACAATTCCTTTTGCGACAAAGAAATCGACCGGTTTTTTCTCGCCCTGCCACAGATGCTTGCGCCATAAACCGGTTACCGCTCCTGCCACGCGCTCCGTTTCAACAGGTTTTGTATCCTCTTCCTTCGTCAGGAAAACGGAACCGACTTCGTACAATGCAACCGAATCAGTTTGTCTTGCCAGGTTGTAAGAAACGGATTCAAGCAGATTCGGAACAATGCTGTGTCTGAGAATGCTTCTTTCTTCACTCATCGGAAGCGCAAGGACAGTGTTAAATGATTTTTCAATCGCAAATGCCGCCGCTTTTTTCTCGTTTGTTAATGAGTAGGTAATCGCTTGTGATAAGCCGGCCCCTTCAAGGAAACGTCTGACTTTACGGCGTTTTGCCTGGTAAGGCGTCAATCCGCCTGTTGTTCCCTCTGTTTCAGGAAGTGTGGACGGAATGTTGTCGTAGCCGTACAATCTTGCTGCTTCTTCAATCAAATCCTCTTCGATGCGAATGTCACCGCGGCGTGACGGAACAGTCACAACGAGTAAGTCATTTGCTTCTCCGACAGCAAAGCCAAGACGCTTATAAATGCTGATCAGTTCTTCTTTGCTGATCGTCATGCCGAGAACGCTGTTCACCTTTTCAGCCGATACATGAACGTTGTTCGCTTCGATTGTGAGATGGTCTTCTTCAACAGTTCCGGCAAGCACTTCACCGCCGGCATACAGGTGGATCAGCTGTGCCGCACGTTCTGCCGCAAGGCGCACACGCGCAGGATCAATGCCTTTTTCGAATCTTGCACTCGATTCACTTCTCAAACCAAGATCTTTTGAAGCCTTGCGAACCGTCTGCCCGTTGAAGAACGCAGCTTCAAGCAAAATCGTTGTTGTGTCTTCCCGGACTTCTGATTCTGCTCCTCCCATAACACCAGCAACGGCTTGTGCTTTCGACCCGTTTGTAATGACAAGGTGATCAGCAGACAGTTTTCGTTCCTGATCGTCGAGTGTTAAGATTGTTTCATTTTCAACAGCTTTTCTGACTACGACTTCCTTAGAGCCAAATCTGTCATAATCAAACGCGTGAAGCGGCTGTCCGTACTCCAATAAAACAAAGTTTGTGATATCCACGACGTTGTTATGCGGTCGAATGCCTGCATTCATCAGTTTCGTCTGCATCCAAAGCGGTGACGGAGCAATTTTTACGTTTTTAATGATTTTTGCTGCATACAGCGGATTTGCTTCCTGGTCTTCAACTTTGACAGAAATGTAGTCTGACGCTTGTTCTGAAGCGACTGGGTAATCCGTTTGCGGAAGCTTTACCTCTGTGTCTAAAATCGCTGCAACCTCATAAGCAACACCAAGCATGTTCATCGCATCCGCGCGGTTCGGTGTTAAACCGAGCTCTAAGACAGCATCGTCAAGCTGTAAAGCAGCTAACGCATCACTTCCTGCTTCAACATCATTTGGGAAAACGAAAATGCCTTCCGCATATTCCTTCGCCACAAGCTTGCTCTCAATACCGAGCTCTTGTAAAGAACAAATCATGCCGTTTGATTCTTCACCGCGAAGCTTGGCTTTTTTGATTTTGAAATTGCCCGGCAGCACCGCTCCGACTGTAGCGACTGCAACTTTTTGCCCTTTATCCACGTTTGGCGCGCCGCAAATGATTTGGACGGGTGCCTCAGCTCCGATATCTACAAGGCACTTATTCAGCTTATCGGCGTTTGGATGCTGTTCGCGCTCCAGCACATGGCCGATGACAACGCCTTTAATGCCTTCTCCTTTATACTCAATTCCTTCAACTTCAATACCGGCTCTTGTTATTTTCTCAGCAAGAACAGCCGGATCCATGCCTTTTAAATCAACATAATCCTCTAACCATTTATAAGAAACAAACATTCTAGCATCCTCCTCTTACGCCTGTTTAAACTGCGAAATAAATCTGACATCGTTTGTATAGAAGTGGCGGATATCATCGATGCCGTATTTCAGCATCGCGATGCGCTCAACACCCATTCCGAACGCAAAGCCCTGATATTCCTTCGGATCAAAACCGGCCATTTCCAGCACATTCGGGTGAACCATGCCGGCGCCGAGGATTTCAATCCAGCCTGTTCCTTTACATACAGAGCAGCCGTTTCCTCCGCACTTAAAGCACGTTACGTCTACTTCTACTGAAGGCTCGGTAAACGGGAAGAAGCTTGGGCGAAGTCTGATTTCACGGTCTTGCCCGAACATTTTTTTCGCAACCAGTTCAAGGGTTCCTTTTAAATCACTCATGCTGATGTTTTTATCAACAACAAGCCCTTCAATCTGCATAAATTGGTGAGAGTGCGTCGCGTCATCATTATCGCGGCGGTATACTTTTCCGGGACAAATGATTTTAACAGGCCCTTTGCCTTTGTGCTTTTCCATCGTCCGCGTCTGAACAGGAGAGGTTTGCGTTCTCATCAGCATTTCCTCTGTGATGTAAAAGCTGTCCTGCATATCGCGGGCAGGGTGTTCTTTCGGCAGGTTGAGCGCTTCGAAGTTGTAGTAGTCCGTCTCGACCTCAGGGCCTTCTTCAACGGTATAGCCCATGCCGATAAATAGATCTTCAATTTCTTCAATGACAACAGTGAGCGGATGGCGTCCGCCGATTGCGACAGGATTACCCGGGAGTGTGACGTCAATTGTCTGTCCCGCAAGCTTCTGTTTCATTTCTTCTTCCTCAAGCTTTTCGTTTTTAGCTGCAATCGCATTGGCGATTCGTTCTCTTACCTCATTGGCAAGAGCGCCCATTTTCGGACGCTCCTCCGCAGAAAGCTTGCCCATTCCGCGCAGCACTTCTGTGATCGGCCCTTTTTTTCCGAGATATTGAACCCGAATATCATTGACAACCTTCAATGAGCTTGCCGCTTCTACTTGATCTAAAGCTTCTTGTTCCAGCTGTTTTAGCTTTTCTTCCATTTTGCATCCTCCTTTTATGTAAACAAACCGTTATATGTCTTTAGAAAACAAAAAAACCCGCCCCTTATAGGACAAGGGACGAGTTGTGGCCGCGGTACCACCCTTATTTCAGACAGACTGATGCTGTCGTCAGCTTCATTGACATAACGGAATCAGATTCCGGTTCACCTTTACGCGCAAGGTGCGCGGTCCCGGTGACAACTCGAGAGGTGAAACCAATTTCCGGCTGCTTTAAAAATGCTCTCAGTCTGCGGCATTTTCTCCCTGGAAGGCAGTTGATCAGAAATCGAGATCCTCTGTCACGGTTTTTCAAATATTATGTTCTATTATAGTGAAATACTCCGCTCGGCGCAACACTATCCTCGCAAGTGGTACATCAGGATAGCCGCCGCAATTGCAACGTTCAGTGATTCAGCCTGCCCGTACAGCGGGACGTACAGGTTTAAATCTGTTTTTTCCAGCAATCCGGCATCCACCCCTGCCCCTTCATTGCCGACGATTAAAGCAAATGAACCGGATGGTGAAATGTCCTGGTAAGGCGCCCCGTTTTGCAGTGCTGTGCCGTACACTTTTACGCCCTCTGCTTTTAATTCATCCACGTATGATTGTAAATTTCTTCTCACAACAGGAATGTGAAAATGGGAGCCTTGCGCGGATCGCAGCGTTTTTCCGTTAAACGCATCCGCCGTGCCGTCACCGAGCACAACCGCATCCAAACCGGCTGCGTCCGCCGTGCGAATCATCGTGCCGAGATTCCCCGGATCTTGAACAGCGTCAATCAGCAGCACACGTTTAGGCGGCGCGAGATGTTCTTCCGGCATATGGCAAACAGCGGCGATCCGCTGCGGTGTTTCCGTTTCTGTAACAGCTGAAAACGCGTCTTCGCTCAGCACGTAGCACTGGATGCCCATATCAAGATTCGGCGGGATGTTCGCTTCATCCTTGACAAGGATTTCTTTCACCGCGCCCGGGCTCTTTAGGGCTTCTTCAACAAGATGTTCTCCTTCAATCAAATAGGTATTCGTTTTTGTTCGTTCTTTTTTTGTGTGAAGTTTTTTCCAATCCTTCACTTTTTGGTTTTTTGCCGATTCTATTTGTTTCACTGTCTGTGTGGCTCTCCTTTTTTTAACATGATGTTATTATATCGCAAGAACAGCACATAATAAACCGGGTGCAGGGTTAGAATATACGTATTACATTTTTAGAAAAAAGGAGCGCTTCATATGGATCTTAATTTACGTCATGCCGTCATTGCCAATGTAACCGGCAATGATCAGGAGCAGCTTGAGCACACAATTGTGGACGCGATTCAAAGCGGTGAAGAAAAAATGCTTCCGGGACTCGGCGTTTTGTTTGAAGTCATTTGGCAGCACGCATCTGAGAGTGAGAAACAAGAAATGTTAAAGACGCTGGAAGGCGGATTAAAACCTGCCCAATAGCACATCAAAACCGGGTGACAGCGCCCGGTTTTTTTCTTATATAATAAAAACATGAGGGGGATCGCCGCCATGTTTTTACAACCGCTGTTAGCGAAAAAAATCATTGCCGAAGTGAAAAAAATGTACGAACGTGAAGTCATTATTGTCAGCACAGACGGCCTCATTATCGCAAGCACAAATGATGAGCGAGTCGGGCTATTTCATGAAGGAGCGCTCATCTGCGCGAAAGAGAAACGCAATGTGATCATTACAAAAGAAGATGAAAAGAGACTCGAAGGGGTAAAGGCGGGGTTAAACCTCCCCGTATTTTCTGAGCGTGATGTCATCGCCGTGTTCGGACTGACGGGAGAACCTGCTGAGATTCAGCCGTACGGGGAGCTGCTCAGGAAAATGACAGAGCTGTTCATTAAAGAATCGTGGCATCTGGAGCAGACCCAGTGGCGCGAGAGAATGCTGGAATCCTTTATGATCGACTGGCTGCAATTAAAAGAATGGTCTCCGGGTTTTCTCGAAAAAGCGCAGCTTCTTGGCGTTGACCTTACCTCCCTCCGCCAGATGATCCTCATTCAAGGGCACGAATGGTCACCGGGCGATATTGATCAAATGACACGCGCCTGGAAATCAGTGTTTCCATCCGATCTATTCATCAGATGGGGAAATGAACGTATTCTGATTAATCACGAAGTGCCGAAGCATGAACAAAAGGAGCAGCTTTTGCGGCAAATTCAGCTTATTTGTTCATTGGCTGAACGCCTCGGAAACAGCCGCGCAGCTGCCGGCGTTGGGAGGGCTGTCAGCGGCTCCGGCCTGCCGCAGTCATACGAACAGGCAGAAAAAGCGCTAGCCGTCAGCCTTAAACGCAAAACCGCCGTATGCGAGGAAGACCTGAAGCTTGATATGTGCCTGACTGAGATCAGCCCGGGTACACGACATGAATTTCCGCAAAGAGTGTTTCAGGAAGCGCTCCGAAACGAAGAGCTTATGAATACGATACGAACTCTCTTCCATTACGATTTGTCCCTGAAAAAAACGGCTGAAGAGATGCATATTCATATCAATACGCTCCGCTATCGCCTGTCAAAGGCTGAACAGCTGACGGGTTTAAGTTTTCAGCGTACAGAGGACATCGTCACGATGTATGTCGCGCTTTACTTTTTAGGTCAAGATACAAAATAGAGAGAGTTTCAGTTTCATTTTTTGTATGTCCCTACATGGAAAGCTTTGCTTTTTTTCTTTTACAATAGATTGAAAGCGTTTTTTGATAGGGGGATGGGTGAACATGATCACCAAAGATGTAAAAGAACAGCTGATCCAAATCGTCGGACCGGAAAACTATGATGACTCGAAAGCCGGCCGTCTCGTGTATTCATATGACGCGACACCGCAATTTCAGTCTATGCCGGATGCAGTGATTGCGCCGAGAGATACACATGAAGTATCACGTATTTTAAACATTTGCAGTGAGCACCGTGTACCGATTGTTCCGAGAGGATCGGGGACAAACCTGTGCGGGGGCACGTGCCCTACTGAAGGCGGGCTTGTTCTTCTCTTTAAGCATATGAATCAGATTCTTGAGATTGATGAAGAGAATTTGACGGCCACAGTCCAGCCTGGCGTTATTACCTTGGATATAATTCGTGCGGTTGAAAGCAAGGGGTTGTTCTATCCGCCTGATCCGAGTTCTATGAAAATATCAACCCTCGGAGGAAACATCAACGAAAATTCCGGCGGTCTCCGCGGCTTAAAATACGGCGTCACCCGTGACTACGTCATCGGGCTGGAGGTTGTTTTGGCAAACGGAGATATGATCCGCACTGGTGGAAAACTTGCAAAGGATGTAGCCGGGTATGATCTCACGCGCCTTTTTGTCGGCTCAGAAGGGACACTCGGCATTGTGACAGAAGCGATTCTCAAACTCGTGCCGAAGCCAGAAACAAAGAAGACGCTGCTCGCCCTTTATGAAAATATTGATGCCGCTGCTCAAACAGTGTCAGCCATTATTGCCGAAAAAATTATACCGGCTACGCTTGAATTTCTCGATCAGCCTACCCTTTTGGTGATTGAGGATTATGCCAAGATCGGCCTTCCGACAAATGCGAAAGCGGTTCTTTTGATCGAACAGGACGGAACAGCTGAGACCGTGGCTCGTGACATGGAAAAAATTGAGGCAATTTGCAAAAAAGGCGCTGCCGTCTCCGTTCAAACTGCACAAACAGATGAGGAAGCATTCGCCCTCACTGAAGCCCGGCGTTCAGCGCTTTCTGCACTTGCCCGTTTAAAGCCGACCACCATTTTGGAGGATGCGACTGTACCGCGGTCAGAAATCGCAAATATGGTAAAAGCCATTAATGACATTGCCGCGAAATACGATATTTCGATCTGCACCTTTGGCCATGCCGGGGATGGAAACCTTCATCCGACATGCACGACAGACATAAGAAATAAAGATGAAATGGAGCGAGTCGAACAGGCTTTTGCCGAGATTTTTGAAAAAGCGATTGAGCTTGGCGGCACGATTACCGGGGAGCACGGAGTCGGTGCCATGAAAGCGCCTTACTTGGAAATGAAGCTGAAAAAAGAAGGCATCGCCGCAATGAAAGCAATGAAAGCGGCATTTGATCCAAAAAATATCTTAAACCCGGGCAAAGTGTTTGCGAAAGATGCCAGAAAACGTGTGGTGACGGAAAGATGACAACAGAAAAAGAAATGAAACAGATCCAACATGAGTTTAAAGAGCGTATGGATGAAAGCGAACTTTTGAATTGTATGCGCTGCGGTTTCTGTCTGCCTTCTTGCCCAACCTATATCGAATCCGGTTTTCAGGAATCTCACTCGCCGCGCGGGCGAATCGCCTTAATGAAAGCAGTCGCCGACGGTGTGATTGAACCGGATGAAGATGTCGAGCGTTCACTGTCTCTTTGCCTCGGCTGCCGCGCGTGTGAACCGGTATGCCCATCAGGCGTTAAATACGGACAGCTGCTGGAGGAAGCAAGAGATATTATCCACCAAAATAAAAAGCACTCGCTCAGCGCGCGTGTTATGAGAAAAGCGGCTTTTCAGGAGCTCTTTCCGCATCAAAACCGCATGCGTTCGGCTGTGAGTCTCATTGGGTTGTACCAGCGGTCAGGGCTGCAGACGGCTGTGCGAAAAACCGGCATGCTCCGCATTCTGCCTGAGCATTTGCGCACGATGGAAGCCGTTCTTCCGGATGTGCCTAAACGTGAAGAAATGAAGCATCGGCCGCGTTTACTGCCGGCGGTCGGCCCAGCTAAAAAAAGGGTTGCCTTTTTTTCAGGCTGTTTAATGGATACGATGTTTTTGCCGACAAACAATGCCACGCTGAAACTGCTGCAGCTGGCAGGCTGTGAAATTGTCATTCCGCCTGAGCAGGCATGCTGCGGCGCACTGCATGGACACAGCGGCGAAAAAAATGCGGGAAAAGAGCTTGCGAAACAAAACATCGCCGCGTTTGAAGCGCTAGACGCAGATGTTGTCATTACAAACGCGGGCGGATGCGGAGCCTTTCTCACTGAATACGGCCATTTGCTGAAGGATGATCCCGAGTGGTCGGAGCGGGCTGTTTCATTTGTGCAGAAGCTAAAAGATTTTTCATCGGTTTTGATTGAGCTTGATTTTCACCAAAAAGACTTGGAGCTTGAAACACCTAAGCTGATTACCTATCAAGATTCATGCCACCTGAGAAATGTAATGCATACATCTTCGGAGCCCAGAAAGCTTCTTCAAAGCATCAAGGGAGCTGAATTCAGAGAAATGGATAAAGCGGACAGCTGCTGCGGATCAGCGGGAATTTACAATATTGTTGAAGCAGACATGTCAATGAAAATACTGGACAGTAAAATGGCTGCTGTCAAAGCAACTGAAGCAGCGGTCATTGTAACAGCCAATCCAGGATGTCTTTTGCAGATGAAGCTCGGCATTGAACGAGAGGGATTAAACGACAGGGTCCGAGCTGTTCACCTTGCTGATTTGCTATTAGAAGCCGCCGGACCGCTAACATCATAAGAAAGCCCAAAACAGAAACTGTTTTGGGCTTTGTGCTTCATTCCATCGGACTGCAAATTTCAATATAATGTCCATCAGGGTCGGCGATATAAGCGACCGTCTGTCCCCATGGCTTCACTTTAGGCTCCCCGATAATGGTTATGCCGTGTTCTCTTACTTTTTTGATGACCGCTTCTACACTTTCAGTGACAAACCCGATTTCAAATGTTTGTGAAGAAACGGGTGTTTCCGGTATATCTAACGGCGTCATTTCCTTGACACTTTCTCGTGTATTGAGCGCCAAAATGGTGGAGCCGGTATCAAACTCTACATATGTGCCGTGTTCCGCGCGGATCGGCAGCCCCAAAATATGCTGATAAAAATGAATCGAGCGCTGGCTGTCCGATACATACAGGATGATATACTTCATTGATAAATTCATTTCTTTTCCTCCTTAAGGTTTCCATTTTTCCTTTTATCCCGGTATAGAGGCTTCCATTCTTAAGCTGGGATCTCTCCACATCTGCGCCCATTTTTTCACTGCCGCCAGGATAATGATGAAGCCTAACAGCAGCATGATGATAGACAAAACGCCATTCAGGACACTGTAACCCGCAGCGTCTGGATTGAGATACACATAGCGCACCATCCAATAGCCCGCGTAATTCACAGTCACATATAAATAGGCGAGCGGAATGAGGCAGGTGAGGATGTAACGGCGTTTGTCGGCGATTTTCAGCACAATGGTTGCTCCGATAATCAGACCCACTGAAGCCATCAGCTGATTGGAAACGCCAAACAGCGCCCAAATGGATCCGATATCACCTGAGTAAAGCAAATAGCCCCACATAAAGCAGGCAAGCGCACTGGCAAATACAGATCCGGGAATCCAGTCCGTTTTCTTCAGCGGCTTATACGCCTCTCCGAAGAAGTCTTGAATCAAATAGCGTGCCACACGCGTGCCGGCGTCGATTGCCGTTAAAATAAACACCGCTTCAAACATAATGACAAATTGGAAAAAGTATGAGGCCAGATGGCTGAAAAACGGAATTCCGGTAAAAATATAAGTCATTCCTACCGCAAGCGTGACGGCTCCCCCTGTTCTGCCTTCTAAGTCCAAACCGATTTCCCTGCTCAGTTCAGGCAAATGCACAACATCCATGCCGAGCGTACGGAAAACCTCAGGCGTGCTGTTGATCGCAAAGTAATCTGCAGGCTGCAAAGCAGTCGCCGCAATCAGCGCCATAATGCCGACAAGGCACTCAACAAGCATTGCACCGAAAGCAACCGGCTTCATATCACTCCATTTATTAAGCATTTTCGGCGTGGTGCCGGAACCGACAAAGGCATGGAACCCCGAGATCGCGCCGCAGGCTATTGTAATCGAGATGAATGGCCAGACAGGACCCGCAAGCACAGGCCCGCCGCCTTTTATAAACTCCGTAAAAGCCGGAAATGGAATGGACGGATTCACGACAAACACACCCGCAATTAAAGCGATAAACACACCGATTTTCATAAAACTGCTTAAATAATCGCGCGGTGCGAGCAGCAGCCAGACCGGCAGTGCCGCTGCAAAAAAAGCGTAAATCGGCAACGCGATTGCAAGCGTTCTCGTATCAAGGGTTAACAGATCACCAAATGCGGTAGTCTGCACCCAAGGCCCGATAAACACTCCGGCCATTAAAAATAGAAAACCGATAGAAGACGCCAGCTTTAAATTCCCTGTTTTCTTATAAAACAAGCCGACACCCATCGCAATCGGAATCGTAATCCCTACAGCAAATGTCCCCCACGGATTCCGTTCAAGCGCGTGCAGCACAACCATCGACAGGCCTGCCATCGTAATGGTAATAATAAACAGCATGGACAGTCCCGTACAAAAGCCGGCAACAGGACCAAGCTCATCCTTCGCCACTTCCGACAGCGACTTTCCGTTTTGACGCATTGACGCGAACAGCACAACAATATCATGGACGGCTCCCCCTATCACCGCCCCGATTAACAGCCATAATAATCCCGGCAAATAACCGAACTGCGCCGCGAGAATCGGTCCGACCAGCGGCCCGGCCGCCGCAATGGCCGCGAAATGATGACCGAATGAGACCCATTTATTTGTAGGCACATAGTCTTTTCCATCCTCAAGCGCATGTGCAGGCGTTGGCTTATCATCATTCACTTTGAGAACCTTCACCATCATAAATGTTCCGTATAAACGATAGGCGATAGCCAATATACACATTGACGCTATCACAATTGTAACCGCATTCATTTCTCCCCAACCCCTTTGCTGTTTTTCATAAATATATCATAATTTCAGAGCAAAAAGCGGTCATTTTTTCCTATTCAAAAAAGCCGGCTGGAATGGGCCGGCTTGAGGCAGTTAGTTTAGTTCAATGTCTCCAGAGGTTGTACGAACTTTTAAACGGTTAGAGGGGCTATCACCTACATAACCTACAACACGGTGCTCTGTCTTTTCTTTATACAGGATGTGGTCGAGATTGACCGCAGCATCACCTGAGTCAGCCTGAAAATCCACTGCCAAAGATGCAGGTTCTTTCTGATACCCTACTGACACACTTCCGCTCGTAGTGACGATGTCGACCTCTTCGTTCTGATGATCCTGAAGAAGATCAATATCCCCGGAAGTTGTCTTATAGTTCACCTTTTCAGCTGTTGTGTGGCTGCTTTTTATTGATCCGCTTGTTGTCTTTACCTCACCTTGGCCGAATGAATTTTGATCAGTTTGAACATCTCCGCTCGTTGTTTTTAGCGTCAGCTCGTTTTCGATGCGTGTATGCTTCAGCTCAATATTTCCTGATGTAGAGTCAGCAGCTGATTGATCCGTTTGCGCATTTTCTATCAGAATATCGCCAGAGGTTGTCGTTACGGTTATCTCATCATACTTCTTTTTCGGAATCGTGATTGTGATTTTCATATCCTTTTCGCTGCCCCACGGTATAAAAGAGATGATATTCTCGCGTGCTATTTGATTGATTGTTAATGATTTTCCATCTTGGGTCACATCGAACAGCTTTTTGCTTTTATCACTGACTTGTCCTTCAGCAGCTACCTGAATATCATCCGTTTGCCCGCTTTTGACCTCTGCATTCATCGAGCTCGTTGCTACCTCAATTTTTTTAATATCTGCAGGATCATAAGTTTCGGCAGCTTTCACCTCTTCTTTTGTAAAATCCGAGGCAGCTGCAGAGATGACAGCTCCGATTACCCCGACTGCAAATACTGCGATCAATCCTATTATGATTTTTTTCATGTCTGCGCCCCCGTCACCAGCTTTAAATTATATCTGATATATCGTAAACTCACGCTATACAGCAGCTTTCCTATATGCCACAGCCCTATACAAGATAGCAGTCCCAGACTGCCAAACATGAGTGATAAAAAGAACTCCAGCATCATGTGCGTATTCATTTGAAACATCACCATGCCGACAAACATAATTGGTGATACAGAGAGTGCAAGCGCTGCCCCGCAGAAACCTACGTACACTCCAAAAATGCCAATAGCTGGTCCCAGCACAAAAATCAAATTCAAGATGCTTATCGCTGCTGCTGAACATGCCATCTGGAAGAGGTTCTTCTTAGGGCGCTGCACTGCTGGAGCAGTTTCCGTCACATCTGGCACCAATTCCTTTGCAATTTGTTTTGGGGAGCCGAGTTCCCTGATAATGTTCGCTTCCGGCCTGCCTTCTTTCATCCCTTCGGTAATATGTTCCTCAAAATCAAATAAGATCTCATTCCGCTCTTCTTCAGAAAGCGGCTGTAACGCTTTACTTAACTCCTGTAAAAACTGTTCTTGATTCATCGTTCTCCTCCCCTTGCCGTATCAATGATTTGGTTGACGGATGCTGTGAACTGATCCCATTCTGCCAGCAGCAATTTCATTCGCATGACACCAAGCTTTGACAACGTGTAATATTTTCTGGCAGGCCCTTCAGAAGACGGAGCCATATATGTTTCTAAATACTCCTCTTTCGTCAGTCTTCTTAGAAGAGGATATAAGGTGCCTTCAGCAATAGCCATATACCGGGAAATGTTTTGAGACAGCTCATATCCGTATTGGTCTTTTTCAGCAATACATACAAGCACACATAACTCTAATGCTCCCTTTTTAAATTGAGCATTCATGATCAAATCCTCCCTGCGGCCCTAATTTTGTTTATATTTTCCACCATCCCTCACATGGTAACATCCGCTACTGAACATTACAAGGTACTGAATCATATTTACTAAGAAAAAATAAAAAACCGGAGACAGATCTCCGGCTCATGTTGCTATTATGATTGTTTTTGCAGACGGATCACATTCCATGAAAGCGGCGTGAAATGTGCGGTTAAGCCGTTTTCGCTGACAGACGATGTTCCGTTGGAATGCGGGACGACATTTTTTCTGTTATGCTGGTTTGTCGCTTTAATATCCTGATGCTCAAGTACGATATGCTCTGCGATTTGATACGATTCAAAGCCTCTGAGGGAAATTTCAGTTTCCATTTGATCTTCAGCTTTGTTCACCGCAAAAATCGTCAGTGTTTCTTCCTCTTCAGAATATACGACAGCGGCGTCAACATACGGCACATCAGTAAAATCAGAGCAGTCATACTTCGGTGAAGAAATAAGCGGTTGCAGCGACTCTCCTCGGCCGTAGACAGAAGCATGCATGTACGGATAGAAAATCGGCTGTCTCCATGCTTCTCCGCCTTTTTCCGTCATGATTGGCGCGATGACATTTACAAGCTGTGCAAGACACGCGATTTTCACACGGTCTGCGTGCTGCAGCATCGTAATGAGCAATGAGCCCACCAATAAGGCATCTTCAAAGTTATAAATATCTTCTAAAATAGGCCGCGCAGTAATCCACGGTTCTACTTTTTTATCAGCTTCATTTGAGTGATACCATACATTCCATTCGTCCAGAGAGAGATTGATTGTTTTCTTGCTGCGTGTTTTTGCTTTTACATAGTCACAGGTTGCAGCAACAGATTTAATAAAATGATCGAGATCCATGGAACGAGCCAGATAGTTTGGCAGATTGTTATCCCGGTTTCCGTAATACGTATGGAGAGAAATATAGTCGACATGCTCGTACGTATGCTCCAGCACCTTTGCTTCCCAATCGATAAAGGTCGGCATGCCGCTGTTTGAGCTGCCGCAGGCAACAAGTTCAATTGATGGGTCAACCCATTTCATGACCTTTGCCGTCTCCGCGGCAAGCCGTCCGTATTCGTCAGCTGTTTTGTGGCCGATCTGCCACGGGCCATCCATTTCGTTACCCAGGCACCACGTTTTGATGCCGTACGGCTGCTCATAGCCATGCGATCTTCTCAAATCACTCCAGTAAGAGCCTTTCGGATGGTTGCAGTATTCTACGAGATTGCGGGCAGCATCTATCCCTCTCGTGCCGAGGTTAACAGCCATATTGACTTCTGTGTTCACCTTTTTTGCCCAAGTTAAAAATTCATTCGTTCCCACTTCATTGGTTTCTGTCGTTTGCCATGCTAAGTCAAGGCGTCTCGGGCGGTTCTCGACAGGTCCGACGCCGTCCTCCCAATTATACCCTGATAAAAAGTTTCCGCCCGGATAGCGGATGATCGGAACCTGCAATTCCTTGATTAACGCCTGAACATCCTTGCGAAACCCGTTTTCATCAGCCTGAGGATGATCAGGTTCATATATGCCTTCGTATACAGCACGCCCCATGTGCTCGATGAACGACCCGTAAATCCGTTTGTCGACTTCACCAATTTTATATTCTTTGTCCACAATCACTCTCGCTTTTTTCATTACACGTTTCCTCCTTCATTATCCTTTGACTCCGCCTACTGTCAGGCCGGAGATAAAGTATTTTTGGAAAAACAAGAAAATGATAATCACCGGCAAAATGGCAAATACTGAGCCGGATATGAGCATGTCATAGTTGTTTCCGTAAGGGCTAAGCAAGCTGGACAGCCCGATTGGAAGCGTAAACATTTCTTTCGACCGAAGCACAATCAAGGGCCATAAGAAGTTGTTCCAGCTGTTTAAAGACTGGAGAATAATCATCGCTCCGAATGCCGGTTTCATCAGAGGCGCCATAATCCTGAAAAAAATGCCGAATTCCGTACATCCGTCCATCCTTGCTGAATCCAGCAGATCTTTCGGAAGGCCGAGTGCATATTGCCGGAAAAAGAAAACAGCTACAGGCGAAACGATAAACGGCAAAATGACACCCGTATACGAATCGATCAAATGCAGTCCGACTGTAAGCTTAAACAACGGGAGCATCATCACTTCCAGCGGAACCATCATAATAATCAGCACAAGAACAAAGATGATATTTCTGCCTTTAAATTCATAAACCGCTAGCCCGTATCCGATCATCGACGAGAAAAACAGAGTAAGCACTGTCGTTAATAGACCGAGCACAAGGCTGTTAAAAAACCATTTAAAATAAATGCTGCCGCCGTTAAACAAAAATGTATAGTTATCAAGACTCATCACTTTTGGATCAATGTCAACATTCAGCCCCACCCGCAAAAGCTCAGATGACGGCTTTAATGATCCTAAAAGCAGACAGAAAATCGGGAAAATATACAACAGGCTCAGCATGATAAAAAATAGAGTAAGCGCGATTCTGTACACCCGAAACTGAGGACTGTGCTGCAACATTTACCCCTCCCCCTTAAACGAGCCTGACAGTTTTAATGAAATCAGGCTGACAACAAGTATGACAATCAAAAGGACAATGCCGATGGCCGCCCCGTATCCCATTTCATTGTAAGCAAGGCCCTGCTGATATAAATATCCGACAAGCGTCAGGCCGATATTACCCGGGGAATTATTTTGCCAAAGGACGTAGCTTTCCTCAAACATCCTGAACCCGCCAATGATGCTGATGGTTAAAACGTAGACGGATACAGGCTTCAGAAACGGCAGCGTAATGTGCATAAATTTTTTCAACGTATTTGCTCCGTCAATATCAGCGGCTTCGTACAGCTCTTTCGGCACATTTTGCAGTCCGGCCAAAAAGTAAAGGATGTTAATTCCCATCCATCTCCACGAAGCAAGCAGCACCATCAAAAACATGCCGGTATGTTCATTGTTCATCCAGTTCTGCGGTGAAAAGCCGAGTTTCAATAAAATCGAATTGGCTAAAGATGTTTCCATCTCTCCAAAGATCAGCCTGAAAATGATACCAGCCACAATGGTAGAAGTCAGTGCAGGTATAAATAACGCTGATTTGAAAATGTTTCTGAATTTGACCAGTTTCGAATTCAAGAATATGGCTAACAGCAATGGAACTGGAATCAGCACAATCAGCGTCCAAAACGTATATTCCAGCGTATTAAAAAGGGCGGTATAAAACGTCGGGTTGTTAAGAGCGGTGTAATTGGATAACCCGACAAACGTCACCTCTCCAGGCAATATTCTTTGAAAGCTCATGATGAAGACACTAATGATGGGGTATAGAAAAAAAACAAGAAAGGATAAAACAAATGGCGCTGTAAACAGATAAGGCGCCGCTTTTTTCGAATAAAAAATACCTCGCCAGCCTGATTCTTTCGCAGCCGAAGGAACGGGATGAGCCGTTCCCGTTTTCACAGGTTTCATGAGAACCTCCCCGCTTTCACTTTTTGAATGAGATTCTATTTCTGTTTCAGTTCACCTGCCGCTCTGTCCAAGGCTTGTTTTGGCGTCTTTTGCTGAGATTTGAGCGCGTCGAATAATACGCTTCTGTTGACAAGGTCTGAAGCCTTGGCAAAATCCTCATGTAAATAAATCGGATTGATTTCATCCTTGATATCGAGCAGCACAGAAAAAATGCCTGTTCCGTTTTGGAAGTAATCCGTGTATTGGTTTTTCTCTTTCAATTCCTTGGAGCTCCAGACATCCCAGCGAAGCGGATCGAACCCGAGCACACTCCAAAGCTTTTTGTTTCCTTCTTCAGAACCCTTCGCAAAGGCGAGAAACTCTTTCGCTAATTCGACATGTTTGGCCTGCTTTGGCACAACGGTGGCTGTGCCGCCCAAACCCGCTGAACGGTCGCCTCCTTCTTTCCATGCCGGAAGCGGCCGAATGGCAATCTTCCCTTTCAGATCAGGCATATAATCTATGAATCTTCCCATATACCAAATCGGCATCAGAACAGAAGCCGCTCCGCCTTGGTTCATAAAACCGTAATATTCTTCACTGTGATGCCCGCCGCCTGGTGCAGCGATCATTGTTTTATCATTAATCATGTCTTTTAAATACTGAAGCGTTTTTACGTTGGTGTCATTATTCAGGATCAGCTTTCCATTTTTATCAAAATACCCTGAGTTTTGCTGTGAAATCATTGATAAAAATGTTGCTGAATCATTTGTTTCCACCGTTCCCATTGGCTTTCCGGTCGCTTTGCGCACTTTCTGTCCGGCTTTGCGGTAATCATCCCATGTTTTAATATCATCCGGGTTGATGCCGGCTTTTTTCATAATATCCATGTTATAGAACATAACTGTCGTTCCTACATGAGTATCCAGCCCGTATAGCTTGCCGTTTTTGCTGTACAACGTAAGACGCGCCTCTACGAATTTATCCCGGTCCTTTTCAATAAGCGGGGACAAATCGGCAAGCGGCACATCGGTGCCCTTCAGAAAGTTTGAAAACCGGGCCAATTCTACATCTGCAATGTCAGGCACGCCTTCCCCGGCGATTAAGGAAATCGACAGATTATCGTGCATTTGGCCATACGGATAGACGACCGTATTCAGTTTAATTTGACGGTCAGGATATTTCTTGTTCCACTCTTTCACCATTTCCACATAAAACTGCTCATGAAGTCCGTTAAATGTCCAAAAAGTCAGCTCCGTTTCACCCGGTTTACCGGATGACCGTTCCGCTGAACACCCAGCGATAAATAATGTCAAAACCATCATGAGCGCAAGAAAACAGACAGTCATCTTTTTCATCTATGTTACCCCTTCCATTCGAGGTGCGGGCTATTCATAAAGACCATGATTGACAAGCGTTTTGTTTTCATTGATGAGCCTTAATCCGGTGCAGCGGTCTCTTAAGGTGTGTGCGTGTCTGAAGGCATTTTTGACGGAATCCTGCCCGACACCGATTTCGTCAAAATACGCAGGGCCTCCGGCAGATTTCAGCCAGCCGGCCAGCTTTTTTCCTTCCGGCAGCGTTTCATAAGCCGATTGAATGACTTCCCGCTGACGCGGAGAAAATTCGTTCAGCCCTTCGGCTTGGATCAGCTTTCTGTACGTGTCAGTCAATAAAACGGCCGCACAGCCCACTTTTGCCCCATGGAGAATCTGAGGCCGTTTTTTCTCCATTAATTCCATCTCAATCCAATGGGAAATATGATGCTCCCCTCCTGAAGCAGGACGGGAATGATCCAAAGCCAGCATGACAAGTCCTGATACAATCAAGGACTCCATCAGGACCCGGATGCCCGTTTCCGTTTTCATCGCAATGTCTTCAGCGTTTTCGATACAGGCATCAAGTGCTTCTTGTACGAGCTTTGCGCCTGTTGATGAATATGGCTCACCAGCGAGCTGATGAGAAATGTTCCAATCAGCCAGAGACGTCATTTTGCCTAGCATATCCCCAAATCCAGCCGCCACCATAGGCTGCGGCGCCGATTTTAAGATGTCAAGATCAGCAAACAGCGCGGACGGGGCCTTCGTTTGGATGGTGGTTTTCGTACCGTATAAAATAATGGGCGCACCGGCTGATGTAAATCCGTCAACGGATGGGGCGGTCGGATAAGAAATAAACGGCAGCCCCCTCTGGAAGGCGGCAAAACGCACAATATCATGGATAGTCCCCGAACCGACTGCGATCATGATATCTGTTGATTTTTTCGTATGGACCAGCACATGAATGAGTGACCGTTCATCTGCCGCCACATCTCCCGCTTCATTTTCCGGAATGATCAGACACTCCGCCTGAAGCCCTTCCTTTATCAAGCGATCTTCTAACTCGATCCCCGCTATACGGTGCGTATTCCGATCACAGACAAGGACGATACGCTGATCATTCTTTCTTTTTACATAATCCAACAACCGATCGGCTGCTTGTTTTTCTAGAACAATTTCTTCTACTTCTACAGGAAATGTCATCTCCCCCGCGTGTTCAAAAGCACGCTGAACGTCAGCTGCGATATGATTCATAGCAGAATCCCCTCCTCAGCCAGTTTGGTTACATCCTTAATCGACTCCAGTACATAATCCGGCGTATACAAATGCTGTTCACCCGGTTTCGCTGAACCAGTCAGCACTAAAGCGCTCTTCATGCCATACAGCTTTCCCGCTGCGATATCAGATTCAATGCTGTCCCCTATAATCATACATTCATGTGCAGAAAGCCCCAGCGCAGTACAGGCAGCCTCCGCCATCAGCCACGATGGCTTTCCGACGACAAGCTCCGTCTTCGCCTGAGCAGAAGCTTCTATCGCCCCTATCATTCCGGCGACGTCGATGGCATTCCCCTCCTCATTAGGAAAATAGCGGTCTTTGTTCGTGGCAATTATACGAGCGCCTGCGGCGGCCGCTTTAAAGGCTTGATTCAAGTCTTCGTAGGTGAGTGTTTCATGAAGCGAGATGACAAGCCAATCCGCCTCCTTCGGTTCATCTGCTGTCTGGACGCCTGCCAGCCTCAGTTCATCAATCAAGCCCTGTTCTCCAAGCACCCATACCTTTGAAAAACGGTAGTTCCTTTTTAAAAAGGCTGCTGTCACACTTGATGACAGGACAATTTCGTTTACATCTGCACCTATTCCGGCACCAAGCAGTTTTTTTCTGCACATGGCACGGGAGATATTTCCCCGGTTGCTCAAAAAGACGATTTTCTTTCCCATATTTCGAAGTGTACTGATGGCTTCTCTTGCTCCATCGATCAGTTCGTTTCCTCTGAATACGGTACCGTCCAAGTCAATCAGAAAACCGGCCGGTGATACTGCGGGATTATGACTGGCCATAATACGCATTTGCTCCGTGTTTTCGATAAAAGTGCTTTTCGTGGAGAACAGTATTGATCGGGTTGACATTCTTGTTCAGCATCATAGAGTGATACGCCATTTCCGCAACCGTTTCTAACACCACCGCGTTATGAATGGCGTTTAGGGCATCTGTGCCCCAGCAGAATGGGCCGTGGTTATTAACGAGCACACCCGGCACCTGTTCGTACTTATGGTGCTGAAAGGTCTCCGCGATCACTTTGCCTGTATTCAGTTCGTAGTCATGAATGATTTCTTCATCGTACATTTCACGTGTACACGGAATCGCACTGTCGAAATAATCGGCATGTGTCGTGCCTAAAGGGGGTATGTCCCTTCCGGCTTGCGCCCAGCTTGTCGCCCATTGAGAATGGGTATGGACAATCCCGCCGATATTTGGAAACGCGTTATACAAATAAACATGAGTGGGTGTATCAGAAGAAGGTTTGAGCGAGCCTTCTACGACCTCACCTTCCAAATTCAAAACAACCAAGTCATCGGCTGTCAGCTCGCTGTATTCGACTCCGCTCGGTTTAATGACGATTAACTCTTTTTCACGGTCAATACCGCTCACATTTCCCCACGTAAAGGTCACCAGCTGATGCTCTTGAAGCTTCAGGTTGGCAGCCAGCACCTCTTTTTTTAACGTTTCAAGCATGCTCATCACCCTTTATGAATTCTTTTGTGCGGCAGATGAAAATTGAAGATTTTTTATCGTTTTCAGACGCTTCATGACATGATTCTCTTTTCCGAAATATTGAACAAGCTCTTTATATTCAGCGTATAGCTTTTCATATACGGCGGCATGCTCAGCATTTGGCGTATATGAAATATCTTTCAGTTTCCCCATGTGCGCCGCTGCCTCTGTGACATCATCATAGCCGCCGTTTTCTTTACCGGCCGCAAGCGCGCCGAAAATGGCAGATCCTAAGGCAGGGGCTTGCGGTGAACCTGAGATTTTAATATCCATGTTTGTGACATCCGCATAAATCTGCATGACAAACGGGTTTTTTTCAGCAATACCGCCAGCTGCGTAAAGTTCTTCAATTGGCACTCCGCTTTCTCTAAATGTTTCAATAATCATCCTTGTGCCGTATGCTGTTGCTTCAACTAACGCACGGTAAAGCTCTTCGGGTTTCGTCAGCAGCGTCATGCCAAGCAGCATCCCCGTTAGATCAGCATCAACAAGGGTTGAACGGTTTCCATTCCACCAATCCAGGGCAAGGAGGCCGCTCTCCCCCGGCGCCTGCATGTTTGCCTTCTCGCTCAGCAGCTCGTGAATGCTGACATTTTTTTTCTCCGCTTCGTCTTTATAGGCTTGCGGGACACACGTTTTCACGAACCATTCAAAATGATCGCCCACACAGGACTGTCCGGCTTCATACCCCGCAAATCCCGGAAGGATGCCGTTGTCCACAACCCCGCACATGCCGGGCACAATGTTTACCTCGTCTCCTAAGAGAACGTGGCATGTTGAGGTTCCCATAATCATCAGCATTTTTCCTGGTTCTGTGATACCGACAGCCGGAACAGAAACATGAGCGTCAACATTCGCAACAGCAACTGCTGTGCCCGGAAGGAGACCGGTCAGCTGTGCCATTTTTTCCGTCAGCCCGCCTGCTTTTTCCCCTACTGAGTGAATCGATCCCGCTAACTTATCTTTTGTAATCGTTTTCATTGCAGGGTGAAGTTTTTCAAAGAAATTCTCTGAAGGATATCCCGTTTTTTCACTCCAAATCGCTTTATAACCAGCTGTGCAGTTGCTTCGCTTCAGCGAGCCGCACAGCTGATACACGATCCAGTCAGCTGCTTCGATCATCCGATCAGCTGCTTCATAAATGTGCAGCGCTTCTTCGGCAATCTGCATCACCTTCGGAATCATCCATTCTGATGAAATCTTTCCTCCGTAGCGCTGTAAAAAAGCTTCCCCTTCTTCTTCGGCGATTTGATTGAGCCGATCAGCATGCTTTTGGGCGGCGTGATGCTTCCAAAGCTTCACATAGCTGTGCGGCTCCTCTTCAAATTCCGGCAGCATACATAATGGCTGTCCTTCACTGTCGACAGGCAAGATCGTACATGCCGTAAAATCAATTCCGATCCCGATGATCTCTTTTGGATCAACACCAGTCTGTTCAAGTAATGATGGAATCGTTGTTTCCAAGACTTCCAGATAATCTGCCGGATGCTGAAGCGCCCAGTCCCGCGGCAGCTTTTGACCCGTTTTGGGAAGGACGGTATCAATGACGGCGTGTGGATATTCTTTGACAGCCGCTGCCAGCTCTTCTCCAGTTTTGACGTGAACGAGCACCGCTCTTCCTGATAATGTTCCGAAATCAACACCTATTGTGTAAGCCAAGTGACATCCTCCTCTCTACTTTTGAAGCCTGTAAAGCGCCTCGTTCCATTTCAATTCATGTTTCAGCTTGTGAATCGATGTATCGCGAGAAATCAAGATACTTTCAACCCCCGCCATTTCCGCCCAATCCATCAATTGCTCCGCTGTCAATTCGTAAGACAAGCAGGTATGGTGTGCGCCGCCGGCTAAAATCCATGCCTCTGCCGCTGTTTTTAATGAAGGCTCAGGCTTCCAGAGAACGCGGGCGACAGGCAGATTCGGCATATCTTTCTCGATTTCCTGTCCGTTTACCTCATTGAGCACGAGACGGAAACGCCCTCCGATATCAACCAGACTCGCTTGAATGGCTGATCCGCTGATGCCATTGAATACAAACCGCGCCGGGTCACCTTTGCCTCCGATAGACAGCGGATGTACTTCAATTTTCGGCTGATCCAAAGCAACTGTCGGGCACACCTCAAGCATGTGTGAGCCAAGAATCATTTCATTTTCAGGTTCAAAATGGTACGTATAGTCTTCCATGAAGGACGTTCTTTTACCTTCAGCCATGATTTTCATCATCCGGACGAGAGCAGCCGTCTTCCAATCACCTTCTCCGGCGAACCCGTAGCCTTTTTCCATCAGCCTCTGAACGGCCAGCCCAGGCAGCTGTTTCATTCCGTGCAGCACTTCAAATGAAGTCGTAAAAGCCGTGTATCCGCCTTGTTCAAGAAAAGCGGTTAGACCAAGTTCAATTTTCGCCTGTTCTTTAATGGACGCTATCTTTGCTTCGTCTCGTTTCGTTTCCTCGCTGATGACATAAAGCTTGTCATACTCTGCATAAAGTGTTTCGACCTCATCGTCAGAAATTCCATTCATCACTTCGACAAGATCCCCGATGCCATAGCCGTCAACCTGCCAGCCGAACTGGATATGCGCTCCCACCTTGTCTCCGTCCGTTACTGCAACATGGCGCATGTTATCTCCGAATCTGGCAACCTTGATATGTCTGCTTTCATTTAACGCAGCCGCCGTATTCATCCACTGAGAAATTTCTTTCTTTACCTCTTCATCATCCCAATAGCCCGCGACAACTTTACGGCTCAGCCCCATACGAGAATTGATGTACCCGTACTCGCGGTCGCCATGTGCGGATTGGTTGCTGTTCATAAAATCCATGTCAATCGTACCCCATGGAATATCGCGATTATATTGAGTATGCAGATGCATAAGCGGTTTTTGATAAGAGGAAAGGCCTTCTATCCACATTTTTGCAGGAGAAAATGTGTGCATCCATGTAATAATACCGGCGCATGTCTCACTGTACTCCGCTTCTCTTAACAGATGTCTGATGGTTTCCGAGGAAGTTACAACAGGTTTATGCTTAATTTTATATCTGGAAGAAATGCCGCTAAGCCCCTCACAAATGCTTTTTGCATGCTGGTCTACCAGCTGCAGCGTTTCTTCTCCGTATAGATGCTGGCTTCCTGTTACAAACCAGAATTCATAATCTCTTGTCTGAAGCATGTTAACTGCCCCTTTCTTATAAAATAAAACGCTTCCAATTCTAAATTGATAGATACGTACTAATAAACAAAAACTAGTGAATTATCATTAATTTGTACGAACAACTTCATTATAGTAATTCAGTAGGATACTGTCAATCTTTTCTTTTTAAAAAAAGCCAGGTATTCACCCGGCTTATCAGTTTAATAGGACGGCCAGCCCGAACTCCAATTCAAATCATTGATTAGTAGCTTGGGAATGCCGTTATCTTTCGCGTCATAGGCATGGCGCACAAGTATGTTTCCATTTACAATATCCTGACCTCCAGGCCCTTTCCATTGATCATTGCCGGAATCTAAGATGGTGCCCCCTCCTTCCAGCATGCTTTTTCCGCTTTTATCAAGATAAGGCCCTGTTATGCTTTTAGATCTCCCATAAGCAATTTTGTACGTACTATTTACCCCGTCACAGCATTTATCAAATGAAACCATTAAATAGTAGTAACCATTTTGATACGTGAGGGTAGGAGCCTCCAGCGCTCCGCTATTACTCGGTCTCGACGCAATGGAATAAAGCGATCCGGTAGGCTTCATCGTGTTCTTATCCAGCTTGGTCAGCTTGATTCCGCTCCAAAATGAGCCGAACGCAAGCCACGGATTGCCATCCTTGTCAAAGGTGAGTTCCGGGTCGATGGCGTTATAATTATCGGAGCTCGTCGACCGGATCACCAGGCCTTCGTCTTTCCAGCTTCCCGAGCTGATGCTTGTTGAAGAAGCAAGGCCTATGGCAGAGACATTTTTTCCGAAAGAAGAAACTGAATAATACAGCCAGTACTTTCCGTTATAATATTGAATGTCCGGTGCCCACTGGTTTTGGCCGTAATTCGGCACATAAGTGGACCACCATGATAAAGGTGTGCTGAAAATCGATTTTTGCACGGTCCAATTTTTAGCATCCGACGATTTGAGAACCCGCAGCCCCCTTTCTTCCGTAAGGCCTGTTCCAAACGCGTACCACGAGCTTCCCTCTTTGATTATCGTTGGATCATGAAGCAATTCATTAGATGCTCCCCAAAATGCAGCGGATGCCGGAGAAGCGGAAGTCAATAACAAACCCGCCGTCAGAGCAGCACTCGAAAAGTGAAAGAACCGTTTCCATGCTTTTTTCTTTTTCAATTTTTTCAAACCTCCCTTATTTTAGAAAGCGCTTACAAATTGTGAAATTGAATCCTCCTTTCCTTACAAATGAGCTGCATCTCGTACGTGATCAGATTCAGGAATTTTTCGGTATCTCCTTTATTGTAGTCACTCCACCAAAATTTGTACAGACAAAAAAATAGAATCCGCCTCACAAGGCGGATTCTTCCGTATCTTTATTGGTACGTAATATCGTCAACCGTTTGCCGGTCTAACTTCTTAATGACTTCGGTGATTAATTTTACCGCATTTTCATAATCGTCACGATGCAGCATGGCAGCGTGCGTATGAATGTATCGTGTTGCAATGGTAATGGACAGCGCCGGAACACCGTTTGCCGTCAAATGAATGGACCCGGAATCAGTTCCTCCGCCGGCGATCGCATCAAATTGATATGGAATGCCTGCTTCTTCTGCTGTATTGACAACTAAGTCACGAAGTCCTTTGTGGGAGACCATAGATGCATCGTACAGAATAATCTGCGGCCCTTCTCCCATTTTGCTTTGCGCTTCCTTCTCAGAAATCCCTGGCGTATCTCCGGCTATTCCTACATCAACACCAAAAGCAATATCAGGCTGTATCGTGTGCGCAGAGGTCTTCGCTCCTCTTAGGCCAACTTCTTCCTGTACAGTTCCAACGCCATACACAACGTTTGGATGATCTGTGTCTTTTAAATTCCTCAAAACATCAATGGCGATCGCACAGCCGATACGGTTGTCCCACGCCTTTGCTAAAAGAAATTTTTCATTGTTCATGACCGTGAATTCAAAATGCGGAACGATCATATCACCTGGGAGTACGCCCCATTCCAATGCTTCCTCATGGCTTGAAGCCCCGATATCAACGAACATCTCTTTGATATCGACCGGTTTTTTTCTCGCTTCAGCAGATAAAATGTGCGGTGGCTTAGATCCGATAACACCTGTGACCTCTCCCTTTTTCGTCACGATGGTGACACGCTGAGCCAGCATGACTTGAGACCACCAGCCGCCGACAGTTTGAAAACGGATAAAGCCTTTATCGGTGATTTGTGTCACCATAAAGCCGACTTCGTCCAAATGCCCGGCAATCATAATTTTCGGACCGTTTTCCGCACCTGTTTTTTTTGCAATTAAACTGCCAAGCCGGTCAGTTGTCACTTCATCAGCAAATGGTTCTATGTATGATTTCATCACTTGCCTGACTTCTCTTTCATTTCCCGGAATGCCTTTTGCATCAGTTAATTCTTTCAGCATGGTTAACGTTTCATCCAATTTTGCCATGATTCCAAAAACCTCCTTCATCTGTCCTGCATTATTATTATACAAAACCTGACGGCAACCATACGACTATTTCACTTAAAAAGCGGGTATATCTTTTTTAACAAACTTCTTTTAGAAAAAGTGAAACCTTTTTCTATGCTCTACGTATTACATCAGATCATCACAATGAGGGAGGTGCCTTCACACAATGTTTATCATGGTTCTCCGGATTTTATTGCTTGCTCTATTTGCTTACTGTATTTATGCCTTGGTCAAATATGTCGCAAATCCAAAGAGAAGACTGAAGCTGGCCCAATCAAAAGAACTTTTTTATATTATCGATGAACAGAACAATACCCGAAAGAACTTTCAATTGACGTATAAAGGCGTGCTTTTTGAAGGAGAAAAGCATATTCCTTCCAAGGATCATCCATTGTTCATCCACACCATCTTTGTATGGACGGAGTCTCCTGAGAAGCTAAAAAACTTTTCCGCAAAAGATTTTGAGAATATTGAAGAAAAAGTACTGGAACGATATCCGGATTGTAAAATTGACTGGGATCTGCCCATTAAACTTGCAAAAAAAGCAGAAGAGCGGTAAACGCTTTTCTGCTTTTTTATAAATCAAACGGACTGTAATAGATGCCGAGCCAGACACCAAGCGCTCCAAACACGATGGCGATCAGCCACAGCCGGTTTTCAGAAATTCTCCATTTGTGGCGCTGCGCTCTTCGTTTATCTGCGCCCATCACCCAAAAACCGCACAGATTGATCAGAACTAGATATACAGCAATTATCATGTTGCCTCATCCTTTATATAAAAAAGCCGCTCTCTAAGAGCGGCTCTATATCATTATTTGTTTAATTGAGCTTTAGCAGCATCAGCAAGCTGATTGAATGCAGTAAGATCGTTTACAGCAAGATCAGCAAGCATTTTACGGTTTACTTCGATACCAGAAAGCTTAAGACCGTGCATTAAACGGCTGTAAGAAAGACCGTTCATGCGAGCAGCTGCGTTGATACGAGTGATCCAAAGCTTACGGAAATCACGTTTTTTCTGACGACGGTCACGGAAAGCATAGTTTCCAGATTTCATGACCTGCTGGTTAGCTACTTTGTATAATGTATGTTTTGAACCGAAATAACCTTTTGCTAATTTAAGAACCTTTTTACGACGCTTACGTGTAACAGTTCCGCCTTTTACTCTTGGCATTAAATTTCCCTCCTAATTGTTCCTTGTCCGATTACTTGATGTTAGCAAGCATTTGTTTGATACGTTTGAAGTCTCCTGCGCTTACAACAGCACTCTTGCGAAGCTTACGCTTTTGCTTTTGAGATTTGTTGGCGAATAAGTGACTAGTGTATGCATGAGAACGTTTTAACTTCCCAGAACCTGTCTTTTTAAAACGTTTAGCAGATCCGCGGTGAGTTTTCATTTTTGGCATGGGATTTCCTCCTTATTGCTTTTCGTTTTTCGGCGCGAGCATTAAGAACATGCTGCGGCCGTCCATTTTTGGTTTTGTTTCGACTGTCGCAACCTCAGCACATGCTTCAGAAAAACGGTCTAGTACACGCTGGCCGATTTCTTTATGAGTGATTGCGCGTCCTTTAAAGCGGATAGAAGCTTTCACTTTATCGCCTTTTTCAAGGAATTTAATCGCATTGCGCAACTTCGTGTTAAAGTCGTGCTCATCGATTGTCGGGCTTAATCTAACTTCTTTTAAGTTAATGATTTTTTGATTTTTGCGTGCTTCTTTGTCCTTTTTCTGCTGCTCGAATCTGAACTTTCCGTAGTCCATGATGCGGCAGACAGGCGGTTTTGCATTTGCTGCAACTAACACAAGGTCAAGATTTGCGCGGCCGGCTATTTCAAGTGCTTCCTGACGGGACTTGATTCCAAGCTGGTCGCCATTTTGTCCGATTAAGCGGACCTCACGTGCACGGATACCCTCATTAACCAATTGATCTTTGCTAATAATGAGCCACCTCCATAGTTTCTTCGAATTGATTCACAACTCTTTTGACTGCATTCTGCAGGCAAACAAAAAGTGCGGGCATTATAAAACACCCACACTACGAACATCTGTATCAATAAAAATGTACGGTCAACCTGCCAACTACATGAATGTGTCAATCAGGTGAGAAGCGGGTGCTTCTGCTTGTGATTTATATTCAATTCAATAACTATTCTACACAATGCCGGATGTTTAGTCAAGGATGACTTATCCGGAACAACTTTCTCATTGTAACATGGGTTATTTATGAGTGCAAGAGAGAAAAAGAAAATCTTTTATTCTTATCCAGAATGCAAGGTTCTGAACCCTCCAGCCAATCGCCAATCATGCAGGATTTTGTTAAACAGCATCGGCTGAGCCAGCGACGCTCCATGGAAGATCCCTGGAAACATAGCGTTCTCGAACTTTCATTCATCTTTGCGATTTCAGCTGCCGATGCATTCATCACTTTTCTTTCTTTTTCCCGACCGTCACCAGCAGGCTGGCACTGGTTTGTCTGAGCGAATCGGGTATCGTACATGTCATATTAGTATTTGATAAAGCGTACCTGCACTCATTTGACTGCTTACTTTATAGTATGTTTCGAATCGGCTGGCATGAAGATAAAGCATTTTTGTCTGAGTCTGGAAAAGATCAAAACGGCGCCACAAATGTTGAAAATGGCTGATTTGATCTTCCCGCATCCAGCCGCTGACACCCCCGCCATAAATAAAAATCAGAAGTTGCGGATGCTCTGCACCAGATTCTGTTATATGAAGATCAATATACTACCCCATCCTTCTCCTTATTTCGCAGTTTACCAAAAACCACATATAGGAAAAAATGCAAAACAAAGTGAACCTCACACTAAAAAAGCCGATATAAGAACGAGAAGGGAGTCTGACACATGAACAAACTGATACAGCTTACTCTATTTTTAACATTGATAGTAACCGGCTGCTCCAATAGCAACAGCATATCTTCAGAGCCAAAAGAAGAGACCGTTATCACAGCCGCAGCGTTTCATGAAAACAAGCTGGAGAAAGAGCTGAAAAACCTAAAACCCGTTTCATTGAAAATGGTGAATCCTCTCGCAACTGAATTAGAAAAGGTGAAGGCGAAGGAAGAAGCAGAGAAACAAAGGCAAATCGCTGCAGCGAAAAAACGTGAAAAAGAGCAGAGAGCGAAACGAAAGAAACAACAGGAGGAAGAAGCGGAACAGCAACGATTGGCACAGGCTGCAGCAGGGAGACAGCGATTAGCGGAAGCAGAAAGGCAAGCTGAGCTTGAAAGGCAGCGTCAGGCAGCACTCCAAAAACAGCAGGAAGCGGACGCCAAAAAAGAACGGCAAGCGCAGGCACAGCGTCAGCAGAATGAGGCTTCCTCATCTAACAGCCAAAATGCGCCATCTTCCCCGAGCCAGACAGATGATGCCATTCAACCGCCGGCTTCAGAGCTTCCTGATGACGACGGCTATGGTTATGAAGAACGAAAAAAGTGGCATGACGATCAAGTGGAATGGGGCATTAAACAAGGATATATCGATCCGGAAGACGCACCATAAAATAGAAAAAGCCAAGGGTTCAGCCTTGGCTTATCCTCCGATCAGCTGCACGAACACAGGAATAACCAGAACCGTTACGACCCCGACAACGACAACAGCGATACTTGCCATCGCGGCTTCGACTTCACCCATCTCGATCCCGACAGCTACACCGAGTGCGTGTCCGGACGTTCCGAGAGCCAACCCTTTCGAAATGGGATTCTTCACTTTAAATACTTTTAAGAACAAAGCGCCGAGCGCATACACAATGACGGCGTTAAAGATAACAGCAAAAGCTGTGATATCGCTGATGCCGCCAATATCTTTTGATAAAGGAAGCGCAATCGCCGTTGTTGCCGCCTGCGGAAGCATACTTTTCATAACAGCCTCATCAAGGTGAATCCCTTTTGCAAGCAAATAGACAATCGTGACAGAGCAGATAGAGCCTACGATAATGGAGGACATAATTTGCCACCAGTATTTTTTCAGTTTATCTCTTTGTTTGTACAATGGAATGGCAAAGGCAATCGTCGCGGGTTCCAAGAAAAACTTAATGATTTCTCCCCCGTTATTATAGTCAGCGTAAGAGAAACCGCCGATTTTCAAAAATGCAATCCCTAGCACCATCGCAACAAACAATGGAGTGAAAAGGAAGAACCCTTTTGTTTTTTTAAATAAAAAGGTGCCAATGCCGAAAGCGGCCAGTGATACGACAATTCCGAAATATGGACTCATTGTGCTTTCCATTTCATGAACCTCCTGCTTCTCTTAATGATGAACAAGTTCGTTTTTCTTCTGCGGGGACTGTACTGTTTTTGCTTTTATGTCATCAGCAGTCTTGCGTTTTCCGCTCAGTGTAAGAATAAGCTGAGAAAACAATCCTGTTGCCCCCAATAAAATAATCGTTGCGAGAAGAATGACAAGGACGATTTGCAGGCCGTATTGCTGCATCACACCAAGAGAATTCATAACAGATATACCTGATGGAACAAATAAAAATCCAATCAATGAGGTTAAAGACGCTCCGAGCGTTTCTACTTGTTCCAGTTTAATCACTTTCAAACATAATAGGAGAAATAATAAGACCAAACCTACAACCGACGCCGGTATAGGAATTGGGACAAAAGCGGCAATCATATTGGAAACCAGCATAATGACGGCAAAAATAAATGCTTGTGTTAAAAATCCGTACACTTTTTTAGCACTCATTTTCTTCACCTCTTTCTCTTTTGTACCCTCATTATAAATAAGAATCCCTCTCTATTAAGCGCTTACATGATAACTTGCCGAATATTAAAGATGAGTTGCAGCATAAAAAGGATGAAATACAAAAAGCCGCCCCATCAAATATGGAGCAGCTTTTTTAATTCCTTGGCATATGTCCGGCTGACCGGTATTTTCGATCCGTCTTTCATGATCAGATTATAGGTGGAATTAAACCATGGCTGTATCTCTTTGATGTACTCAGTATTAACGACAAAGCTTCGATGGACGCGGAGAAAATCAGTTTCCGGCAGCTTTTTTTCAATGACAACGAGCGTATCATTGACTGAATAAGATACATCAAAGGTTTTAACATGGACATGGCCGTCTTCGGTTCCCGCAAAGATTATATCCTTCGTATCCACAATCACAATCGATTCACCGACAGATAAGGCTAATTTATGCTGGCTGGCATGGCTGATCTGTTCTGGTTCATCAATCTCCCGCTTTACCTTTTTATACTTTTTCATTGTTTGCCGAACCCTTTCTTCATCGAAAGGTTTGGTTAAGTAATCAAGAGCGTCCACTTCAAAAGCTTTAAGTGCATACTGGTCATAGGCCGTCGCAAACACAATAGCCGGGGGGTTCTTCATATTCTTCAATCGTTTTGCGATATCAAAACCATTCTCTCCGGATAAGTCAACGTCTAAAAACAGCAAATCAGGCTTTTGATCCATCATTTGGTCAAACGCTGATTCAATATTTTCCGCTTCATTGATTTCTAATTCCTCATTTGTCCTTTTGAGTAAATAAGCCAGTTCATCTCTTGCCAGAATCTCATCATCAACTATTAACACCCTGAGCATGTTCTTCTCCCTCTTTCATTTGTTGCATAGGTACTTGAAAGGAAACCTCTGTCCCTTTATGTACCTCACTCTTGATATGTAATGCAGCCTGCTGCCCGAATAAACCGATCAGCCGCTGATTCAGATTATAAAGCGCAGTCCCTGTTCCTTCCTTAGAAGGCAGCGGTTTATTCCCCAATTCCGGCAAGACGTCCGGCGGAATTCCGCGCCCATTGTCCGTGACCTTCATATAGACGGATGACTCGTCAGATAAGACACAAACCGTTACCTTGCACATGTCTTGTTTTTTTGGAAATGCGTGCCGTAATGCGTTTTCAACAAGCACCTGCAAGACAAACGGAGGAATCTCAATTTGTTCCAGCCTGCTGTCAATATCAAGCTCAATCTTATATTTCCCGGGAAAACGCGCCTGTTCTAATGACAGATAGGCTTGAAGATGGTTCAGCTCCTTTGAAAGCGGGATCAGCAGCTGTCTTGCTCCCTGGAGATTAGAACGAAAGTACACGCTAAGCTGCAGCAAAAGCTTACGGGTTTTTTCAACATCTGTCCGGCATAAAGCAGAAATCGTATTAATGGCATTAAATAAAAAATGCGGGTTAACCTGTGCTTGAAGCGCTTTGATTTCCGCATCCTTCAGAAGCTTGCTTTGCAGCTCGGCTTCACCGAGCTCAAGCTGTGTCGAAAACAGCATGGCCAGCCCCTCGGCAAGCTCCTCCTCTACCTGACTGAGGCCGGCCGGGCTTTTAAAATACATTTTTAACGTTCCGATTGTGTTGCCGTTTGATGTCAAAGGCAGTACAATCGCCGCGTGCAAAGGGCATTCCGAATGGGTGCATTCAATCTCTTCCTGTGAAGTAGCCTTCATGATACGCCCTGTTTTAATTACCTTTTTAGACAGGCCTGTGATCAGGCTTTTAGATGGGATATGATGGTCCATTCCCGCGCCGACATGCGCAAGTATTTTCTCATTGTCCGTCAGAGATACCGCATCCGTTCCGGTCATCTTATGGATGATGGCTGCTACACTTTTACAAGAGCTTTCATTTAACCCTTGACGGAAAAAAGGAAGCGTCTGATCGGCAATGGTCAGCACCCTGTGCGTTTCAAGCGCCCTTGCCTGTTCTTCCTTGCGAATAATGGCTTGAATAATCGACAGGAAAATAAAGCTGCCTGTTCCGTTAATGAGGATCATCGGAATCCCGATCATGCTGACAAGCTCCCAAGCATCAATGAACGGCTTTGCCATCAGCAAAATAATGACCATTTGCAAGGTCTCCATACCGATCCCGACGAGGGCTGCGATACGCGGTGTCGGCATTCGATAGCGCTTCGTAAAATACCTGCCGATCCATCCCGCAAGAAACCCTGCTAAAACGGATGAGACCGCACAGCTTAAAGCCGTGCTGCCGCCGAGCGAAAAACGATGAAGGCCTGCTAATAAACCGATTCCCGCTCCTACAAACGGCCCGCCCAAAAGCCCGCCTATTTCCACGCCCAAAATACGGGTATTTGCAATAGAGCCCGACGGATCTATTGTAAACACCCAATCATTATTCACAATCATATGTTTTTGAATTTCGATGCCGGTATAATTGCTGATGATGCTGAAAAGAGAAAAAATAGAAATCAATACAGCTTTTCCTTTGTAGCCCTCCGGATTTTGAAGTGCCTGTCTGAAAAGTTTAGTGTGGGCCAGAATAAATCCCAATATAACGATAATCCCTACCCTTTCCAGCATCATGATCATTAATTGAATCATCTGTGTCACCTGTTCTTTCCCATTTCATTTTATCATTTTTTCGGCAAACCGTTTCATGGCTGACTATTTTTTTAAAATCGTCTGAAAACATATTTCACAAGACTTTTATCTATTGTAGAATAAACATGAGCCTTTTGGCAGAAAGAATTGAATCTGAAGCAGAGGAGAAGATCATGAAAGCCGTATTTTTTGATTTAGACGATACACTACTTTGGGATGAGAAAAGCGTCAGAACAACATTTGCAGAAACATGTTTACAGGCCGAGAAAAAATATGGTCTTGACCCTGAGGAATTCGAAGCAGCTGTTCGGGAAGCGGCGAGAGAATTGTACATGTCTTACGAGACATACCCTTATACGGTGATGATCGGCATTAACCCGTTTGAAGGGCTGTGGTCAAATTTCTCCGAGCCGATCAGTGAAGGATTTCAGAAGCTGAATAAGATTGTGCCGGAGTACAGACGAAACGCATGGACAAACGGCCTGAAAGCGCTTGGTGTCGACGATACGGCATATGGTGAATATTTGGGAGAGTTTTTTGCAGCGGAACGCCGAAAACGCCCGTTTGTTTACGATGAAACATTTGATGTGCTTGATCAATTAAAAGGAAAGTACGAGTTGTTGCTTTTGACTAACGGCGATCCGAGTCTGCAAAAGGAGAAGCTCGCCGGCGTGCCTGAGCTCGCCCCTTATTTCAATGAAATTGTCATCTCAGGCGCTTTTGGCAAAGGGAAACCCGATGCTTCTATTTTCGAGCATTGCCTACAGCTAATGAAGATCCAGAAAGAGGATGCCATCATGGTCGGCGATAATTTGAATACTGATATTTTAGGCGCTTCCAGAGCCGGAATCAAAACCGTTTGGATCAACCGGACGGATAAGAAAAATGAAACAGAAGTGACGCCTGATCACATCATCAGCAGCCTTCATGATTTGTTTCCTATTTTAGAACATAAATAAAAAAGCATGATCTCTTTCATGAGATCATGCTTTTTTGTATTATTTCTTCGCTTCAGCTACAGCCTTTTTCACAAAATCATCAAGTGAAATGGTTTCAGACTTCTGCTCTCCGTATTTACGGACGTTTACCGCACCGTTTTCTGCTTCTTGGTCACCGACCACAAGCATGTATGGAATTTTTTGCATTTGCGCTTCGCGGATTTTGTAGCCGATTTTTTCATCACGGCTGTCGACTTCTACACGCAGGCCTTCACGCTGGAGGCTCTCTTGTACTTGCTTCGCATAATCCAAATGCACAGCCGGAGAAACCGGGATGACTTGGAACTGAACCGGTGCAAGCCATGTTGGAAGTGCGCCTTTATGCTCTTCGATTAAGAATGCAACAAAGCGTTCCATTGTTGATACCACACCTCTGTGAATAACAACCGGACGATGCTGCTTGCCGTCTTCACCGATATATGTCAGATCGAAGCGTTCAGGCAGCAAGAAGTCCAGCTGAACAGTAGATAATGTTTCTTCCTTGCCGATCGCTGTTTTCACCTGAACATCAAGTTTAGGGCCGTAGAATGCCGCTTCACCTTCTGCTTCGTAATAGTCGTGGCCGATTTCGTCCATTGCAGATTTCAGCATGGATTGCGCTTTGTTCCACATTTCATCATCATCAAAGTATTTCTCTGTGTCTTCCGGATCACGGTAAGACAGACGGAATGTGTAATCACTTAAACCGAAATCTTCATATACATCCTGGATTAAACGGACTGTACGGATAAACTCATCCTTAATTTGATCCGGGCGTACAAAGATGTGTGCATCATTCAACGTCATTCCGCGTACGCGCTGAAGCCCTGACAGCGCACCTGACATTTCATAGCGGTGCATCGTTCCCAACTCCGCAATACGGATTGGAAGTTCGCGGTAGCTGTGAATGTCTTGTTTGTAAATCATCATATGGTGCGGGCAGTTCATCGGACGCAATACAAGTGTTTCGTTGTCCATTTCCATCGGAGGGAACATGCCTTCTTGATAATGATCCCAGTGTCCTGATGTTTCATACAGCTCTTTGCTTCCAAGCACTGGTGTATAGACGTGTTCATAGCCGAGGCTGATTTCTTTATCGACAATGTAGCGCTCGATCGTGCGGCGGATTGTCGCGCCTTTTGGCATCCAAAGCGGCAGACCTTGTCCGACTTTTTGAGAATTCGCAAACAGCTTTAATTCTTTGCCGAGTTTTCTGTGGTCACGCTCTTTTGCTTCTTCAAGCATGCGAAGATGCTCGTCAAGATCAGCTTTTTTGAAGAAAGCTGTTCCGTATACACGCTGAAGCATTTGATTATTGCTGTCACCGCGCCAATATGCACCTGCAAGGCTTAACAGCTTAAACTCTTTAATTTTTCCTGTTGATGGAACGTGTACGCCGCGGCACAGGTCAAAGAATTCGCCCTGCTCGTAAATCGATACGGTTTCTCCCTCAGGAATCGCATCCAGCAGTTCAAGCTTCAGGTCATCGCCGATTTCCGCAAAGCGGGCTTTCGCTTCTTCACGGCTGACTTCTTTTCGAACGATCGGAAGGTTCGCATTGACGATTTTTTTCATTTCTTTCTCGATTTTCGGCAGATCCTCCGGCGTAATCGCTTCTTCCATTTCTACATCATAGTAAAAACCGTTTTCGATAACAGGACCGACACCGAATTTCACGTCTTTGTAAATGCGTTTAATCGCTTGTGCCAGCAAGTGAGCCGTACTGTGGCGCATAATCTCAAGACCCTCTTCTGATCCTTCAGTAATGATTTCCACAGTGCCGTCTTCGTTGATCGGCGTTTTCAAATCGATTTCTTTTCCGTTCAGTTTTCCGGCTAATGATTTCTTTTTTAATCCCGGACTGATGGATGCCGCGATATCTTCTGTTGTTGTCCCTTTCGCAAACTCCTTGACTGCTCCATCAGGAAATGTGATTTTTACCATATCTGACATCATTGTCACTCCTTTTTTGCATATAAAAACCCCGCCCCCTATGAAAGGGACGAGGTTGAATAAACGGAATCGTGGTTCCACCCTTTTTTCCGCAAGCCAATACACCGGCACCTGCGGCTCTAAACTCTGTAACGGGAGTTCCCGTCAGCTATTACTGTTCCTTATAAAGGGGTTCACAGCTGAAGTTCAAAGGCGGTAAAGCGAATGGTCCTTAGCTGGGAAGCTTGCAGCCGTGACTTCCCTCTCTTTAAGCCGGTATCATTCCTTCATGTCCTTATCAGTACGTGTGTCAATCTTAATCTCCTATGTATTATAAATTGTTCGTTCCAAAAAATCAACACGATTGTATTTCCTTTTTTTCAAGCGGCAGCCTTATGTTTACAGGCTGCCGGCACTTATCCCTCTGAGTGCTTGACCGGTGCTTCAGCGTTTGAAAACGCCTGAAGCGGAAGCATTTGCACACGCTCTTGAAATACGTTTTGAATCGTCCTTACCATCATATGCTCGGGCTGGTCTGTATAGAGAATCACCTCATCAGGCGCGATGGAGATCAGCGGCGCAAGCAAATGGGAGTCAATGTACATGGGATGATCCCGGACAAATCGCCTGTCTATGTATTTCATTTTTTCCCGTTCCGGCACATAGCGCATCTCCCACAGTGTAAATGAACCATCATGGACAATGTGCACCCTTTTGATTCGCGGCGGTTTAGCCATTACATAGTCTCTGAGTGTCTGAATAAAGTTTTGGTACTCCTGCTCCATCTTATATTCGTCTATTGCCGCTTCCACAGTTTCTCTAAGCTGTTCGTAGTACTGTCCGAGGCGAAAGGTTTGAAAGGAACGAATTGAAAATACCCCGTCCTCTAAACAAATCGTTTGGAGCTCATCTGAAATACACTGCTTGCGCGGCGGCTTCATCGGTTCAAACGGAAGAACATCAGCTTCTCCTTCTATAATACTGTGTGCGAGCTGAAGGATTTGCTGCTGCTCATCCTGGTCCGTGAAACAATACGTCTCTTCAATCAACGACAGCATATGCTCGTCTTCTTTGCAATCTAAAAAAAACTTGACCAGAATCGGCTCCATAAAACTCTGAATAGAGAAAGCCGGCTCAGCTTTTTGAATCCCGATTTTTCGTATGCCTTCACGGACAATGATGTTTTTCTGATCGTCCGAATGCTGAATGAGATGTAAAAAAGCGGCTGTATCATGGTCATCTTCAAAGATTATTTCAAGCATGTTTGTCCCCCCTTACGGCATCTGTTACAAGTATATGGGGGATGTTTTTAAAATAGACGTAAAGGTCACCGGCAAATCTTAATTTGATTCTTGAAACAAGCTTTGCATTTTCTTTCTGAAGATAAATGGCAGCGCCATAAAAATGATATAAAATCCGAGGACGAGAAAGAAGGCGGGCAAATTGCCCGTGAAAAAGCTTGCTCCCAGCACGTTCAGCGCAACGGTCCCAGGGATGATTCCCGCAGCCGTCGCCGCAAAATATGGGAGCGGCTTGACATTAGAAAGCCCTGCCGCATAGCTGACGAAGTCAAAATTAATCGGAAGGATCCGCAGAAGAAAGATATAGAAAAAACCGTTTTCCTCCATCTGTTTCTGGATGTTTTCCAGCCTTTCGTGATGGCTGTTGGTTTTTGCCGCAAACAGACCGGCTGCAAAAAATGAGACAGCCGAAGCGCACATCGACCCAAATAGTGTGTAGAGCGTGCCGAGAATCGGGCCAAAGGCCAGTCCGCCCGCAATAGAAATAACTGATACCGGAAATAATACAAGCGGCCTGACGATCGATATCCCGATAAAGATAAGCGGCGCAAAGATGCCGAATGATAAAACCCATATCCGGATTTCTTTCGGAGATAGATTTAAATACCTTTTATTTGCCCAAAAAATCAAGCCTGCTCCCGCAAGCACTGCCAGCCATTTAACAGCCGTTTTAAGTTTCATACCCTCAGTTCCTTCCCCTTTGAACCGCAGCGGTTATTAATGGCGGCGGTTTTCTCCGTCAAGACGGATAGGAGCAGCCAGATATAAAATCCGCTCCATTAATCTTGCCGCTTTCACTTCTTCCTTTTCTCCCCTTTGAGAATACGTAAAATGATGTTTCAACTCATCAGGCGAGAAATTAGAAGAGAAGAAAGTCGGCAGCTGCTGAGACATTCTGTGCTGAAGCACTGTCCCGATAACTTCATCCCTGACCCAGCTCGTCATCGATTCCGCTCCGATGTCGTCGAGCATCAGTACAGGCGTTGTTTTTACCATGTTCAGCTTATCTTCCAATGAATGATCTTGAAGCGAGTTTTTCAGCTCTCTGACAAATTCGGGCACATAGACGATCATGGAGGAATACTCTTTTTCCGCCAGCTCATTGGCAATAGCGGCCAGCATAAAGGTTTTTCCTACGCCAAACTTGCCGTACAAATACAATCCTTTCCCTTTTCCCGTCTCATTATAGCTTTTCAGAAAATCCGTGACATGCTGGAACATTGCAAGCCTGCTCGGGTCATTAATATCGACCTGCTGGAACGTCGCTCCGAGAAGATCCTGCTGAATATACATGCTTTTCATGAGAGACTTCTGTTTTTTCTGCTGATCGAGTTTTCGTTTGACTGGACATTCGTAATACTCGATATCAATAGAGCGGCCGGTCATCACAAGCTTCGGATGGTAGCCCTCCAACAGATTATTGCTGTTTTCGTCTTCTGAACAATAAGAGCAGTGCTTGCTCTGTCCAATATATTCATAAAGCTTATTTAAGCTTCTTTCAATCATTTTTTGATCGATGACGTCTTCATTTTCCTTTAAAAATGCCTGAACGTCTTGATCCTTCATCACTTTTTCTTTCATTTGTTCAAGACGCTTTTGGAAATCTGGTCTGCCGGTTACGCCCTGCAGGGAACGGCTGATTGGTTCCATGTATTACTTCACCCCGCATCTCTGCTCTTAATAGGCAGAGTATTTTTTCAGTTTTTTCATTTCTTCCATCATCTTTTTCTTCTGTTCTTCCAAGTCCTGTTCATGCAGCATTTGCTGTCCGGTTTCAGAATCGGAAGCCGTTTTCTTTTCTTTCATCCAGTCAGGAAGTTTTTCTTCGCGAATCACTTTTTGATTTCGTTTAGAAGATTGGCTCGTTTTCCCTTCAGCCCATTCGAGATACTGGCGGTTTTCTTCTATGGCAAGCTTCATCGCTTCTCTGACCGTTTTGACTTTTTTGCGCGCCCAATGGGAGGCAATTTTTTGTATATAATTTTTCGACAGCTTCATGTCGGTTTTCAGCATGACGTAATAAATCAATACATTTGTGACGCCTGGCTCCAGCTTCTGTTCAAACATAATTTCTTCTATAATTTTTAGATCTGCTTTTGACGGTTCGGTTCCGTCCGCGATATCCTGAAGAAGCTTTTTCGGTGAGATGACCTCCAGCAATGCGATCAGCTCACTATCCAGCGAATCCTCTTCTGCCGCTTTTCCGCCTTCACGCAGATGTACCGGCTGTGTTTTCTCCACTAAGTCCGGCAGCTGTCCGTTCCTCTCGATTTGGTACCAGTCACTTGCTGCTTTTCTTAAAGCTTCGGTGGTAATCACTTCATGCTCATCGATCGCGCTCATGACGACATTTTGCATCTGCAAAGGATCAATGCCGTACAAATAAGAAAGCTTTTTAATCGTTTCCCGCACCTGCTGTGTCATTGCTTTTCTTGGAATCATCGTCTCCGAAAGCCCCGCTAAAAACAAATCAAAATCGAACACATCCTCTGTAACGGTGTAGGACGGAGCCTGTCCGACAGTTGTATACTCTCTTCCCGTCGCCAGTCTCACCGTTTCCTCCATATCGGATGTAAGCTTCCATTCACTCGGCTGCAGCGATTCAAACGCATGGTTAAACGGCCTTGTAATTTCTTTGGCGTCTTCTGAAATCGCCGGATGCGTAAAAAATTGTTTTAACTGCTGATATTTTGTTTTTCCGACTCTGTTATATAAAAAAACGTTCAGCATGCCGTCTTCGAAAAATTCATTCGGCCGCAGCGGCGGCAGCAGTTCATATATAAAGAGGCGCTCCTGCCGCTCGGATTCTTTCATATATACTTTCAGCAATCCGATGCCCTCGAGCTTTCCCTGTTCCTGATGGATCGTTTTCAAATTGGACTGAGTCATTCCCATCAGCTGTCTATGTGTGGATTCTCCGCCCCACAGTCGGTTTTGTTCAAGTTCTCCCCACAATGTCATATAAAGAGAGAATGCAACAGGGCCGATTAAGGGCTGGTACAGTTGTGTAATAATTTGTCTGTCAATATCCTGCAGCATTGATTTGCTCTTCACCACATAAGGGTCTACAGGCAGTACATCTTTCCAATAGTCAGCCATACATTCTCAAACCTTCCGATTATGTTTCTACCTCTCATTTTACACCGTTTCGAATATCTATCAAATGCCAATTTTGCACATGAGAAAAGAGCTAGAAGAATCCTTTTAGCTCTTTAACGCTCTTTCTTTATTAAATCTTTTAATTCATCGATAAAGACATTAATATCTTTAAACTGCCTATAGACGGACGCGAACCGCACGTATGCGACTTCATCAACCTTAGCCAGGCGATCCATGACCATTTCTCCGACGAACTCGCTTTTCACTTCGGAGCAGCCTTGATTGCGCAGTTCTTTTTCAATGTCAAAACACATATCTTCCAGCGTTTTGAGTGAAACAGGCCTTTTTTCACATGCTTTAATAAGGCCGCGCAGCATTTTTTCCCTGCTGAATTCCTCTCGCACGCCTTCTTTTTTAACAACGATGAGCGGGGTTTCCTCCACTTTCTCAAAGGTAGTAAAACGGTAATGGCAGGCTTCGCATTCCCGTCTTCTGCGAATGGATTTTCCGTCATCCACAGGCCGTGAATCGAGGACGCGCGTTCCGTTATGCTGGCATGAAGGACATTTCAATAAAATCAGCTCCCAACTATTTCGTTCCCTGCAATGTATATTCGGCAGCCTCCGGCTATAAGTGATGTGACAGGCATCTGTCGGGAGAGCCGTTGTTTAGGCTGTGTCTAACAGCATCAGGCGGTTTATGACATATCTCTTTCTTATTTTACAAAAAAAACGGAAAAAGAAAAAGCTAGCCACCCCTGTTTGTTCATAAAAATAAAAGGAGCATAAGCTAAAAAGCGCGTAACGGCTTTCTAGCTCCAGCTCCCTTTGTGTTCGTGTTTACTTTATAGTACTTTCGCTTGCGCCTGTTTAATCTGCACAGGCCCCATTCCTCTTGGTATTTCAATGTTTTCTCTTGTATCAGCATGTAATGCCTCTGCAATGTAGTCAGCAGCGACATTAGGATCTAAGTCTCCACAAGTATAAACATCAATGCTTGCATATCCGTGCTCAGGAAAACTGTGAATCGTTAAATGTGATTCGGAAATAATAACGACTCCGCTTACGCCCTGCGGTGCAAATTTGTGAAATGCAACCTCGCGCACCTCAGCTCCTGATTTTAAAGCAGCATTTACAAACGTTTTTTCAATAAAATCCATGTCATTCAGCTTATCAAAATCGCATCCCCATAGCTCGGAGATAACGTGACGCCCCATTGTTTCCATAGTCATGGACCCCCCTTAACAAGAATTAAAAAGTGAAGTTCCAACAACTGGGTCGGCTATTTACCACGGGGGAAAGTTAGTCCGGAGAGGTCCTAACCCTTTAAGTAATCCCGAAACAGTCTCAAGCAAGAAGTTCACGAAAAATAGTATACTGTGTTTAAGTCTAATTTGCAAGAAGCGTTTTTTCAGAAATATGCTGTTAAGGGTTTTTTCTTAAATTGTGTCCATGACCTTATTCTATACAGCAGATGGATGTTTCATTCGTGCCGCCACATGGCGGATGAGATCAACTACTCTGCATGAGTAGCCCCATTCATTGTCATACCATGCGAGAACCTTTACTTTCCTGTCTTCCATCACCATTGTCGTAAGCCCGTCAATAACCGCCGAATTCGGATTCGTATTATAATCTGTCGACACGAGCGGTTCATCCGAATAATCAAGCACTCCGTACATTGACGTTTTGGCAGCCTGTTTGAATGCTTCGTTTACCTCTTCTGCCGTTACATCCGTTTTCAAGTCGACAACAAGATCAACTAATGAGACGTTCGGTACAGGCACACGCAATGCGAGACCGTGAAGCTTTCCTTTCAGGTGAGGCAGAACAAGCGAAAGCGCCTTTGCCGCTCCTGTTGTCGTCGGAATGATGGATTCACCGCATGCCCGGGCGCGGCGCAAATCTTTGTGCGGATTATCAATATTTTTTTGATCGTTCGTATAAGCGTGCACTGTCGTCATTAGACCGCTCTCAATGCCAAATTCATCATCAAGCACTTTCACAACCGGTGCAAGGCAATTTGTCGTGCATGACGCGTTTGAAATAATGACGTGGCGTTCAGCATCAAATTGGTCTTCATTAACGCCCATCACAATGGTAACGTCTTCATTTTTCCCCGGAGCGGTCAGAATGACTTTTTTCGCGCCCGCTTCAATATGTCCCATCGCTTTTTCTTTTGAATTAAACTTCCCTGTTGCTTCAACGACAATGTCAATATCATATTCCCGCCAAGGCAGCTGTTGCGGATCACGGCTATTTAACAAGAGTACTTTTTTTCCATTCACAATCAGACTGTCTTCTCCAGCCTCAACCTCTTTGTCGTACCGTCCGTGATTTGTGTCATACTTTATTAAATGAGCCAGCGTTTCAGCCGAATAGCTGGCGTTAATAGCCACTACTTGAATTTGATCGTCTAACATTGCTTTTCTAAAGACCATTCTTCCGATTCTTCCAAACCCGTTTATCGCTACTTTTACCTTCACGTTGGTCACCCCTCATCAATTATGTCATTCTAAATTGTTGTCATCTGAAATTAGTATAACATATTAAAAAGAATTCGCCAGTACATATTGATAAAAATCAACGATTATAACGCTAATTTATGATGTATCATACGTTTTCTTGCACACAATATGAGGATAAAGAATCAAAAAAGCAGCCAGCGCTGCGCACTGCCTGCTTTATTTTCTTATGATTCCTGTTTCAATTTATCATTGAGCACACTTTCTTCTAATACAGAGAAAGTATCGCCGTATACCTTGTTGATATGATTTGCTCCCCAATCGCAGAGCATATCTAAAATGCCTTCTAAGCTGCGGCCGTATTCACTCAGTTCGTATTCCACTTTAGGAGGAACCTGATTGTACACGATACGGTTAATGACACCGTCAGCTTCCAGCTCACGCAGCTGCTGGGTCAGCATTTTTTGAGTGATATTCGGCATTAAACGCTTTAACTCACTTGTTCGTTTTTTTCCGTGCGTCAGGTGGCATAAAATCACGCATTTCCATTTCCCGCCTATTACTTCAAGAGTCGCTTCAACTGAAATGTTATATTTTTTCTTCTCCATGCGGTTCACTCTCCTTACAGGCACCAAAAAGTGACTATAGCACTTAAAAGTACGTACTTTTCTTTTTTGATGATATCTTTCATAATCACATTTGCCGGCTGAATTGAATCTGCTCTTTTATTTATATAGCTTGTTCGGCAGAATTTCAATCAGACAACACATAACAGAAAAGGAGGAACTTGAATGACTTCAGCCAATAAAAGCAGCATTCCTGCACTTCTGGCTCTCGCCATTAGTGCATTCGCGATAGGGACAACCGAATTTATCAGCGTCGGCCTTTTGCCGTTAATATCTGATGATTTACACATTCCTGTAACAACAGCGGGATTGACCGTTTCGCTATACGCACTGGGTGTTACGTTCGGCGCGCCTATTTTAACGTCATTGACCTCAAGCATGTCACGAAAGACGCTATTGCTTTGGATCATGATCATTTTTATCGCCGGGAATACGATGGCCGCGTCGGCCTCAAGCATCGGAATTCTTTTAGCAGCACGTGTGATATCCGCTTTTTCACACGGTGTGTTTATGTCGATCGGCTCGACGATCGCAGCTGATCTTGTCCCTGAAAATAAAAGGGCGAGTGCGATTTCCATTATGTTTACAGGACTCACCGTCGCAACAGTAACCGGAGTTCCTTTCGGCACGTTTATAGGCCAGCAGCTCGGCTGGCGTTTTGCCTTTATGGTTATTATCGCCGTCGGCATTATCGCTGTCATTGCAAATGGCATTCTTGTCCCTTCCAATTTACGAAAAGGGACGAAAACAACGATGCGGGATCAATTGAAGCTTGTGACAAACGGCCGTTTACTGCTTTTATTTGTCATAACAGCTTTAGGATACGGAGGAACATTTGTTGTGTTCACTTACCTGTCTCCCCTGCTTCAGGAAGTGACGGGCTTTAAGGCCGGCACTGTAGCCATTATCCTGCTCGTATACGGAATTGCCATTGCTATCGGAAATATGATTGGCGGAAAACTGTCCAATCGAAATCCGATCGCCGCGCTGTTTTATATGTTTATCGTACAGGCGCTCGTCCTGTTTACGTTAACATTTACGGCTCCTTATAAAATTGCCGGCCTCATTACGATTCTCTTTATGGGCTTGCTGGCCTTTATGAATGTGCCAGGCCTGCAAGTATATGTCGTCATGCTGGCTGAACGTTTTGTACCGAGCGCAGTAGATGTAGCATCCGCGATTAATATTGCAGCATTTAACGCAGGAATTGCCCTAGGATCTTTTTTGGGAGGCGTGATTACCGATTCCATCGGGCTGATTCATACCGCGTGGATTGGAGCTTTAATGGTAGCAGGAGCCGTCATCTTAACAGGCTGGAGCCGTCTTCTGGAAAAACAGGATCGGCAGGCAGCCTAACATTTCAATAAGGAGGAAACAAATATGACAACACATTTACAAGCAGCAGCAACACTTCATAACGGGGTGAAAATGCCGTGGTTCGGCCTCGGTGTATTCCAAGTGGAAGAAGGATCGGAACTCGTCAATGCGGTGAAAACCGCCATTGTTCAAGGTTACCGCAGTATTGATACTGCCGCAATCTACGGAAATGAAGCGGGAGTTGGGGAAGGCTTGCGGCAAGGAATTGAAGAAGCCGGCATCTCCAGAGAGGATCTATTTGTCACATCAAAAGTGTGGAATGCGGATTTAGGGTATGAGGAAACATTGGCGGCATTTGAAACAAGCCTGTCAAAACTCGGTTTGGAATATTTAGATCTATACCTCATTCACTGGCCTGTGGAAGGCAAATATAAAGAAGCTTGGAGAGCACTTGAAACACTGTATAAAGAAGGCCGTGTCAAAGCGATCGGAGTGAGCAATTTCCAAATCCACCACCTGGAGGATCTGCTGAAGGATGCTGAAATGAAGCCTATGATCAACCAAGTGGAATTCCACCCGCGCCTCACGCAAAAAGAGCTGATGGCTTATTGCGAGAAGCAAGGCATTCAAATGGAAGCATGGTCACCTTTAATGCAGGGACAATTGCTTGATCATCCCGAACTGACAGACATTGCAAAATCATATCACAAATCCGTCGCGCAAATCATTTTACGCTGGGATTTACAGCACGGTGTCATCACCATTCCTAAATCAACAAAGGAACATCGAATTAAAGCGAACGCGAACATATTTGATTTTGAATTATCACAGGATGACATGAACCGAATTGATGCGTTAAATGAAAATCTGCGCGTCGGTCCTGATCCGGACAATTTTGATTTTTAATCACAAAAACACCGTTCATAATGAACGGTGTTTTGTTATGCCCAGCAGCTGAGAATTTCCTCAAGCTGCTGTTTTGTCTCTTCGAGTGTGCCGCTATTGTCTATTACGTTATCCGCTCTTGACACTTTTTCCTCTAATGGAATTTGGGAGCGGATCCGGCTAAGCGCTTCTTCCTCCGTTAATTGGTTGCGCTTGGTCAGGCGTTCAAGCTGAAGCTCTTTTGTCACACTGACCACAATAATTTTATCCACTAAAGACTCCAATTTGCTTTCGAACAAAAGCGGGATATCTAATACTACAAATGTCTCCTGATTTGCAATGGACTCATCACGCCGCTTGAGCATTTCCTCTCTGACCGCAGGATGAACAATTGAATTCAAAGCAAGACGCTTCTGTTCATTTGTAAAGACCAGCGCCCCAAGCTTTCTTCTGTCTATATCACCATTTTCGAGCAGAATGTCTTCACCAAATTCGTCAATGATCTGCCGGTAGGCCGGCATCCCTTTTTCTACCGCTTGTTTTGCAATGATATCCGCATCTATGACAGTGATTCCTTTATCTATCAGCATATTGGCAACCGTACTTTTGCCGCTTGCTATTCCTCCCGTTAAACCAATGACTAAGGTCAAGATATCCACTCCTTTTTACAATTTCCAGAGCCCGATCGTGATCAGCAGAAGCCCCGGCAAAAACGCCATTTTATCGATCCATCTCCATTTAGACAGAATATGGCCGGCATTGATGCCGACTGACACAAACAGCGAACTCATAATCGCGACGGTTATGCTCATCGCAATGGGAGAAAAACCGAGAATGGCTGCTCCCATACCTGCTCCGAAGGCATCAATCGACAGGGCGAATCCCAATAACACCGCTTCAATCCCATTAATCACACCAGATTTGTCGATATCCGCACTCATTGGTTTTCTCAAAATATGGATCACAATGCCCAATGACCGAACCTCTAAATTAAGCAGCGTTTTTTCATGCAATAAGTAGTCTTTGTCTTTTGCCGGCCTGAAAAATTGATATAAAACCCATACGCCGATTCCAACCAATATTAGCCCGCCGAGCTTCTCAGTCACATACACGGGAAAAAACTTTGTGAGAAAGCTTCCGATCAGCATGGAAATAAACATAACAGTGCCGGAACAGAAGGCAATGACGATAATGGCCTTTAGCGGTATCTTCATTTTTCGCAATCCATACGTAAATCCGACTGAAAAACTGTCCAAGCTGACAGCTAACGCCAGCAGCAGTATAGAAACCATTTGCATATTCGTTTCTTCCTTTCTGTTGGTGCTCTTGTATCAGATGTTAAATGCCCGGAGATTCATCACAATCATGTATATGGAAAAGTGATAAATCCGTGTTTCCGAAAAACGGCACTTCCTCTATAACAGAGCTACTGATATATGCACCGACAGCTTGGACGATGAAGCATTATTCTATTTTTTCTGGCACTTGGCGCAAAAATGCGTGCCTCTGCCTCCGACGACAATTTTTGTAATCATTGTTCCGCAATTTTTGCAGGGCTCATCTTTTTTTCCGTACACAAAATGCTGCAGCTGAAACATTCCGATTTCTCCTTGGGAATTGATATACGACCGGACAGTGCTTCCGCCGGCATCAATCGCTTCCTGAAGGGTATTTTTAATTTCAGCATGAAGTTTTTTGATTTTTTGATCTGACAGCTGATTTGCTTTTGTCTCGGGATGAACGCCCGCTCTGAACAGAGCCTCGTCCACATAAATGTTTCCGAGTCCGACGACCGTTTTCTGATCTAGAAGGGCGGTTTTGACAGCTCGGTTTGTTTTCTCCAGCCGCGCTTTCAAATACGAACTCGTAAATTCTTCTGCATCCGGTTCGGGTCCGAGCTGAGAAAGCGGCAGCTCCCCCGCTTCCTCTCCCGGTTTAAATAAATGCATGGTTCCGAATTTCCGAACATCCCTGTAACGCAGCTGGGTTCCGTCCGTCATCGTAAAAATGACATGCACGTGTTTATCGTCCGGCTCCTCCTCTTGATGAAGCCCGTACTTTCCTTCCATACGAAGGTGGGAGACCATGACATAATGATCCAAGTTAAACAGTAAAAACTTTCCCCGTCTTCCGATGGACTGGATGGTTTCTCCTGCTAAGTTTCGCGCAAATTCCTCCGGTTCGGCAGGCCGTTTGATGATATTCGGCCATCTGATCTCTACCGATTTGATTGTTTTTCCTCTAACAAGCCCGGTCAGAGTGCGCCGGACGGTTTCAACCTCTGGTAATTCCGGCACATCCATCACTTCCTTTATCTCTGTTTATTTCGCATCGTACCAGGATGGGCCTGAAGCAAAGTCCACCTTTAACGGCACATCTAATGCAAGCGCATGCTCCATCACTTCTGGAACAAGCTTTTCAAGTATTTCAATTTCTTCCTTCGGCGCTTCAAAAATCAGTTCATCGTGCACTTGAAGCAGCAATCTTGCCTTCAGCTGCTTTTCTTTCAGCTTGGCTGCCATATCAATCATGGCTTTTTTAATAATATCCGCGGCACTTCCTTGAATTGGTGTATTCATTGCCGTCCGCTCCGCAAAGCTGCGGATATTAAAGTTTCGGCTCGTCAGTTCAGGGATATAGCGGCGGCGATGCAGCAGCGTGGTTACGTAGCCTTTTTGCTTCGCGTCCTGCACCGAGTCCTCCATATACGCTTTGACACCCTTGAAGCTTTCCAAATATCGGTCGATGAATGCCCCGGCTTCTTTCCTCGTAATGCCGAGATTCTGTGAAAGCCCGTAATCACTGATGCCGTATACGATCCCGAAGTTGACCGCTTTCGCCTGGCGTCTCATCGCCGATGTCACTTCATCCTCAGCGACATGGAACACATCCATTGCTGTTTTTGTGTGAATATCCATATCGTTTGTAAAGGCTTCGATCAAATTTTCATCCTTTGAAATGTGGGCAAGCACCCGCAGTTCGATTTGCGAGTAATCAGCCGCAAAAATGAGCCAGTCTTTTTCAGACGGAACAAAGGCCTGGCGGATCTTGCGCCCTTCCTCAAGCCTGATCGGAATGTTTTGCAGGTTTGGATCAGTCGAGCTGAGGCGCCCTGTTTGCGTTAAGGCTTGGTTAAAGCGTGTATGCACCTTGTGTGTATCTTTTTTTGTCACCTTTAAAAGCCCTTCGATGTATGTCGATTGCAGCTTGCCGATTTGTCTGTACTGCAAAATATAGTCGACAATATCATGTTTGTCAGCCAGCTTTTCAAGCACATCAGCAGATGTTGAATAGCCTGTTTTCGTTTTCTTCACAACTGGCAGGCCGATCTTTTCAAACAATATGACACCGAGCTGTTTAGGAGAATTGATATTAAACGGTTCGCCCGCAATCTCATGAATTTTTTCTTCATATTCCTTCAGCTTGGCGCTCAGTTCTTCTCCCATTCGTTTTAAGCGGTCAACATCAACCTTAACGCCTGTTGATTCCATTTCTCCGAGAATAAGCGCCAGCGGCATTTCCAGCTCCTCAAACAGCTCAAGCTGATCGTTGTTCTCCAGCTCCTGAACGAGCTTTTCCCGGAGGCTTTGAATGGCTAAAGCCTTTCTGACGAGATGCTCAGACAGTTCGCCTTCTGCCGGCACGGCGCGTTTTGCTCCCTTGCCGTAAACTGATTCATCGCTTGAAACGATATGTAAGCCGTAATCCTTAGCCACACTGGCAACGTCGTCATACGAATTGCCCGGATTAATGATATAAGCGGCAAGAACCGTATCAAACTCCGCACCTTTCAGCTCAATGCCCTGCCAGCGCAAAGCCACGACAGCCCGCTTGCTGTCAAAGACCCATTTTTTCTGATCGTCATTTTCCACCCATTCTTTAAACACATCAGACTCGACAGCAACGTCTTTTGGAATGAAGTAGGCTCCCGTTTCGTTCACTATCGAAAATCCGAGAATCGGCACTTCATGATAATTATCGCCAATCTGTTCAACGACAAATGAAGATGGAGAAACCAATATATCGCTAGTCACGTCGGTGACTGTTTTAACATCAATTTCTTCTAAGGACTGATCCTGCTCCGCCTCTACACCATCTTCCCCGAGCCGTTCAAGAAGCGTATTGAACCCAAGGTCCTTAAAGATGGCAATGACCTGTTCACGATTAAAGCCTTGATATTCCAGGCCGGAAACGGATACCTCAATCGGCGCATCAGTCATAATCGTCGCCAATTCCTTGCTCATCAAGGCCTGATCCTTAAATTCTTCAAGCTTTTCCTTGAGTTTTTTTCCGCTTACCTCATCAATTGATTCGAGCAGCTTTTCAACAGAATGGAATTGCTTTAACAGCTTAATCGCGGTTTTCTCCCCGACACCCGGCACACCCGGGATGTTGTCAGAGGAATCCCCCATTAAACCCTTCATATCAATAATTTGGTCAGGCGTGAGTCCGTATTTCTCCTGGACGTGCTCTGGTGTGTAAAACTCAACATCGGTAATTCCTTTTCTCGTAATGGCAACCGTCGTCTGATCTGTTGCCAGCTGTGTTAAATCCTTATCTCCCGAGAAAACCTTTACCTCAAAGCCTTCCTTTTCAGCCGATTTCGCGAGTGTGCCGATAATGTCGTCAGCTTCGTATTGTTCCAGTTCGTAGCGGCTGATTTGATAGGCATCAAGCAGCTCGCGGATAAACGGCATTTGTTCTGAAAGCTCAGGCGGGGTTTTCTGTCTTCCGCCTTTATACTCTTTAAATGTGCCGTGACGAAACGTCGTTTTCCCGGCATCAAACGCAACCAGCATATGCGTTGGCTTTTCATCCTCAAGCATTTTCATCAAAATCATCGCAAAACCGTAAACCGCATTTGTATGAATTCCTTTATCATTGCTTAACAGCGGCAATGCGAAAAACGCCCGGTAAGCCAGACTGTTTCCGTCTACAAGCACTAATTTTTTTCGTTCCGTCATTCAATATCCTCCTAAGAAGCAACAGCTCCTGCTTCCATTCATCTCATAATAATAGTCTATAGCTTCTCTTATTTTAACAAAGTTCAATTTGAAAGGAAAATACGCGAACCGATGAGAACACACAAAAAAGGACGGGAACACAAAAAGGTTCCCGCCGTCAAAATTGGCTCCTTGGATGAAGGGGTTCTACTACATCCTACCAGCATAGGTTTAACAGTGCATGAAGATATTGTTAAAGCTTTGTAAACATTAGACAGGCTTTTCAGCAGCCCGCTTCAGCGTCACAGTAAACACAGTACCGCGGCCCGGCTCACTAGTCACATCGATTTTCCCTTCATGAGCCTCTATTAAATGCTTTACAATCGCAAGACCGAGACCGGTCCCTCCCGAGTTTCTGCTTCTATCTTTATCAACGCGGTAAAACCGTTCAAAGATGCGGGGAATTTCTTCTTTCTGGATTCCGATCCCGGTATCGGAAACTTCAATCTGAATCTCTGTTTCACCCGGCTTGACATTGATAGCTACCGATCCCTTCTCCGGTGTATAGGTTAATGCATTGTTTACGAGATTCAAAAACACCTGTTTTAGCCGGTACGGGTCGCCCGCTACATAGAGAGGGTCTTTCGGAACGTTCAGCTGTAAAGAGATACCTTTCTCCGTCGCTTTATGCTTAAGCAGCGTCTCAATATCAGCCAGCATTTTCGCTGCATCGAACGTTTCGATGCTGAGCGTAAAGTTTTGTTGCTCAATCTTAGAAAGATCTAGCAAATCCTGCACCAATGATTGAAGCCTTTTGCTTTCCTTTAAAATAATCGAGAGAAATTCTGAAAGCGCCTCTTTATCCTCCATCGCCCCGTCTAATAGCGTTTCCGTAAATCCTTTGATCGATGTAATCGGTGTTTTCAGCTCATGAGAAACGTTGGCCACAAAATCTTTTCTCATCTGCTCTAATTTTTTCGTTTCCGTCATGTCATGAAAAACGAGCACGATCCCTTTCCATTCATCATCCGGCCCCATAATAGGAACGCCGTCCACTTCAAAATAACGCCTTTCAATTTTGATCGGAAGTCTTAATAGCTTGCATTTCTTCGTCTCAGTCATAAAAATGTCTTCGACAAGCTGGATCACTTCTTCATGTTCAAATGCATCATGATAAAGACAGCGCAGCATCTGATTCGGATTGACATGAAACTGCTTCGCGTAAGACCTGTTGACGAGATTGATAAAACCTCTTCCATCAATCATAATCAGCCCGGAGCCGATGTTTTCAATCACAGTCAACAGACGGTCGCGCTGCATTTCCTGCGTCCTCGTCATTTCCATCAGATCAACGGCAAGGCTGTTCATGGCACGGCCAAGCTTGTCGGAACGCCTGATATAACCGCCGTATGTACGGGCATCGTAATTCCCCTTGGACAGCTCTGTTGCCATGTTTGTGGCTGCTTCAATAGATCTTTTGTAGCGAGAGGTCATATTAGAATAAAAGAAAACAATAATTATAAAAGCGGTACAAAGACTGGCTGTCAGCATGCCCCACATCTCGCCATTCAGACCTGAGCTTTCTTCACGGGAAGTAAGCAGCACATACCCCGTTTTTTCGCCTTTGCTCCTAAGCGAAAGCCCATAATAAAGCATATTCTCCTCTTTCGCGAGAACTCCCTCATGACCGGAGACAAGCGCCTGCACCTGCGAAGAATCCGCCGCGCTGCCGCCAGACCCGTACAGCACCTTTCCTTCTGTATCGATTACGGAGGCTTCAACATCAAGCGCACTGCCTGCATCTTTAATGACTTTCTCATTTGCCTGGTCATTCAGATTGCCGGCATCAAGCAGCGAAGCCATGTATTTGGCTTCCTTTTCAATGTGTTCCTCCGATTTTTTTTGATCAGAAGATTCAAAGAGCTGCTGTAAAAACAGCCCGAGTACACTAAACACCACAATCATACAGACAACGAGCACAGAAAAAAGGCGCACACGATATTTAATCATTCATTTTTGGCTCCTCCAATTTATACCCCAATCCCCTAATGGTTTTAATATAGATCGGTTTTTTTGTATTCGTTTCAATTTTGTCTCGGAGATGGCTGATATGCACATCAACAATTCTCGTATCTCCGGCAAAATCGTAGTTCCAGACAGCGCTCAAAAGCAAATCTCTCGTCAGCACTCTGCCTTTATGTCTGCCTAAATACAAAAGCAGCTCAAATTCTTTCGGTGTCAGCTCAAGCTGATTTTCTTTAAAATAAGCTTCATAATGATCGGGCAGGATCTTCAAATCGCCGATAACAATTTGTCCTTCGGTTTCCTCGTTTTTCATGTCATTAGAGGGTGCAGCCATTTCAGAACGCCTTAAAATAGCTTTTACTCTTGCATTGACTTCTCGAGGGCTGAAAGGCTTGGTCATATAATCATCAGCACCAAGCTCAAGCCCTAATACTTTGTCAAATTCTTCATCCTTCGCTGTCAGCATTAAAATAGGAAACATGAGTTTTTGCTGTCTCAGCTGCTTGCATACTTCAATTCCATCCAGCTTTGGAAGCATCACATCAAGCACAATCAAATCAGGATTTTCTGTTTCCGCTCTTTTGAGTGCTTCTTCTCCATCCGAAGCAGTAATAACCTCATAGCCTGACCGCTCCAAATTGTACTGCAAAAGTGTAACGATAGATTCTTCATCATCCACAACTAAAATTTTCTTGTTCATGCTGTGCCTCCAGTATCTTAATTCCCCGACATCCTATTTCTCTATTTTATGTCATCTTACCATGTTTCATGATTTTATTTTATCGAAAGCCGGACATTCCGACAATTCGCCTTTTACATCATTTTAAAAGAAAAATACAAGAGGCAGCTGAGGAATACAAGGAAGCGCTTTCATTTCTTAATAAAAAGAGAAAGGCTTCGATTAAACCAGCCTTTCTCTTTTTATTTTAGGATAATACTTTCATCACATTTTTGACAGATTCAACTGATTTATTCAGCTGTTCTTTTTCGTACTCTGTCAATTCAAGCTCAATGATTTGTTCAAGTCCGTTTCCGCCGACAATTGTCGGAACACCAAGGTAAATGCCTTCATAGCCGTATTCCCCTTCAAGATAAGCAATTGTCGGAAGGACGCGTCGCTGATCTTTTAAGATCGCTTCGATCATTTCTGTCAGAGAAGCCGCAGGCGCATAATACGCGCTTCCGTTTCCTAAAAGATTCACGATCTCGCCGCCGCCTTTTCTTGTGCGCTCCACAATGGCGTCAATCCGGTCTTTTGGAATGAGGGTTTCAAGCGGGATACCGCCAGCATAAGAATAACGTACAAGCGGCACCATATCGTCACCGTGTCCACCGAGAACAAAACCGGTCACATCTTTCACTGACAAGTTTAATTCCTCCGCCACAAACGTTCTGAATCTTGCCGTATCAAGCACACCTGATTGGCCGATTACGCGCTCTTTCGGGAAGCCAGACTCTTTATATACTGCGTATGTCATTGCATCAACAGGGTTTGTCAAAACCACAATGATAGAGTCAGGAGAATATTTCACGATTTCTCGTGTAACGCTTCTCATAATTTTTTCGTTTGTAGAGACTAGATCATCCCTGCTCATACCAGGTTTTCTTGCAATACCGGCTGTAATGACAACAATGTCAGAACCAGCCGTATCCTCATAATTAGATGTACCCGTAATTTTCGCGTCAAAGCCTTGAACCGGGCTGGCTTCCAGCATATCAAGGGCTTTTCCTTTCGTCGGGTTCTCCAATTGCGGGATATCAACGAGAACAACGTCCGCCAGCTCTTTTTGAGCGGTTAAGAAAGCTGTTGTCGCTCCGGTAAAACCTGCTCCGATAACAGAAACTTTTTTACGAGTATTTCCCATGTCTCTCTTCTCCTTTATGGCTAATTTTAGGCTGTTTCCTTGCTTAGTCCATGTTTTTAATCAGTTCTTCTCCGAACTCTGAACATTTAACTTCAGTCGCGCCGTCCATTAATCTGGCAAAATCGTAAGTTACGACTTTAGAAGCGATTGTTTTTTCCATAGATTTAATGATTAAATCAGCCGCTTCATTCCATCCTAAATGCTCAAGCAGCAGCACACCTGAAAGAATAACTGAAGATGGGTTTACTTTATCAAGTCCGGCGTATTTAGGAGCCGTTCCGTGTGTCGCCTCGAAAATCGCATGTCCTGTTTCGTAGTTGATGTTCGCCCCAGGAGCAATACCGATTCCGCCTACTTGCGCCGCAAGAGCGTCAGAAATATAGTCTCCGTTAAGGTTCATTGTTGCAACAACATCAAATTCGCTTGGACGTGTCAGAATCTGCTGAAGGAAAATATCAGCAATGCTGTCTTTGATAATGATTTTGCCTGCTGCTTCTGCTTCGCTTTGCGCTTTATTAGCGGCGTCTTTTCCGTCTTTTTCAGCAATGCGGTCATATTCAGCCCATGTGAAGACTTTTTCGCCGTATTCTCTCTCTGCAAGCTCATAGCCCCAGTTTTTGAAGGCGCCTTCCGTGAACTTCATGATGTTTCCTTTGTGTACAAGCGTTACAGACTTCCGGCCGTGCTCAATCGCATATTCAATTGCCGCTCTGACCAGACGGCTTGTTCCTTCTTCAGAAACAGGCTTAATGCCGATACCTGATGTTTCAGGGAAACGGATTTTGTTGACATTCAATTCATTTTGCAGGAAGCTGATAAGCTTTTGCACTTCTTCAGAGCCTTTTGCGTACTCGATGCCTGCGTAAATATCTTCTGTATTTTCACGGAAGATGACCATGTCAGTATCCTCAGGGCGTTTTACCGGTGACGGCACTCCAGTAAAATATCTTACCGGTCTCAAGCAAACGAAAAGGTCAAGCTCTTGTCTGAGCGCTACGTTCAAAGAACGGATACCGCCGCCGACAGGTGTCGTTAACGGGCCTTTAATCGCGATGAAATATTCGCGGATGACATCTAATGTTTCAGCAGGAAGCCACTCACCTGTTTTATTATAAGCCTTTTCTCCGGCATAAACTTCTTTCCACGTAATTTTCTTTTCACCTTTATATGCTTTTTCTACTGCGGCTTCCAAAACTTTTGAAGCCGCATTCCAAATATCAGGACCGGTTCCGTCTCCTTCAATAAAAGGGATAATCGGGTTGTTTGGTACGTTTAATACTCCGTTAGAGACTGTAATTTTTTCACCTTGTGCCACAATAAAAACCTCCCAGTATGTAATTCATATTTAGAAAACATTTTATTTTTCTTATATAGAAAACAAAATGATTTTTCTTAACATTCTAAAGTGTAAACCATCTTTGATGTTCTGAACAAGAGGCTAACTTCATTAACATAAGCCAGCCTCCCATGGTTCTTTAGGCTCTTTCTTCAATCGGAACAAAAGTTTGTTTGTCAGGGCCTGTGTAATCTGCACGCGGGCGGATCAGGCGGTTATTGTCATACTGCTCAAGGATATGAGCGAGCCAGCCGGACATTCTGCTTACAGCAAAAATCGGTGTGAACAGGTCATGGTCTATTCCGAGGCTGTGATAAACAGAAGCGGAATAGAAATCAACGTTAGGCGGAAGCTTTTTTTCTGATGTCACGATTTCTTCGATGCGAATCGACATGTCATACCATTTGCTTTCGCCGGTCAGGTTGGTCAGACGTTTGCTCATTTCTTTTAAATGTTTAGCGCGCGGATCGCCATGCTTATAAACGCGATGGCCGAATCCCATTATTTTTTCTTTCTTTTCCATCTTGGCGCGAACGAAAGGCTCGACATTCTCCACTTCGCCGATCTCTGTCAGCATTTTCATGACGCCTTCGTTTGCACCGCCGTGAAGCGGGCCCTTCAGTGCGCCGATTGCGGCAGTAATGCCTGAATAGATATCAGAAAGTGTTGCGACGCAGACCCTTGCTGTGAACGTTGACGCGTTCAGCTCATGGTCAGCATGTAAAATCAGCGCTTTGTTGAAAGCCTCAACCTCAATTGGCGAAGGCTCTTCACCGTTTAATGTGTAGAGAAAATTCTCGGCAATGCCGTAGTCTTCTCTTGGCTCAACGGGTTCAAGACCTTTGCGGATTCTGGAAAACGCTGCAACCAGACCAGGCACCTTTGCCTGAAGGCGGATCGCCTTTCTGTAGTTGGCTTCCGGGTTCATGGTATCAGCCTCGCTGTCAAGCAGGCCTAGTAAAGAAATCGCTGTCCGAAGAGCAGCCATGGGATGAACATTTTCGAGGGAATAAGATTTGAAGTGCTCAATAATTTCTTGCGGAACGGCAGCTTCTTTTGCTAACTGCTGTTTTAACTCATCAAGCTCTTTTTTGTTTGGCAGCCTTAAGTGCCAAAGCAAGTAAATGATTTCTTCAAAGCTCGCATTCTCTGTCAAATCATCGATATCATACCCCACATATGTAAGGGTATCATCAATAATCGAACTAACAGATGATGTTGTTGCTACAACCCCTTCAAGACCGCGTGTCGCTGTCATATATAACATCTCCTTTTCAATAAATTTCCCCTTTAAGAGTGTTGTAAAAACATGAGGCTAACTTAAAAAGCATGTTGTAAGTATTTCTCCCCCCAAAAGAAAATGCTTACATTTTACTGCCTGCTGGTGCTGAAACCCTTTGCTTATGAAAGAACATAACAAATTCTTATAAGCTTTTTTAAGTTTGTGCCTATTCCTATTATAAACAATAATCAGACATTTGTTAAATGTTTACCTATAATTTTTTTTTTCATTCTATGATTTTCCCGAAAAAACGCCTTTATTTGCGGTTTTTTGGCATTAAAAAAAAGCGGCAGCAAGCCGCTTTTTTCATGAAGTGAACAGTTTTACGAGCTGCATCGCAATATAAGCAATCCCCGCTCCGATCAGCGGACCCACTGCGACTCCGCCGAAAAGCGCGACAGCGAGAATGGTACCGATGACAAGAGCAGTGGTGATGTGAGGATCGTTTTCCAACAGGGTCAGGCCATTTTTGGCAATCAGCGCAACGGCAATTCCCGCCCCCAATGCAATCCATGCGTAAGAAGAACGCATTGCCTCACCAAGCTGTTTAAATCCAATCTCTCCTGTGGCGATTGGAACAAGAACAGCAATTGTGATGACGGTCACGCCCCAGTTGATGCCTTTTGACTGGATAGTCGGGAAAAATTTTTGGTCAAGTCCCACGATTTTAATGATCAAAAGGACGGATACAGCAAAAAGCAGCGATTGATTTTTTGCGATAAGTGCAATAGCCAAGAGTAATATTAAAAATAAATTCGCTTGTGTAAACACGCGTCATCCCTCCTTTAAGATGAATGTATTCATATACAGCCGTACCGTGAATAAACATAACAATAGGACATGCTGACGAGAGGAGGAGCGTTTTTGTGAATCAATCCTATATCACTATTTTTTTCCGAACCCTCTTTGTCATGTCGCTTACAGCCGGATCAGCAGCCGCTGTTTATTATTCGTTTCCGTTAACATATCCGTTCCTCATTGCCCTTATTCTTTCAACAGCGATTCACCCTGTTGTAGACTACTTGGACAAGGTGACCGGATTCCCGCGAACTTTAAATGTCATCGGCGTGCTTGCCTTTTTTCTGCTCGCGGCGTTCGGTGTGCTGACCATTGTGATAGCAGAAATCGTAACAGGGACTGCATATCTTGCAAAAACCCTTCCCCCGCATATCAGCACATTTATCTCTTATTGTGAAAAACTGTTTACCACTCATATCCAGCCGCTCTATCACGAACTGACCGTTTTATTTCATGAATTGGAGACCAACCAGCAGGCTTCCATCGTCACTCACATTCAGACACTTGGAGATTCCGCTGCCAAAAACGCAGGACTGCTGCTGTCTCACATTCTTGAAATGATCCCGAAGTTTTTCGCGCTGCTTCCGAATACCGCGGCTGTTTTGATATTTTCACTTCTTGCTACATTTTTCATGACAAAGGATTGGCACAAGCTGAAAGCGATGCTCGTTTCAGTGCTGCCGGATCGAATAACAGCAAACGGAAAGGCGATCAGCAGCGAGTTAAAAAAAGCAATGACCGGTTTCATTAAAGCGCAGGCTGTTCTTGTATTCCTTACGATGGTCATTGTATTCATCGGTCTTTCTCTCTTAAAGGTTGAGCATGCAGCAACGATTGCTTTTTTAATCGGGCTAGTCGACCTTCTCCCTTATTTAGGAGCAGGATCCGTCTTCGTGCCGTGGATTTTGTATTTATCGATTACAGGCCAGCTTCCTCAAGCAATTGGAATTGGTGTGCTGTACCTTGTCGTACTCGTTCAGCGGCAGCTGACAGAGCCGAAAATATTAAGTAAATCAATCGGAATCGATCCGCTGGCAACACTCATTGCCCTCTTTGCCGGCTTTAAATTGTTCGGCTTTTTAGGACTGATTGCCGGTCCTGCCGTTCTCGTCGTCATCCAGGCTTTTATTACAACAGGTGCCTTAAAGGAAATATGGTCCTACATCACTGTCCAGCAAAAATAAAACAGCAGCCCATAATGCAGGCTGCCGTTTTTATTTTATAATGATCCGCTTGTTCTTCGACATACCTCTCAGCCATTTGAACAGGATCGGCTTACACCAGCTGCGGGTGAACGGGATAAGCAGGCATGCGCCGGCCAGGTCTGATAAAAAGCCTGGCAGCATCAGCAAAAGGCCGCCAATAAAGATGCACAGGCCGTCAGCAATCGCTTCACCAGGCATCTTTCCGTATTGAAGGTCACGCTGAACCTTGAAGTAAACTTCAGTTCCTTGTTTTTTGGCAGCTGCTGCCCCAATGATTCCGGTCAGAATCATCAAAAGGACCGTCGGAAGAATGCCGATCAGCTTGCCCGAAAATAGAAATATGCCGATTTCAATTGCCGGAAACACAATAAAAAGCAAAAATAAAAACCTCATCTCCAGCCCCCCACATGTGTAAAACGCCTTCGTTCAAAAATAGTGACAAATAGAGAAAAGGAAGGGAATACGCTCCCTTCCCATTTTCAGATGTGATTAAAGTACACTTGCACGGCCTTGGTAGACTGCCCCTCTAGAAGCGTCAACCGTAATATCCTGGCCTTCTGTCAAAATGGATGTCGCATTTTCCAAACCAACAATAACCGGAATGCCGAGGCTTAATCCGACTACTGCAGCATGGCTTGTCAAGCCGCCCTCTTCTGTAATAAGAGCAGACGCTTTTTCAAGAGACGCGATCATGTCACGGTCAGTGCTAGTAGTAACCAAAACCGCGCCGTCAGTCATTTTTTGTTCGGCTTCTTTCGCGTTTTGCGCAATGACAACCGGACCGTAAGCTGATTTGCGGCCGATACCTTGGCCTTTAGCAATGATATTGCCGACAGTATGAACTTTCATCAAATTCGTTGTTCCTGACTCACCGACAGTGCCTGCTGTAATGACGATCAGGTCACCATTTTTTACAATTCCGCTGTGTAATGATTTTTGCACAGCGTCTTCCAGCATCTCATCAGTTGAGCTTGCATTTTGACCGCTTTCTGCGAAAACGCCGGATACAAGAGCGAGTTTTCTGGAAACAGAATCATTTACAGTCACAGCGACAATCGGTGCCTGCGGGCGGTATTTTGCAATCATACGCGCTGTATGGCCGCTTTCAGTCGGCGTCACAATCGCAGTAGCATTCAAGTTAATGGCTGTATGTGCAACAGATTGGCCGATTGCATCAGTAATCGTCATGCCTACCTGGTCTCTGCGCTTTGAAAGAATCTCTTTGTAATTCAGCGCCTCTTCAGAACGGGATGCGATGTTGTGCATCGTTTGAACCGCTTCAACCGGGTAGTTTCCGGCAGCTGTTTCACCAGAAAGCATGATCGCATCTGTGCCGTCGAAAATTGCGTTTGCGACGTCACTCGCTTCCGCACGAGTCGGACGCGGGTTGCGCTGCATGCTGTCAAGCATTTGTGTCGCTGTAATAACCGGTTTGCCCAGTGCGTTGCATTTTTTAATCAGGTCTTTTTGCACGAGCGGCACTTCTTCAGCCGGGATTTCCACACCTAAGTCTCCGCGCGCAACCATTAAGCCGTCAGACACTTCGAGAATAGAATCAATGTTGTCTACGCCTTCTTGGTTTTCAATTTTAGGGATAATTTGAATATCCTGAGCATTATGCTCCTCAAGAAGTTCACGGATTTCAAGCACGTCAGTAGAACGGCGTACAAAAGACGCAGCGATGAAATCTACCCCTTGCTCAATACCGAAAACGATATCTCTCGCGTCTTTCTCAGTAATACCAGGAAGGTTGACACTGACACCCGGCACGTTAACGCCTTTTTTGTTTTTCAGTGTTCCGTTGTTTAGTACTTTTGTTTTGATTTCGCGTTTAGCGGCATTCACTTCAAGTACTTCAAGACCGATAAGCCCGTCATCTAAAAGAATCGTTGAGCCTTTTTCAACGTCCTCTACTAAACCTTCATATGTTACTGAAATCTTATCAGTTGTTCCAACTACCTCGTCCATTGAAACGATAAGCTCTTTGCCTGTTTCAAGCTCAATAGCACCGTTTTCCATAGTATGTGTACGGATTTCAGGGCCTTTTGTATCAAGCAGGATTCCGACGTTTTTGCCGAGCTTTTTGCTCGCTTCGCGGATATTTTTAATACGTGCTCCGTGCTCCTCAAAATCTCCGTGAGAAAAATTTAAACGAGCCACATTCATTCCTGACTCCATTAATTTCGTAAGCATTTCAATACTTTCACTTGCCGGACCGATGGTACAAACAATTTTTGTTTTTCTCAATTCGTTCACTTCCTTCTGAAATCTTCAGCCTTCTGCTGCATTCTTAAATAGACAGTTCTTTTGAAAGCTGATACATGTTTTGCTCAACTGTGTGTTTTTGATCCAGTATTTCTATAATATCATGGTCTACAAGCTTATTGTTTTGTATACCTACACAGCGTCCGCCTTTTCCTTCAAGCAGCAGTTCAACCGCATACGCGCCAAGTCGGCTTGCCAGAACACGGTCAGCAGCACTTGGGGAACCGCCGCGCTGGATATGGCCTAATACAGATACCCTAGTTTCAAGATTTGTTTCTTCTTCAATGCGTTTCCCGAATTCAACACCGCTGCCTACTCCTTCGGCAACGATAATAATACTGTGTTTCTTCCCGCGCTCATGACCGCGTTTTAGCCGGGCAATGATTTCGTGCATGTCGTAATCAGCCTCAGGGATCAAGATTGATTCCGCACCGCCTGCAAGTCCGGCCCATAATGCAATATCGCCGGCGTGGCGGCCCATCACTTCGATCACATATGTACGTTCATGAGAAGTCGCTGTATCACGAATCTTATCAATTGCGTCAATTACTGTATTTAAAGCTGTGTCGAAACCGATTGTAAAATCAGTACCCGGAATGTCATTATCAATTGTACCCGGTACACCTACACATGGAAACCCGTGCTCCGTTAATTTCTTCGCACCCATGTATGAGCCGTCTCCGCCGATAACGACAAGCCCTTCGATACCCAGCTTCTTCAAGTTTTCGATCCCTTTTTCACGGCCTTCAACCGTTTTGAATTCAGGACATCTTGCTGTATATAGCTTTGTTCCTCCGCGATGAATAATATCACCTACAGAACCGAGCTCTAGCTTTTCAATCTTTCCGCTGATCAATCCTGAGTATCCGTTATAAATGCCGTAAACTTCAACGTCATGATAAATCGCTTTTCTGACAACTGCGCGAACTGCTGCATTCATTCCCGGGGAATCCCCGCCGCTCGTCAATACCCCTATACGTTTCATTCTCCATTCACCTCAGCAAACATATATGATTAAAACATAACATGATCATTGCCCTAAAAACAATGAAAAGGGATCTCCATCCTCCCTATGAAACCTTACCTATTATACAATTAAATAAATTGTTTTTAAATAAAATTTAAGGAATGTCACAAAAAATAAACGTGAGCCAAAGGCTTCACGTTTATTTAGTTTACCCCGATATATTGATCTTCAATCGATACTTTCCCAATTGCTTTGTATTTTTCATAGCGCTGCTGAATTAATTCTTCTTCATTCAGCTTCAGCAAAGTCTTTAACGATTGTTTAAGGGTTTCATCCATGTAGCTTGCCTGCAGCTTAATATCGTGGTGCGCTCCGCCTTTTACTTCTTTTATCATATGATCTATAATACCTAATTCTTCTAAGTCAGGCGCAGTGATTTTCATTGTTTCCGCCGCTTTTTTGGCAAGACTGGAGTCCTTCCATAAGAGTGCCGCAGCACCTTCCGGAGAAATAACAGAATAAGTAGAGTTTTCCAGCATATGCAAGTGGTTGCCCACACCTAAACCTAGAGCTCCGCCGCTTCCGCCTTCGCCGATGACGATACAAACAACAGGCACTCTAAGGCCGGCCATTTCAAACAGGTTTTTGGCGATTGCTTCGCTTTGTCCTCTTTCTTCAGCTGCTCGTCCAGGGTATGCCCCCTTCGTGTCAATAAAACAGATAATCGGTCTGTTAAATTTATCAGCCTGTTTCATCAGACGAAGCGCTTTACGATAGCCCTCAGGATGAGGCATTCCAAAGTTGCGGACCAGGTTTTCCTTCGTGTCTTTTCCGCGCTGATGTCCGATAACTGTCACAGGCAGGCCGTGGAACTTGGCAATACCGCCGACAATGGCTTCATCGTCTCCGTACGCTCTGTCTCCGTGACATTCAAAAAAGTCTGTAAACAGGTAATGAATATAATCAAGTGTTGTCGGACGGTCCGGCAGACGTGCGATTTGAACCCGGTCCCAAGGCTTCAGATTTTTATAAATATCATCCTGAAGCTTAGCTAGACGGTCTTCAAGCCGTTCGATTTCTGCACTCAGATCCATTTCCGAATCCTGGGTGAATTTTTTCAATTCGGCGATTTTGGTTTGCAGTTCAATCACCGGTTTTTCAAATTCTAATCTTGCAGCCACTCAATGTCACCTCCTGTTTGATGCATATCCAGCAGATTCTCTAACGTTTTTTTCATGTCGTCGCGGTGAATAACCGCATCAAGCTGTCCATGTTTTAATAAGAATTCCGCCGTTTGGAAATCCTCCGGCAGTTTTTCGCCTATTGTCTGTTCGATAATCCTTCTTCCGGCAAAACCGATCAGCGCGCCAGGCTCCGCAAAATTATAATCGCCAAGAGAAGCAAAGCTTGCCGATACCCCGCCGGTAGTCGGATGCGTCATGACTGAGATAATGAGACCCTGTTCCTCACTGAATAATTTTAAGGCAGAGCTTGTCTTTGCCATTTGCATAAGGCTTAATATGCCTTCCTGCATCCTTGCACCGCCGGAAGCAGTAAAAATAATAAACGGAACTTTATCCGCTTTTGCTTTTTCAATCGCAAGCGTGATTTTCTCGCCGACGACAGAGCCCATGCTGCCCATACGGAATGAAGAATCCATTACCGCGACAACAGCAGGAAATCCCCCGATGGTACCCTTGCCTGTGACAACAGCCTCGTTTAAGGATGTTTTCTCGCGATCTTTTTCAAGCTTTTCCAGATATCCCGGGAAACCGAGCGGGTTTTCCGATAACATCCCCTGATTGAATTCCTCAAAGGACTGTTCATCCATCAAGCTTTCGATACGCTGTTTTGCATTCATTGGGAAATGATAATCGCAGTTCATGCATACCCGCATATTTTTATCCAACTCTTTAGTGAGCATGATTTTTTTACACTTAGGACATTTTGTCATAATGCCTTCCGGAACATCGTGCTTCGCTTGATCTGACGGTACGGAAGCATACTTTTTCTTTTTAGTGAATATATCCTTTAACAAATGATTACCTCCCTTTTGTGAAGGGTTCTCTTCACCGCATGCCATCCAGACAGATAGACTTGCTAATAACTTTACCGAAACTATTGTACTTTTTTTGTCAAACGCTGTCATCCTCAATTCGACAACTTTTTATCCGCAGACGCGTGCGGACAGACTCATGATAAACCTAATAAATCGTTGAACCAGTAAGGTTGGTAACGTATTCAAAAATCATGTTAAACTCGGCTGAAATTTTTTTAAGTCCTGACCCCAAAAAAATTTCAGCCGCAAGTTTAACTTGAGAACAGCGCGCCGGTCTCCGCCAACGCGCTGCCATTTTTGGAATGAATTAAAATTATTCGCCAATAATCGTAAGTTTTCTGGTTTTTTCTGCAACTTCTTCAGGATCTACAGTAATTCTTGCCACACCTGTTTCCATCGCCGCTTTCGCCACAGCCTTAGCCACAGCAGGCGCAACACGTTTATCAAACGGTGCAGGGATGACGTACTCTGGGCTAAGCTCATCGTCTGATACTAGTGAAGCAATGGCTTCAACCGCTGCAATCTTCATTTCTTCGTTAATGTGAGTAGCGCGCACGTCAAGCGCTCCACGGAAAATTCCCGGGAAGGCAAGCACATTGTTTACTTGGTTCGGGAAATCTGAACGGCCTGTTCCGATAACGCTTGCTCCAGCTTCACGCGCATCTTCCGGCATAATTTCCGGATTCGGGTTTGCCATTGCGAAAATGATCGGATCTTTCGCCATACTTTGTACCATTTCTTTTGTTAGCGCACCTTCGACAGACACACCGATAAATACGTCAGCACCAGCGATCACATCTTCCAAAGAGCCGTCTTTACGGTCTTGGTTTGTGAATTTCGCCACTTCGTTTTTAACATCGTTCATACCGTTCGGACGCCCTTCATAAATGGCTCCTTTTGAATCGCACATCACGATGTCGCGCACGCCGAAATGGTAAAGAAGCTTAATGATCGCAATACCTGCAGCACCGGCGCCGTTAGCCACAACTTTAATGGAAGACATGGATTTTCCAGACAATTTCAGCGCGTTTACAAGACCAGCTACTGTGACAATCGCTGTGCCGTGCTGATCGTCATGGAAAACCGGGATGTTCGTTTCTTTTTTCAGACGCTCTTCAATGATGAAGCAGTTTGGCGCCGCGATATCTTCAAGGTTGACACCGCCAAATGTCGGTTCAAGCAATTTAACGGTTTCAATGATTTTATCAACATCATTTGTGCCCAAAGCAATTGGGAACGCGTCTACGCCGGCAAAGCTTTTGAAAAGAACGGCTTTACCTTCCATAACAGGAAGTGCGGCTTCAGGGCCGATATTTCCAAGGCCGAGCACAGCTGTACCGTCTGTCACAACTGCTACCATGTTCCCCTTCATTGTATAATCATATACTTTATTAATGTCTTCATGAATATCCTTACATGGTTCTGCTACACCCGGGGAATAAGCAAGGCTTAAATCTTTCGCATTTTTAACCTCTACTTTAGATTTGGATTCGAGCTTCCCCTGGTTCACTTTATGCAGATGTAATGCTTCTTCTCTTAATGACATTCTCCTAAACACTCCTTAATGGAATTTTTTGATTCGTATGCTGCTGCATTGATTGCTGCATTCTGCGGAGTTGATCTATCAGAATATTTAAACAGAGTAACATAATTGCTCCAATTGTATAACAAAAAGCGAATGGTTACCACTGTTTTAAAACGACGTTTTTTTGACCTAACAGCTCTTTTAAGCGGTATAACACCTGGTGATCCGCATCGATATGGAACGCCTCAGGAAGCTTTATCGTCTGTTTTTGCCTTTCATAATAGAGATAAACGCCGGTTTCCCCCTTATGCTCCAGCAAAATGCGCTTGATCTTTGTCAGGATCTCCTGACTGTGCTGACTGCTTTCTATCTTCATATAAACCGATGGCGCTTTTTCAGCATTCATATTTTCCAGCAATTCCGCTCTGGACATAATAAACTGGACTTTTTCCTGCCTGATTTCACATTTCCCTGCTGAGAACAATAGAGCGCCCTCTCTTAAAACCGGGGAAAGCTGTCTGAATTGTTCAGGGAACACAACGGCTTCCATTTCGCCGGTCTCATCACTTAACGTTAAAAACGCCATGTTTTGACCTGTTTTTGTCCGAATCGTTTTGATTTTCGACAGCAGGACACCGAGTGAAACCTGCTTTTTAACAGCCTGCTGAGCTTGCTGAATGGGTACCGCTCCTCGCGCTGTCAGCTGGTTTCGAAAGGCAGAGAGCGGATGATTTGAAAAATAAATACCGAGCGTTTCTTTTTCAAATGCAAGAATATCCACAAGCGGAAGCTCCTCGGTTTCCACGTACTTCGGTTTAATGGAAAACGATTCTTCTAAAAACAATCCCATTTGGTCATCGTCCGCGGCGAATAGCTCGGCATGCTCTAACGCAACGTCAATCGATGCGAGCAGCGTAGCCCGGTTTTGATCGAATTCGTCCATTGCGCCAGAAAATATGAGTGCTTCAAGCGTTTTGCGATTTACGCTTTTTGACGGCACGCGAAAGCAGAAATCGAAAAGATCTTCAAATGGTTTCTCTTTTCTTGCTTTATATATATCTTTGACTGCTGAGACGCCTACACTTTTTATCGCACGGAGGCTGTACCTGACAGCTCCGTCTTCAACTGTAAACGGATAGCTGCTTTTGTTCACTGACGGAGGAAGGATACGAATCCCGCTCCCCTTCGCTTCGTAAAGATATTGAGCTATTTTATCCTCATTGCCAATGACGCTTGTAAGCAATCCGCACATAAAATATAAAGGATAATGAGCCTTCAAATACGCAAGCTGGCAGCCGATCATGCTGTATGCCACCGCATGGCTTCTGTTGAAGCCATAGTTTGCGAATTTGACGATTAAATCGTAGACTTCATTTGCAGTGTCTACAGAATACTCCTTTTTTAAGCACCCTTCAACAAAATGGCTTCGCTCTCGGTCAAGAATGTCTTTCTTTTTTTTGCTGACTGCACGTCTGAGCAGGTCCGCCTCGCCTAAAGAAAATCCTGCCATACGCGAAGCAATCACCATAATTTGCTCCTGATAAACGATGACGCCATACGTATCTTCCAATATCCCTCTTAAATCTTCATGAGGATAATGAACCGGCACGCGCCCGTGTTTACGGTCGATAAATAACGGAATATTTTCCATCGGGCCGGGCCGGTACAGTGCGTTTACCGCGACAATATCTTCTAATCCTGAAGGCTTAAGCCTTTTCAAAACGCTTCTCATTCCTGAGGATTCAAGCTGGAAAATCCCTGTCGTATCCCCTTTTGACAGCAGGGAGAATGTTTTTTCGTCTTGATAAGAAATACTCGAAAGATCTATTTTAATATTTTTTTCTTTTTCAATCATTGAAGTGATGGACTCGATGAGTGTCAGGTTGCGCAAGCCCAAGAAATCCATTTTCAAAAGGCCCAGATCTTCGAGGTGATCCATCGCGTATTGCGTTAAATAGATCCCTTCATGTCCTTCCTGAAGCGGGACAACATCAGTTAACGGTTCCTCACTTAAGACAACGCCGGCCGCGTGGGTTGACGTATGTCTCGGAAGACCTTCTATTTTTCTGGCAATCGTAAACACTTGCTGAAGCAGACTTGACTCACTGAGTCGCTTATTCAGCTCCGGCGATTGCTTTCTCGCATCATCCAAGGTCATGCCCGGCCTTGAAGGAATGAGCTTCGCAAGCTGATCCGCTTCCTTCGGGCTTACACCGAATACCCTTCCGACGTCCCGAAGCGCCGCTTTTGCCGCCAGCGTCCCGAAGGTAATAATCTGGGCGACGTGCATTGCGCCGTATTTCTGCTGAACGTATTGAATGACCTCGTCCCTTCTCGTATCCGGAAAGTCGATATCAATATCCGGCATACTGATTCGTTCCGGGTTTAAAAACCTTTCAAACAGCAGGTGATGCTTGATCGGATCAACGTCCGTGATATAGAGGACATAAGCCACGAGCGATCCCGCCGCAGAACCCCTTCCCGGTCCTGTCACAATCCCTTTTTCATGGGCGTGCTTCATAAAATCCCATACGATCAGAAAATAATCGCTGAACTTCATCCGCTTGATGACATCAAGTTCATATTGAAGACGTCGAATATACTGTTCATCTGGTGTATCGAAGCGGCTGCGAAGCCCTGTCATACAAACATCCGTCAAATAATCATCCGCGGATGTACCGTCTGGAGTCGGAAATGACGGCAGGCGGGTCTGACCGAGGCTGACGTCAACCCGGCATTGTTCTGCAATCTCAACAGATGCTTGCAATGCCTCAGGATGCTCTTGGTATATAACACGCATTTCATCAATGGATTTCAAGTCGAGATCCGGCATCTCTTCGTTTGATGCCTCAGTGAGTTTTTCACCTGACTTTATCGCTTTCAAACAGCGATAGGCAGCCTGATCTTCTTTCCTTATATAATGAACATCGCCTGTCGCCGTGACCGGAATTCCCGTTTCTTCAGACAGCCGGAGGATTTGCTCAGATAAGAATTTATTTTCTTTAAACGGCTGAAAGGATAAATAAAAAGCGCCTTTTCCGAATATAGACTGAAAATGAAGTGCGGCTTGAGCGGCCTGGTCAAACAGCCCTCCTTCAAGCAGCATTTCAATATAGCCCTTCTCGCCGGGGGTGATCGCAATAATGGCTTCGCGATAGCTGTTAAGCCATTTTGGCTTCAGGCCGTTTTTTGATTTCGATTGCAGGACGCTGCTGATTTTCAGCAGGTTTTGATAGCCTGTATTTGATTTTGCCAGCAGGACGAGAGGGTAGGCTTCGAGCTCGTCATCATCTGTGAAAACAGAAGCCGTCAAGCCGATAATCGGGTTGATCCCCCTCGCCTTGCATGCTTTATAAAATTGTATAGCTCCGTACATGACATGATCATCTGTCAGCGCCAAAGACGCATATCCGAGCCTGTCAGCTTCACTGACGAGCTCTTCCACAGCCGCGGCGCTGTTTAGCAGGCTGTACCCGCTATGCACTTGCAGGTGAACAAAAGACATGCTATCACCTCTTTCTCCATTACGATCCATTTCTTTCTTCATTATAAGTCGGGTTTTCAAAAGAAACAAACGTTCTTTTTCGAGTCGTCATCATACTTGTCCCGAATGCTCAATATGATATAAAAGGTGAGGTGATCAAGATGGATCAGGAAGCTGGTTTTATGGTAAATTTTATCAACAGTTATTTTATAGCATTAGGGGTGCTGATCGGAGGCGCACTCATCGGAGGCCTTGGAGCATATTTGGCAGGCGAAGCCCCGCTTACGGTTATTACAAAGCTTGCGAACAGATTAAAAATATGGGCGCTGGTCGCCGCTATCGGCGGTACATTCGATGCGGTATACAGCTTTGAACGGGGTATCCTTGAAGGCAATACGAGAGATTTATTCAAGCAGATTCTTCTCATTATCTCGGCCATGGGCGGTGCGCAAAGCGGCTGGCTTATTATTTCATGGCTGACGCAGGAGCATATTTCTTCATGAGAGTGCCGCAGCATTACAAGAAACCGGGATGGCAGCGTTTTTTTGCAGGTATGATGTGCGGAGCCGTGATCAGCTGGTTTTTTTTCCTGTTTACATACGGAACATTCCAGGAGGAGCAGGTTTCCCTCATCGAAAAACAAAAAGAGCACGTCAAAGACTTGAACGACCAAATTTCCATCTATCAGGAAGACCTCCACAAACTAAATGAAGACAATAAAAGAAAACTGCTTATTCAAAGCGTCGATGTCAAATTGCTGAATGGAGAAAAATATAAAATCTCGCAGCCTGATAAAACAAAATTCGAGGAGCATGTAAAGGATGATATTTCAGAGGTCATTACAAAGGATATAGAAAGCGTCTATAAAACGAAGGAGCTTTTAAAACGGACAATTGAAAATAAAGTCTATACGATCAATGAAAAAAAATATGAGGCAGCCGTCAAGGAATTAATTATTTACACAAGGCTTTCGGTAGAAATCGAAATATCATTCGCGACGTAAATATGGAATTTTTTTAAATTTTTCAAACTCCTGTCGCTTTTTCCCATTCTTTTTTATAAACTATAAATGAGGCTTAATAGCGAAAGGAGGAGGAAGGGAAATGGAGGTTTACAGTGACCGTCAGTTAGCAAAAGATCAAGCAGCCCGACTCAGACAAGGTTTTTCTGCATATGCCGAAACAAACTCACTCGCTTCCCTCATCAAAAAAGAACTTCAATCTCACAATCTCCAAGTCTACGAGGACCTTACTGAGTTCGGCTGCTGGTTCATCCCCGTCACAGATGAACACTAAGAGAGAGGGTCTCCCCTCTACTTGTGTTCTTTACATAACGTCTCCAGATCAGCTAAAATCTGTTCCGCTTTATCCCAGCTGTAAATGGAGGCGCCTGAAGCCAGAGGATGCCCTCCGCCGTTATATTTCCGGGCGAGTCCGTTAATAACAGGCCCCTTTGAACGGAATCTGACTCTGATTTGATCGTCTTCTTCTATGAAAAACACCCATGCGCGAATACCTGAGATATTTCCAAGCGTCCCGACAAGCTGCGACGCTTCAGAAGCCGTTGTGCCGAACCTTTCAAGAGTATCCTTTTTGATGAAAACAGAAGCAGCGCCATTTTCAGACAAAGACACATTTTGAAAGATATAGCCGTTAAGCTTCACCACATTCAGTTTTGTTTCATACAATTGATTAAACAGCTCTGAAGAAGAGAACGGATACTTAATAAGCTCGCCTGCATATTTTAATGTTTTTTCCGTTGTATTGGGAAATAAGAAGCGTCCGGTATCACTGACAATGCCGGCATAGATCAGCTTTGCGGCTTTTGTATTCAGCTTCCAGCCGTGCTCTTTTCCTTCTAAATACAGCTCGTAAATCATTTCACTTACTGAGCTTGCATTCGTATCGACCCACAGAAGATCGCCGTAAGGATCTTCGTTCGGATGGTGGTCGATTTTCATTAGTTTGGCGCCTGATAAATAACGCTGATCGTCGATTCTTTCCTGATTTGCCGTATCGCAGACGATCACAAGGGCGCCTTTATATGTTTCATCGTCCACCTCATCGAGGGTATATAAGAAAGAGAGGGACGGTTCTGGCGTGCCGACCGCAAAAATATTTTTTTCAGGATACGTTTCACGCAGGATTTCCGTAAGTCCGCACTGAGATCCGTAGGCATCCGGGTCAGGGCGCACATGTCTATGTAAGATAATCGTGTCATATAATGATATGGTTCTGATCAATTCAGTTTTCATTTGATACTCCTTTATTGTTTTTTTTCATTAAATCACATTCTCTGCCGACGGAAAAGAAAAATAACGTCAAAACCAAGCCCGTTTTTGTATAGAATGGGTTTGTAAACTTTTACGATGGAGGATTTCATTTATGCTGGTTCTTGTTTTTTTGATTGGGCTTTCAGCCTGCTTTTATGTGTACTATAAAGTAAAAGGCGTACGGGCAAAGCAATCTTTGGAAAAAGAAATCTTTTCAGCAAAATCTAGCATGGCATTAGGATCGATGGTGCTGTTTTACGGACTCAATCAAATGATATTATTCCATTCAGTATTAACGTTAGTAATCGGCGGCATCTTTATCGTCATCGGAGCCGGAAGCGCATGGGCAGGTTATAAAGCCTACAGCCATTACAATCCCCTTCACGCCAAAGAAGCTGAAAGAGATCACGCGTAAGGGGCGCCTGAGACGTCCCTTAGCTTCTTTCCATCAGCTGAACCATCAGCATTGCTTTAGACACGATATGGCCTTGGCTGTGCACTTCAACTTCCATTTTTCCGAACTTTCTTCCAGCCTCTAAAATGCGCGGCTTGACTTCGATGACCGACTCCATCTGCACAGGCTTCAAAAAGAAAATGGTGATGCTTTCTATCACTAGTTCGCCGCGTTTTTTCGAGCGCAAAAACCGATTGGCTGCTTGCGTCAAAATGGTCGTAAACACGCCATAAGAAATCGTCCCCAGCTGATTTGTCATTTGCGGCGTTACTTCATACTGATAAACCGTCTGATCCTGTTTATCCTCATCCTCATCTTTAAATCCTCTTGAGACGATATCATCAAGCTTTTCCCCGATTTGAGGCTGCTTTTGAATCATTTGAAGAGCTTTCAGCACGTCTTGGCGGCTGATCATGCCAATCAGTTTTTGGTGTCCGTCAGTGACGGGAAGCACTTCGATCCCTTCCCATACCATCATTTGCGCCGCTGAGGCGACAGACGTTTTTCCAATAACCGTAACCGGATTTTTTGTCATGACTTTTTCAATGGGTGCATTCCGGTCGTGACCTGCGATATCTTTCGAAGTCAAGATCCCGTGGATTTTCATTTGTTCGTCGACAACCGGGAAACGCCCATGGCCCGTTTCAAAATTTTTCTCATACCATTTTTCAAGTTTATCCTTAGGTGAAAGATATATCGTACGGTCAGCGGGCGTTAAAATGTCCTCCACCAGAACGATTTCTTTTTTGATCAGCTGGTCATAAATCGCCCGGTTAATCATAGCGGCGACTGTAAAGGTGTCATAGCTCGTGGATAAAATCGGCAGCTCAAGCTCGTCTGCCAGCTGCACGATGCTGTCATCTGTGTTAAATCCGCCCGTTACAAGTACAGCGGCGCCTGCCTCAAGCGCCTGTCTGTGTGCATTGATTCGATTTCCGACAATCAAAAGATTTCCGGCTGCCGTGTACCGCATCATCGCATCCAGCTCCATTGCGCCTATGACAAATTTATTTAATGTCTTATGGAGTCCGGCCCGGCCTCCGAGCACTTGTCCGTCTATGACGTTTACAACCTCTGCATATGTAAGCTTTTCGATATTTTCTTTTTTCTTTTGTTCAATTCTGATTGTTCCGACACGTTCAATCGTACTGACAAAGCCTTTATTCTCTGCTTCCTTGATCGCTCTGTACGCCGTGCCTTCACTTACTTTCATTTCCTTTGCGATTCTCCGCACAGAAATTTTTTCACCGACAGGCAGCGAATCAATATATGTTAAAATTTGTTCATGCTTAGTTGCCAAACCTTTCACCTCTAAGGGACAGTCTTCTGCTTTTATTATAAGGGCTCGGATGATTGATTCGCAATGAGGCAGGAAAATAAAAAGGAAGCCTGCCCGGCTTCTTACAGCGCAGTGTTCTGTTGGGTGCTGAAGAACGAATCCATCATTCAGACTTCCCGCAAGCGCCTGGCCTTCGTGATTCCTTTCACATCTATAAAAACAATGTCTTTATTTTTCTTTTATATTGATGTCAACTGCTGCTTTTACAATCTTTTTATTCCCTATTTTAGATAAAACAAATAAAACAGCAAACAGCCATATTGCTCCTATCGCCGTATAGATAAATGGATAAACAGCTGTGTTTTCAATCCATTCATTTATCAATGTTCTCGCATTTACTAATATAATAAATCCTCCTACAAGCACACCCATCAATTGCGGGTGAAATTTCTGTACGAGCCATGCTGCGATAGGGGCCGCGATAATTCCGCCAGCCATTAACGAACACACCCATAACCAATTGACATCCTCCCATCCCAATGAAACAAGAAAACCGACAGTTGCAGATACTGCGATGGCAAACTCACTAGTATCTACAGTTCCTACTACTTTCCTCGGACTCAGGCCTTTTCGGGATAATAAAATCGGAGTGGTGACGGGGCCCCAGCCACCTCCTCCTGTGGCATCTGCAAAACCGGCGATCACTCCTAAGGGAATGGATTGTTTTCTGCTTAACGGCACATGTTTTTTCTCAAGTGCAGGCTTGTATTGAAATAAAAATCTTATCAATACATATCCGCCCAGCAGGAGCAGAAACAAAGAAATATAGGGTTTCGCCACATCTCCGGGTAAATGGCTGAGAAATGCAGCGCCTAAAAAAGCCCCTATTGAACCGGGAATGACAAGCTGATAAACAGTTTGTTTGTCAACATTTCCAAATTTAATATGTGACACTCCTGATGCGGCAGTCGTGACGACTTCCGCTAAATGGACAGAAGCCGAAGCAACAGCAGGCGTTATGCTGAAAGCTAATAACAGCGAAGTTGAGGTAACACCATAAGCCATACCTAACGAACCGTCTATTAACTGCGATAACAAGCCTATAAATGCAAAAACAATTAATTTCTTCATCAGCACACCTCGTCTGTATCAATCAAATATTTTCTCAAAGCAAACCATCTCTGACTCTTCATTCCTGCGTTCATTATCCTAATAATCTTCTAGCGCTTTCATATAAAAAATAAGAGGCTTTTATAATGGCAGTTTCATCAATTGTAAATGCCGGGTGATGCCAATCATGATCACCGCCGGTTCCAAAAAAAGCAAAGGATCCGGGAATATGCTCCAAATAGTAAGCAAAATCCTCCCCGGCAGTGGATGGGTCGGGTGAAATGACCTGAAGCTGTGCTTTATGAGCAGCAGCTTTTACGATTTCAGTTATTGCTGTATCATTACAAAGCGGCGGCGGTCCGGAAATCCACTTCACATTCGCCTTCAAAGAAAAAGCAGAAGAAATCTGCTCTGCAACAGACAGAAAACGCTGCTTCACTTGTTCCCGAACCTCTGAATCAAATGTTCGAACAGTGCCTTCGATCACCGCTGTATCGGGGATGACGTTCCATGTGCTGCCGCCTTCGATTTTCGCTACAGTTACAATCGCGCTTTTTAGCGGATTTACATTTCTGCTTACAATCGTTTGCAGGGCGACGATAAGCTGAGAGGCGCCGACAATAGGATCAAAACCATTATGCGGCAATGCTGCATGAGCGCCTTTTCCTTGTATCGCTACTTTAAATCGGTCAACAGCAGCCATAAGAGGGCCTGTTTTTAACCCTACAGCGCCAACCGGTATATCGGGTTTGTTGTGAAGACCGATAACTGCTTCAATGCCATCCAATTGGCCATCCGCTATCACTTTTGCAGCGCCTGCGCCTGATTCCTCAGCCGGCTGGAATAACAAACGAACCTTTCCTTTCAGGCTATCTTGATTTTCCTTTAGCAAAAAGGCCGCACCAAGAAGCGCTGCCGTGTGAAAATCATGGCCGCACGCGTGCATGATTCCTTTCTTTTTAGATGCATAGGGCAACCCTGTTTTTTCTTCGATTGGCAGCGCGTCAATATCAGCCCTCAAAGCAATGGCCGGACCTTCTGACTCCCCTGCTATATCTGCGAATACACCTGTTTTTAATGATGTAGGACGAATTGGTATGCCCTTTTCTCCAAGGCATTTTGCAATAAAATCGGTTGTTTCAAATTCTTCTTTTGACAGCTCGGGGTATTGGTGCAGATGCCGGCGTATTGCGATGAGCTCTTTTTCAAGCGATAAGAGATTCAATGGATTATGCTCGCTATCATCTTCAATTGTTTTTGCTGTCTGATATGGGTATGCCCCTTCTATATTGCTCCAATAATCTAAAGGCATGTTTTCTCCTCCTTTCAGCTCTTTACCTATCTGCCTTTAACATCACAAGATCTCCAGTCTCTTCAATATAAGCAGTAATAAAACGGCTCAATTTAAATGCAAGACCGCCCGGCCCAAATTTTACACACTTACTGGGAGGGTTCTCATTCTCTGCCTGCAAAAAGCTTAAAAAAGATAAAATATATATACGCCGATATGCAACTTGTGTAATACCATACTCAAAAAACCAATTGTCAATCACATTGTATACACCGCGGTTGATCCCGTATAAACTGTTACACTTCTTGTAAAAGCTGAGGTCCGGAAGATTTAACTCAGGGTGTGAGAGCAGGCTTTCTTTATTTTGAGATGCAATTCCCATACGTTCAAAGCGTTTGGAAGCGTATGAAATATCCTTTTTGATTTGCTCTTTTAGTGACTCCAAAGAATAAAACCTTCTTTCATCTCTTATTTTAAAGAGAATGCTGCATTCCGTATGTTCTCCGTAGATCTCCCTATCAAAGTGAATCAAAAAAATCTCAATGGTTTTTTTCAGATTAGGACCAATCGTTGGTTTCACTCCGATATTCATAACCCCTAAATAAAATTGCTGGTTGATCGCCGCCAGAACCCCGTAAACGCCGTTAGGAAGCCCGTTTATTTCGGTTTCTATATTTGCTGTGGGAAATCCTAATTTTCTGCCCAACTGTTTTCCTTTCACAACCGTACCTGCAATGATTGCCAAAAAAGTCATCCTCCTCCCGCTTCTCCTATTAATGATTTGATGAATGTACAAAAGGATGATGAACCGAAGTATCAAGCCCAAGATTTCCCCGCAATGTCCCGCCGTTATAGTCTCTGCGGTACAGCCCTCTTTCTTGAAGAATCGGAATCACTTTTTCTACAAAGGCATCAAGTGTTCCCGGGATATCCGACCCGATGATAAAACCGTCAGCAGCTTCGGCTTTGAACCAAGTCTCAAGCAAGGAGGCGACCTGCTCTGGTGTACCGATGAATGGAGTCCTTGGAAAAGCCATTTCCCGCGCCACTTCCCGTAGTGTCATGTTTCTGGCTTTCGCTTCTCTCTTAATTCGATCTGTTGTGCTTTGAAAAGCATTCTTTCCAACTTCGCCAATATCGGGAAACGGTTCATCAAGCGGGAACACACTCAGATCGTAATCATCAAAAAATCTCCCCAAATAAGTAACTGCATTCTCAATCGGAATCAATTCTGCAAATTCCCGGTATTTCTTCTCTGCTTCTTCTTCCGTATCTGCCACAATCGGGCTGATTCCCGGAAAAATTAGCACGCTGGAAGGGTCGCGCCCTTGAGCGGCAGCCCGCTTTTTAATATCCGCATAAAATGCGATTGTCTCGCCTAATGAATTGGAATGGGTAAAAATCGCATCTGCATTTTTGGCCGCAAATTGACGGCCTGTTTCTGAAGAACCCGCTTGAAACACGACAGGCTCTCCCTGATTTGAGCGCCCGATATTTAAAGGCCCCTCTACTTGAAAATATTCTCCTTTGTGATTCAGACGATGAAGCTTTGCCGGATCAAAAAACTGCCCTGTTTCTTTATTGTGTATAAATGCGTCCTTCTCCCAGGAATTCCACAAACCACGCACAACATCCAAATGCTCTTGTGCAATAACGTAACGCTCGGTGTGTTCTGGCAGTCTGGTTCTGCTATGATTGCGTGCAGCTCCTTCCTGCGGAGAAGTAACCAGATTCCAGCCAGCCCTCCCCCCGCTGATGTGGTCCAGCGACATTAACTGCCTTGAAATCGTAAATGGCTCAGTAAAAGAAGTAGAGAACGTACCTACTAAACCAATGTTTTTTGTGACGGACGCAAGCGCCGATAATATGGTGATGGGTTCAAATCGATTTAAAAAATGGGGAATTGATTTTTCAGAAATAAATAAGCCGTCTGCAATGAAAATGAAACTGAACAAGCCTTTTTCAGCTGTTTGAGCCTTTTGCTTGTAAAATTCCACGTTTGTACTTGCGGAAGGATCGACTTCAGGGTGACGCCAGCCGTCAGTTGTTCCCCCAACCCCATGAATAATGGCTCCAAACTGTATATCATTTCTTCGCGTCACCTTTTTTCCTCCTTTATCTGAGCGTAATTGGCAAGTGCAAGCTCAAGATTTTTAATACCAATTTCAGTAATCCCTTCATAACGATTACCGCCGCCAACTTCTACCACAGGAACGTGGCGTACTCCGTATTTCACCTGTAAAATGTCTCTCAGCTCTTCCTTCTCCGAAACATCGATATTTTGAAATGCTATTGCTTTTTCATGTAAATAATTTTTGACTTCTTCGCAATATGCACAGCCTTTCTTACTCCAAACCACAACGTTGACAAAATCGCTCATGTTTTATCCCCCTTATTGTTTTGCGGCTAGAACTGCATCACTCAGCAGCTGATAAGACAGCCGTTTTTCGTCTGCATTTTTGATCGGTGAAAAAATGACAAAATCGTTAATTCTGTATGTGTCTGATAAACGTTTTAATTCGTCCGCCGCTTCTTCCTTCGTTCCGGCAATCACCCCGGTTTTTTGGACGATGATGTCATAGGGCTGGCTGACGTTCTCAAGATAGGCTTCGGCTTGTTCGCGGGTACCGACATTCACTCTCCTCCCATCTTGCAAAATCACTTTTATCGATTCACGCGACTCAATATGTTTTTGTGCCTCTTCCTTTGTACGCGCCGCAAAAACAGCGGGAGCAAGGTGAAATTCCGCTTCAGAGCCTGCTGGCAGATGCGTGTCAAAGGCTCGGCGGGCTTCTTTTAGCACTTTCTCTTCACCGTTAATAAAGTAAGCAAAGACAAAAGATATTCCCAGTTTTGCAGCTAAAATTGCGCTCTCTGTGCTTCCCCCCAGCAGAAAAAGTCCCGGCCTGTGTTCAGCCTGCGGTGCCGGCCGCAGTTGCGCAAAACAGTGGGCATCTGGAAAATCATCCCGAATGAAATGAGTGAGATCCTCCAGCTTTTCTTCAAACTTGCGCGCCGGTTTTACATATTCATATTGCAGAGCGTCTGTCGACAGCTGAAAACCGCCGGGCGCTTTGCCTACTCCAAGGTCAATGCGTCCGGGAGCTAATGCAGACAATAGATGAAACTGCTCCGCCACTTTGTAGAGGGCTATAATGCTGCAGCATCACGCCGCCGGATGCTAAACGTATGGTCTTTGTGCTTGCGGCAAGATACCCTAAAAGAACTTCAGGAGCGGAGCCGACAATATCACTATTGTTGTGATGTTCAGCGACCCAAAAACGGTAATATCCATACTCTTCAGCCATCTGCGCCAACTTCACCGTATGCTGTAATGTATCGGCTGCGGTTTCTCCTTCACCTGCCAGACTTTGGTCTAATATACTTAAGCGGATCATATCACCGGCTCCTTTATGTGTTCTTTTATTTCATATAAATACTCCGGCGAAACACGGCGGAGAAACCGCTTTGTTCTTTCTTTTTTCGTATGGCGGAAGACTTCATCCGGAGTTCCTTGTTCAACAATGACGCCCTCATCCATAAAAACAACTTGATCTGAAACTCTTTTCGCAAACTCCATTTCATGTGTAACAATGATCATAGTGGCTCCGGTCCTCACAATATCGAGCATGACCTCAAGAACTTCGCCGACCAGCTCTGGGTCAAGCGCAGCTGTCGGCTCATCGAACAGCAGCACATCAGGATTAATGGCAAGCGCCCTCGCTATTCCAACTCTTTGTTTTTGCCCTCCCGATAATTGACTCGGATAAGCGTTCAATTTGTCTTGAAGCCCAACCTTTATCAGCTCGTTCTCTGCTATGGCATACGCGTCTTGTTTTCTCATTTTCCGGGCTACCGTCAAACCCTCCATGATATTTTCAATCACCGTTTTGTGAGTAAACAAATGATATTGCTGAAATACCATTGCTGTCTGTTTTCTGAGCCAGCGAGTGTCTTTTTTTGTCGGAAAACTGCAATTAATCACTTTGTCATGTAAAGAGATGATCCCTTCGTCCGGCCTTTCTAATAAATTAAGGCAGCGTAAAAAGGTGGTTTTCCCTGACCCGCTTGGACCGATAATTGTCACAACTTCTCCTTTGTGCACAGTCAGATTTATTCCTCTTAATACCTGGTGCATGCCAAAACGCTTATGAATATTTTTAATCTCAATCATAAAGTGCCTCCTTGAAATCTGGATGCCTTCCTCTCAAATATTCCATTTACGGTTTCCATCATAAGAGTCAGCACCCAATAGATAATCGCCGCTCCGATAAAGGCTTCCAAAAATGCATAATTATCAGAAGCAACGATAGTCGCTGTCCCTGTTATTTCAGGAACAGCCACTATAGCTGCAATAGAGGTCGTATGCAAAAACCCGATGCCTAAATTTGTGAAGTTAGGGATTGAAACCATCAGCGCCTGCGGCAATATCACTCGACGAAAGGTTTGACCGTGCGTCAGGCCGATTGAATAGGCCGCTTCGACCTGTCCGGTATCCATTGCCAAGATGCCCGACCGGATAATTTCTGTTAAATAAGCACCAGCAGTTAAAGACAAAGCCATGACCACAAACACGGCGACCGGAATCTCATTGGCGGACCAGCCGAGATGAAAAAAGCTGCTGACACGATCCACAATCGCCGGCACGCCTAAATAAATCAGCATAATATGGAGAATGGCAGGTGTACTCCGAAAAAATGACACATAAAGCCTTGAACAAGCCGCCAATCCCTTTATTCTAAAAATTCTGACCATTATATTTCCAAGTGCCGCAAGAAATCCGAGGATGATCGGCAAAACAGCCATCATCAATGTCAGCGGAATGGTTTTTATCATTTCTTTCATGGCGGAAGCAATAAATGGAAAGTCAAATTGCAATCTTCTCCCCTCCTAGTCCCCGTACATATTTCAATGTATGTTCATGTCAAAAACGGTAACAAGTCGTTTTTGATCCTTCTTGATTCGTTTTTCGGCCAATGTAAAGAACCTTTCGAATAAAACTGCTACGGCATAATAAACAACAGATAGCGCAATGTACACTTCAAGAGAATGATTGCTTGAGGTAATCAGTGTTTGGCCCCTTCCCGACATATCCATCACACCTATTGAAAAAGCAAGAGACGTATCTTTTAAAGAGCTGATCACCATGTTTCCCATATTCGGAAAAGCCTGCACAAAGGCCTGGGGCAGAACGATGCGCCTGAAAGCCTGCCTTCCGCTGAGACCAATACTGTACGCCGCTTCCGTTTGGCCTTTATCAACACTGCCCGCCCCTGCTCGAATGATTTCAGCTGCTGCTGCGGCATTGCTTAACGCGTATGTTGCAACAGCGGCATAAAACGGATCCATTTTTGATGTATCAATCCCTATCACCCCCGTCAGCGCCGGTATGCCATAAAACACGATAAAAAGCTGCACCATAACGGGTGTACCTCTGAAAAACGAGATATACACTCTTGCAAATTGATTTACAATAGGAAAGTTATAGATGCGGGGCAGCGCTAAAAAGAGCCCCAATACAAACCCGAATAGCAATGACAGCGTTAAAATGTATAATGTAACCGGCAGATAGCCGATTAAGGTCGGTACAAAATCTGCAATCATGCTGATATCAAACGCTTTTTCCATCACGGCTCCCTCTCTTTATACTCAATACTGTTCCTTGGAATAATCGTCGCCCAGCCATTTTAAACTGAGCTCTTTCAGTGTTCCGTCATCAATGATTTCCTGTAATGCTTTGTCAATGTTTTTACGTAATGTTTGTTCATTTTTGTTAAACATAAAATACACTTTGGCATTGGAGAGCGCATCACCGACCGTTTTTTCTTTTATCGCGCTCGTTTTGTTTTGAAAATCCACTGCAAAAGGCGTTGAGATTGTCGCGTCGGCACGGCCTGACTGCAGCTGGTTCGCGGCATCGTTTGAACCTTGGCCCGCATAGGCAATCTCGAATGGGTCGCCATGTTTCTCATTCCATTTTTTCAACACAAGCGCGCCGTTTGAGGTTGCGCTTGTAATGACCCGTTTCCCTTTTAAATCTTCAATCCCGTGAATGGTATCGTTATCTTGAAGGACGGTTATTTTTAAAGGGAAATGATTGTAGGCGACCTCGTTAAAGAGAAACTTTTTTTCACGCTCTTCGCTTTTCTCCATTTGATGTGCCACGATATCGACTTTATGCTGGCCGAGACTGACAAGCAGGTTGGAAAATTCCATCGTTTTGAAAGTGAATTTATAATTCGGCAGACGCTTATCAATCTCTTTAACCAGCTCGACATCATAACCGGTCAAATCGCCATCATCATTAATAAAGCAAATATTCGGAAATTGAGTCCCGGTTCCGACCGTAATCGTCTGCACCTTCTTTTCTCCAGCCCCCGTTGTTTGGCTGCCGCCGCAAGCCGAAAGGACTGTTGTAACGGCAAACAATATTGTCATGACAGCTGCTTTTGTCCTCATCTTATCGCCTCATTTTCAGCTTCATTTATTTTTAAAACTTGATTTTGAGTAATCTGCGCCGAGCCATTTTTGACTCAGCCTTTTTAACGTTCCGTTTTTCTCCAGCTTTTTAATGGCTTGATCCGTATCATCAGCTAAGGTTTGACTGCCTTTATTGAACATGAAATATACCTCAGTATCCAATAACACATCACCGACTGTCTTTTGACGGAAAGCGTGCGTTTTATTTTGAAAGTCGACCGCAAACGGTGTGGATATGGTTGCGTCGGCACGGCCGGTTTCAATTTGATTGGCCGTGTCATTGCTTCCCTGCCCGGCGTATTTCAGATGAATCGGATTGCCGTGAGCTTTGTTGTACGACGTGATATAATCCGCTCCATTTGATGTGGCACCGACAATGACTGTTTTTCCGTGTAAATCTTTTAATGTATGAATCTTGTTATTATCCTCTCTCACGGTGATATACATCGGCGAATAGTTATACGGCACTTTATGATACAAAAAACGTTTTTCGCGCTCTTTGTTTTTGGCCATATTGTGGGCGATCACATCAATTTTTTTATTTCCAAGACTCGTCAGAAGATTTGAGAAATCCATCGTCTTAAATTCGAAGGTATATTGAGGCAATTGTTTATCGATGGCTTTCATCACTTCAATGTCGTACCCGGTCAAATCGCCTTTTTCATTTAAAAATGCAATATTCGGAAAATCTGTCCCAGTGCCGACAATAATCGTTTGAGCCTGACTATCCGTTTTCCCGTTTGTTTCCTGTCCGCATCCAGCCAGTAATCCAAACACCGACAGCAGAAAAGCTATTCTCATTCGCTTATTCATAGGCTGCCTCTCATTATGCCCAGCTGGGGGTGCCTAAAAGCGACGGCTCAAATCGTTCCGGAATCAGAACCTTATGCATCATGACACCTATATCCCCATCTTTCTCCTGCTCAAAATACACTTCATACCCTCTCCTTCTGTACATATCGACGAGCCACGGATGCTTGCGCGCCGAGGTGCCAAGCGTCAGCGCCGGTGCCTTCAGCATATCCCGCAGCACTTTTTCCTCAACATACGTCAGCAGCTTACTGCCGACGCCTTTCCCTTTATATTCCGGCAGCGTTGCAAACCACCATACAAATGGATATTTTGAAGGGGGCGCTTCATTCTCCCATGGAAACCGGATGGTAATTGTTGAGATGAGCTTCCCGTCCCGCTCCAGCACAACTGCTGAATGATTTTTGATATTTTCTGACACCATATGTATGTCAGCTCTTGTGGAAGGCCAATCAATATCCAGCTGCCGAATTGGCTGAAAGGCGCTGTTAACCAGTTTTAAAAACTCCGGTGCATCTTCAACAGTTGCCAATCGAAAAATATCCTCACTCATTTTGAGCACTCTCCTCCACAAAATATACAATTCCTATTTGTTTACTAAGCTTTTATTGTTTATACTATAAAGCATACTTTCATGTTTGACTAATCAAAAAAAATAATCCTTGAGTTCAGAAAATGTAATGATGAAAAGACAGGGGGAGAAGCACATTGGAGTTTCGCTCAATTAAAACGTTTCATACGATTGTTACATTCGGAAGCTTCTATAAGGCTGCGGAAATATTAAACTATTCACAGCCGACAATATCGATGCGCATGAAGCAATTAGAGCAGGATTTAGGCGTGCAATTGTTTGAACGGGGAAAACACCTGCAGCTGACAAAAGCCGGAAGACTCTTTTTCGAAAAAACAGGGGATCTTTTAACTCAATACGAGGCGCTTACGCACACTCTTTCCGACTTAAAGGAAGGGGATGCCGGCATTATCAATGTAGGCATTTCAGAGCCGACTGCAAGCTTCATATTTCCTGATATTCTGAGGGATTTCTTAAATGATTATCCAAAGATAACGGTTAATGTAAACGTAGATGACGCCAATACCTGCAGCCAAAAGCTCTTAGACGGCACTATTGACTTTGCAGTCTGCGGCGAACCGGAACTGATTCTTGAAAATTATTACCACCCGTTTTTTTATGACACTTTAAATTTAATTGTATCTGATCGTCATCGGCTCGCTGAGAAAAAAGCTGTTCATTTATCTGATTTAGAAGGCGAATGTTTTATATTTACGCCTGCCAATTGCCCCATTCGTATTCAAATTGAACAGCACTTGCATAAGGCATTTAGTAATCATTACAAGAAAATGGAGCTCACAAGCAGCATGGCACATGAATATTACGTGCGAGAAAACATTGGTATTTCAATCTTCACCAGTACGGCACATTCTAAACCGCTGAAAGGCACAAAAGTCATCCCCATTATCAATCTAGACATATCACCGCCTATAGGGCTTTTAACAAACAGAAAAGAAAAACATTTTGACAGCGCGACAAAGGACTTAATTGATCGAATTAACAACTGCTTCCATCAGCGCAGCCAAGAGCTGAAAACTGCGGTCAGTTCCGAATTATAAATGGCAGAAATGACAACGGTCATTCCGCACGAAAAATAAAAAGCATCTCCTGATTTTCAGGAGATGCTTTCAGCGTTTAAAGCTCAATCGATTCACCGACGGCCATGACTTTTCCGACTCCGCCCGGCAGGCTGTCTGCAAATGCTTCCGGGTCTTGCTCGATGACCGGGAATGTATTGTAATGAACCGGTACAACTTGTTTTGCCCGCAGCCATTCTGCAGCTAGTTTGGCGTCTTCAGGCCCCATCGTAAAGTTGTCGCCGATCGGCAGGAAGGCAAGATCAATATGGTTCAGCTCCCCGATCAGCTTCATGTCAGAGAAAAGAGCCGTATCGCCGGCGTGGAAGATCGTTTTGCCTTCAACAGTCAGCAGAATACCGGATGGCATGCCTGTGTAGGTGATCGTTTTATTTTCTTCGTCAGTGATGGCAGATCCATGAAAGGCCTGTGTAAGCTTCACTTTCCCAAAATCAAACTGATGGGAGCCGCCGATGTGCATAGGGTGAACATTTAACCCTTTCCATCCCAAATATACAGCAAGCTCATTCGGTGCCACAACCAGCGCGTTATTTTGCTTTGCGATTTGCTCAGTGTCGCCCACGTGGTCATTGTGGCCGTGAGTCAATAAGATAGCGTCCGCTTTTGCATCCTCCGGCTTCAAGTCGGTTAACGAATTTCCTGTCAAAAACGGGTCAAATAAAATATGGTGGTCATTCGTTTCTACTGCAACTACAGAATGTCCGTGATACGTTACTTTCATTTCCTTCACCTCGTCACTTTGTTTTTGATGTTTTCATTTTCCCTTTTTAAGATGCTGAAAAACTTATGTGGATTGATTCTTGTTAATCACATTGAGGCCCCCGGTTGCTTCAATTACAGTTCCTGTCACCAGGTCTGAGTTCTCTTCGCACAAAAAGGCAATGATTCTGGCGATATCTTCTCCGGTGCCGGATCTTCCTATCGGCGTTTTTTCTTTGCCGATACGCTGTCTGGCTTCCTTTATTGACGCTTCCTTCATGTCGCCGACAATGTCGCCCGGGCAAACCATATTAGCGGTTATGCCCGATTCAGCTTCTTCTATCGCGATTGTTTTTGTTAAAGAAGCCAATCCCACTTTTGCGGCGCCGAAAGCGGAGCGGTGAAGCCAGCCGGGTGCGTGTGCCGCGCCTTGAAATCCGTACGTGATGATACGCCCGAATTGCTGTTTTCTCATGACCGGAATAACTGCTTTAAATAAGTGAAAGACGGCGCTTAAATTCCCTTCCAGCATACCGTACCATTCGTCATCGGTATAATCAGCTAACTTTTTTCGTTCAAATATGTATGGCCCCGCGTTGTTAATCAAAAAGTCGATTCTCCCGAAGCGGTCCAAGGCAGCGTCTGCGATGCGCAGCAAATCTTCTTTTTTGGTGACATCACCTTTTACAAATTGCAGCCGGTCAAGGTAATCAGGACAGGCTTCCTTCAGGCGGTTTACTGCCTCTTCATCCTGCCTGTAATTCACTGTTACTGAATACCCCTTTGCAAGCAATGTTTCAGTCACTTTGCGGCCTAATCCCTTCGAACCGGCAGTAATTAAAGCATGTCGCACATGAATACCTCCCAAAGCAACGTCGCCGCTTTTCAATAAAGTGTTTCTTCTTCTACTTTACTATAAAAGGCCGGCAATATCACTTTTTACACTTTGCCATACAAAAAAAGCTGCCTATAATAGACAGCTTATTCCGCAGAAGATGAAGGCTCTTGATCAGGGATATCCACATAACCGCTTTGATATGCTTCGGAAATGAGCCTTGTTGTCTCCTGGCTTTCTTGTTCATCATAAATATAGCGTTCCGGTTCTTTTTTCATCCTTCTGCCTCCCATCATTATAGAGGTAGGTTGGCTATAATGACGGGATTTTATGAAGGAAATTTTAACAAACTCCGGCAGCCACGCAAGCTTTCGCCTTTACGAGCGCCTCCTCTACCTGTTTGAAGCCCGTGCCTCCTGCGCTCATTCTTTTTTCGACCGCATGATAAGGATCCAAAACAGTGTAAATATCCTCTTCGAAGAGATCGCTCGCCTTCTGAAAATCGTCAAACGGCATGTCGCTTAAATAGATTCCTTTTTCGATGCATGTGTACACAAGCTTTCCGACCACTTCGTGCGCTTCTCTGAATGGCATTCCTTTCTTCGCTAAATAATCAGCCAGTTCCGTCGCATTTGAAAAGTCTTGTTTTGTCGCTTGCTTCATGACGTCTTTGTTCACAGTCATTGTTTGAATCATGCCTGTGAAGATTTGCAGGCTGCCTTCAACCGTTTTCACCGTGTCAAACATGCCTTCTTTGTCTTCCTGCAGGTCTTTGTTATAAGCGAGCGGAAGGCCTTTCATGATCGTAAAAAGCCCCATCATGTCACCGTACACGCGCCCTGTTTTGCCGCGGATCAGCTCTGCCATATCCGGGTTTTTCTTCTGCGGCATCATGCTGCTTCCCGTTGCGTACGTATCGTCTAGCTCAATGAATTTAAACTCCTGCGAGCACCACAGAATGATTTCTTCAGAGAAACGGGAAAGGTGCATCATCAGCATGCTGCTGTTGCTTAAAAATTCCAAAATGAAATCTCTGTCGCTGACGCCGTCGAGGCTGTTTTCATAAATGGAATCAAAGCCGAGCAGCTCTGCTGAATACTCACGATCGATCGGGAAGGTGGTACCCGCGAGCGCTCCGCATCCGAGCGGAGATTTGTTGATCCGCTTCATTGAATCCTGAAAACGTTCCTTGTCGCGCTCCAGCATCCAGAAATACGCAAGCAGATGGTGAGCGAATGAAATCGGCTGGGCGCGCTGAAGATGAGTGTAGCCCGGCAGAATGGTTTCAATATTTGCTTCTGCCTTATCAATAAGCGCGCCTTGGAATGCCTCTAGCAGCTCGATAATGTGAGCGACATGGTTTTTCAGGTATAAATGCATGTCAGTTGCCACCTGGTCATTCCGGCTTCTTCCGGTATGCAGCTTGCCGCCGACAGGGCCGATTTCGTCAATCAGCATTTTCTCAATGTTCAAATGAATATCTTCATAATCAACTGAGAACTCTAATGCCCCGTCTTCTGCTTTTTGCAAAAGGGCATTCAGTCCCTCACGGATTTTCAGCTCTTCTTCTTCTGTCAGGATACCGCATTTTTTCAGCATGGCAGCATGTGCGAGAGACCCTGTAATGTCTTCGGTCACTAAATGTTGGTCAAATGATATGGACGCGCCGAATTCGTCGACCCATTTTTCCGGTGTTTTTTGGAATCGGCCTCCCCAAAGCTTCTTCATGCTTTAATCTGCTCCTTCTTTTTCACGATGCTGTTCACTTTTGTCGGAAGTCCCCAAAGCTCGATAAATCCGATTGCCGCATGGTGATCAAACGCATCGTCTTTTGTATATGTTGCAAGTTTTTCATCATATAGAGAGTATTCTGATTTACGCCCCTCTACAATCGCATGGCCTTTAAACAGCTTCACGCGAACGATGCCTGTAACGTGTTTTTGCGTTTCTTTTAAGAAAGCGTGCAGCGCGTCTTTTAAAGGTGAGAACCATAAGCCGTTGTAAATGATTTCTGACAGCTTTTGTTCGATGGCCGGTTTAAAGTGCGCGACCTCTTTCACTAATGTCAAATCTTCCAGTTCTTTGTGTGCTTTGATAAGCGTCATCGCACCCGGACATTCGTATACTTCACGGGATTTAATGCCGACAAGGCGGTTTTCCACGTGGTCGATACGTCCGACACCATGCGCGCCTGCAATTTCGTTCAGTTTTAAAATTAATTCAGAAAGTGAGTAAGAGACGCCGTCGATGGATACAGGCACGCCTTGTTCAAATGCGATTTCTATCACTTCCGGTGTATCCGGTGTTTTTTCCAGCGGCGCTGTAAGGTCGTATGCTCCTTCTGGCGGAGCAGCCCACGGATCTTCTAAAATGCCGCACTCATTTGCGCGTCCCCAAAGGTTTTGATCAATGGAATATGGGCTGTCAAGATTAATCGGAATCGGAATGCCGCGGCTTGCCGCATATTCAATTTCTTCTTCACGAGACCATTGCCATTCCCGAACCGGAGCGATGACTTCAAGGTCAGGATTCAATGATTTAATTGATACCTCAAAACGCACCTGGTCATTTCCTTTCCCTGTGCATCCGTGCGCAATTGCCTGCGCCTCTTCTTTTTCTGCGATCTCGACTAATTTTTTTGCAATAAGCGGTCGAGACAATGCGGACACGAGCGGATATTTCCCTTCATACATCGTGTGAGCCTGCAAAGATAACAGCGCGTAATCCTGGGCGAATTCTTCTTTTGCATCGATCACGTAAGAATTTGTTGCGCCGACTTCAAGCGCTTTTTGCTGAACAAACGCCAGGTCCTTGCCTTCGCCGACATCCAGACAGCAGGCGATGACATTATACCCTTGCTCTTGAAGCCATTTTATCGCGACGGAAGTATCGAGACCCCCTGAGTATGCTAATACGACTTTTTTCTGTTCTGCCATGATAAAAATCTCCTCTCAACCCTGTTTCTTTTGTATAAAAATAAATTATATTTAATAAAAATACATTTTGTATGTATACACTTTAACAAGTAAGTTCCTTTTTTTCAAGCCTTTTATTAAAAAAACTTCACCCATTTTTCCAGGTGAAGTTTCGTAGTATTTATTCATTTACTTGTCTTTTCTGATTTCTCTGACCACATGGGCGATCTCCGGAATAATCAGCTTATTCATCGCCAGCTTTACCGCACCGCTGGAGCCTGGCGTTGAAAAAACGGCTGTATGTTGGATAACGCCGGCTGTGGCTCTCGACATGATCGCACTGGAGCCGATGTCTTCTGTATAACTGAGCATCCTGAATATTTCTCCAAAGCCGGGCAGCTCTTTAGAAAACAACGGCGAAATGGCTTCAATGGTGACGTCCCTCTTTGCAATACCCGTCCCGCCGTTTAAGAGGACCGCGTCCGTCTGATCATCCATGCATCCCGCTAAGACAGACCGCTGCAGGGCATCCTTTTCGTCTTTTACAATTTCATATGCAGCGATCTGATGGCCTGCTTCTTCTAAAAATGAGATCATCAGCCTGCCGCTTTTATCCGTTTCTTCCGTTCTCGTATCACTGACAGTAATCACTTTGCACCGGACAATATCGGGTGCTTCTTGTTTATGCTCTTGAACGCTCATTGGCTCACCTCTTTGTTTTTTTCTACCTTTATCATGCTTCAACAAAAAAGCACATTCAAGTGAATGTGCTTTTTGCATTATTTAGCTAAACGAACAACGTCTCGTGCAATCATGACTTCCTCATCAGTCGGAATGATCATAACTTTTACTGGAGAATGAGGGTAGCTGATGAACGCTTCCTCACCGCGTACGTTATTAAGCGCAGGATCCCAGTATACGCCCATAAATTCCAGGCCGCGAAGAACGCGTTCTCTGACTTCTACGCTGTTTTCACCGATACCGGCAGTAAAGATAATCGCATCCACACCGCTCATTCTGGCAGCGTAAGAACCGATGTATTTGTGGATGCGGCTCGCAAAGACTTCAAGCGCAGTTTCCGCGCGCTCATTTCCTTGTTTCGTTGCTTCAACGATGTCACGAAGATCGCTTGAGAAACCGGAGATGCCAAGCAGTCCGCTTTTTTTGTTTAATGTATTCAGTACTTCGTCAGCTGTCTGGCCTGTTTTCTCCATAATGTATGGGATAAGGGCAGGGTCGATGTTTCCAGAGCGTGTACCCATTGCAACACCGGCAAGCGGCGTGAAGCCCATAGATGTATCAATTGATTTTCCGCCTTCAACAGCTGCAATACTTGCGCCATTGCCAAGGTGGCAGGAAATCAGGCGTAAATCTTTTAACGGACGGCCGAGAAGCTCTGCCGCACGCTCAGTCACATATTTATGAGAAGTGCCGTGGAAGCCGTATTTACGGATACCGAATTTTTCATAGTATTCGTATGGCAGGCTGTACAGGTAAGACTGCTCAGGCATTGTCTGATGGAATGCCGTATCAAAAACAGCAACCGCAGGGACATTTGGAAGCACTTCTTTGAAGGCTTTAATTCCGACGATATTTGCCGGGTTGTGCAGCGGCGCCAATTCAGAAATATCTTCAATCTCCTGAATTGTTTCGTCCGTTAATAAAACGGAATCGCTGAATTTTTCTCCGCCGTGTACCACGCGGTGTCCAATTCCGTCAATTTCATTTAAATCTTTGATAATGCCGAATTCTGTCAGCTTATTAAGCAGCATTTTAACCGCTACCGCATGATCAGGTATATCAGTTACTTCTGTATTTTTTTCGCCGTTTACAGAAATCGTGAACACACTGTCGGCGATACCGATTCGTTCAACTAAGCCCTTCGTTAAAACGGTTTCTGAAGGCATTTCGAAAAGCTGAAATTTCAAAGACGAGCTTCCTGCGTTAATTGCAATAATTTTGGACATGATTGACGCTCCTTTTTACTCTGTATCAACATCTTCGTTTTTCGTACTTTTTTCCCGGGTGAATCATCATTTTCTCCCGAAAAATATCTGACTTTTCCATTTAAACATTGTCATGTCGGCTTTTCAAGTCAACTTGTGTATTGATAACGCTTACAATAAGAAGTCGTTATTTTCAGACACATTACCTTTGCGCTTAACATTGATTAACGCTTACATTCTGCAGTTTCTCCTTTCGTATTTTGTGTTTTGAAACCCTATTCAATTCGTTTATCTGCCCCCAGATGTTCATACAAAAAAACAGCTTAAGCTTCCTCATATGACGGACGCTCAAACTGTTTTTTCATTTTCTATTTTTCCTTAGTAAACCACGCATCTATTTGCGCCATCATGTCGAGCATCGCCTTCTGGTTGGAGAAAGAAGGCAGATTCGCAAGCAGAATTTGGTTCGGCGCTTTCGTCTCTTCATCTGTTTTCTGAAGCACAAGGATACTTTTGGCATGGGCTTCGTCTTTAAAAATTGATTTCGGCAGCTGCAATAGTGCATTGATATGAACCTTGTCCTTGAAAAACTGCTTCAGCTTGTCGCTTTGAGAGCTTTCAAACAAATGATTCGGAATCATAAAGAACAGGTATCCGCCCGGTTTCGTATGCTTGACGCTTTGCTCAATAAACAAATGATGGGCGAAGGAATGGCCTTCATCCGCTTTCAGTTCAAAGGCATTTGCCCCTTCGTCATTCGGATAATAGCCAACCGGCAGATCGCATATCACTGTGTCAACCGGATCGATAAACAGCGGCTCGAGGCTGTCCTGGTGGAACAGTTCCAGCTCTTTTTTCAGAAGGTTCGCCTGGTCATAGGCGATTTTCAAGAGCACGTCATCTATCTCTATGCCATAGCTTTTCGCCGTATTTTCAGACAGTTGGTTTAACACGGTGAACAGAAGATTTCCCGTTCCGACAGCCGGATCAAGAAGCGTTAACTCCTTTTTTCCCGCCATAAACTTATTTACCAGATAACTGATAAAAAGCCCGATTGTGTCCGGCGTCATTTGTCTGTTTGGATGGGATATATCCTTTAATCCCTTTAGGACGGCAAGCTGGAATGCTTTGCGCACCCACTCGTGCTCATATGTGTCAAATTCGGCTTTTTCAAGCAATGCTTGAAGCTTTTCAGCCTTCTCATTCGGCAGCTTCAGCTGATCCGTTTTTTCAAGAAAATACATTTCTCCCGCTTCGGCAAGCGCTTCTATATATGAAATCTGCAATTCATTTTTTATGATGATCGCGGCATCATCCAGCAGCCCGTATACCGCACCTACATGATCGTTTTGCATAATGTGTTCCTCCTTGCCATGAAAAAAGCTCCGGCGGCAGCCTGGAGCTTTTTTCACCTGCTTACTTCAATAATTCCTTGGCAGCCTCAATCGGCTCTTCATAATTCGGGTGGTTCGTTGCTTCGCTTACATATTCAGCGTAAACGACTTTTCCGTTCTCATCAAGCACAAATACGGAACGCGCAAGCAGACGAAGTTCTTTTATGTATACACCGAACGCTTCGCCAAATGACATGTCTTTGTGGTCTGACAGAGTTTCTACTTTGTCAATTCCGTTTGCTCCGCACCAGCGCGCCTGTGCAAATGGAAGGTCCGCACTGATTGTGTAAATGTTGACATCTCCAAGCTTTGCAGCCTCTTCATTAAAGCGGCGGGTTTGTGCATCGCAAACGCCTGTGTCAATTGAAGGGATAACAGAAATAATCGTTACTTTTCCTTTCATGTCAGCTAACGATTTTTCTTCAAGGCTGTTTGTCAGCACTGTGAAATCAGGAGCTTGATCCCCTACTTTCACTTCTTGTCCGACAAGCGTAACAGGACCGCCTTTGAATGTAATTTCAGCCATTATAATTCCTCCCTTTCGTATGTATGTCTCTATCATAGTAAAGTTTCTTGCAAACTGCAAAGTTTATGCCAAAAAAAAGTTAACTGCGGCCGCCGCAGTTAACCCTTCTTTAATAATTCATATTGTTCATTTGGTTTTGATTTTGGCCTTGGTTTTGATTCTTGTTATTTTTCTTAAACATTTGCTGTATGCGTTCCAGTGTTTGAGGGGCTGCGTCTAGAATTTTCTCAATCAAATGTGTATTTTCATCTAAATGAAGCATTCTGATGCCAGTCGAACCGACAATTAAAAACGCGATCGGCGTAATGGACACACCGCCTCCGCTTCCGCCTCCGAAGGGCAGTTTTTGTTCTCTTGTTTCATCGTCTTCCGATTTTTTCTCAGCCGGCTTGCCGCCAAACTCGCTGCCGCCTGCGGCGAATCCGAATCCGACTTTAGAAACGGTTAAAATCACGCTTCCATCCGGTGTTTCAACCGGATCCCCGATGATTGTGTTAACATCAATCATTTCCTTCAAGTTTTCCATTGCGGTTTTCATTAAACCTTGGATGGGATGGTCTGCCATATACGCTTCCTCCTTAAACTGATGAATCATTCTTTGAAGTCATTCGAGCCGACGGATTTTTCTTTAATACAGAAAGCTCCCGTCCGTATTTGACGAATTTGAAAGCTGCAAGCATAGCATGTCCAAAGCGAAAAAAGAATATACACTGAAAATGGGTCTTGGAAACAGGGACTTGAAACGATGGAATCACTTCATAAACAGGCTTGTTCACAAAGTCTAAATGGTCATGAAGCATAGCTGCGATACCGCCTTTGACTCCCCATACGGCACCCGTTAACACACCTGTCACTGCTGCGTCATGAACCCCGACAACTGTGATCCATTCGAGTTTTGTGATATGCAAATGCGCTATAAAAGAGGCGCTGATTTTCCTTAACTTAGTGACATGATGCAGAAGCATTTCAATTTTATTGATGCTTTGCTGCACATCATCAAACGTAATTTTTTTCTTGCTGCTGCTTTTTTTCACTTTCGATTTTGTGTTCTGTCTGATATCGACTGTTCCGTCATCTTTGTTCACCTTAATCGCCGGAATTGTTTTTTTAATCCGAACCAGGCCAAACAGCGTTGTAATTTTCAAAGTTATTTTGTCATTATCCTCAGCATGAAGATACTCCGCGGCAACATGAATTTTCATTCTGAGAAGCAGCACGATACCTATAAGAATAAGAATGGCTGACAGCACATATACCATATTCTTTCACTTCCTCTAGAAAGCATTATCGCCCATTCAGCAAAAAATAAACCCGGACGGGGTCCGGGTTTATCTGTTATTTACGATATAATTTTTCGTGCACCACAGTTGTATCAGCAATGTAATCATGAATCCCCTGTTTTTTAGGAGAAAAAGCGATGACGATATATAAAATCGAAATCTTATCAATATACCGCCCGATCACTTCACGGAAAATCACGGTGCTCCATGTCAGCTTATGGCCCTGCTTGACAGAAATTACTTTGAGGCCGAACACCATTTTTCCGAGCGTTTGTCTGAAGTATTTGGTCATCAGCGCAAAGTATGCCAGATAAACGAAAAGCGTTGTGATGCTGTACGCTGAGATGGTGAACATGCCGGATGTTTTCGGCAGATCCAGTAAAGTAAAGATGGGAGAAACGATTAAATGGTTTAACCCCCACACAACGAGCCAATCAAGCAGGAAAGCCCAAAAACGGACCCAAAAGCCCGCATATGCGTGTGTGAGCTGTTCCGCTTGATCCGGGCCTGCGATGTCGCTGCGCTCTAACTCTTCATATGTCGCATCCATTATTGATCCCTCCTACTTCGCATAGAGATACATCATTCTCGGCGAACCGGATTGTGAAAGAACTTCTCTCATATTCAGAAAATCAATTTCACTTTTAAACATTTTGTTCGCTCCCATAGTAAACAGAGAGCCTAATCCGAAGCTTTCCTCGTAAGAGACGACAGAAGCGTTTTTCAAGTTTTTATGATCCTTTTTCATGGCCGCAATTGTATCATCATAAAATCCAAGTTCATCCACAAGATTCAGTTTTTTCGCCTGCCGCCCGTCATACACGCGTCCGTCCGCGATTTTCTTTACTTCCGCTTTCGATATGCCGCGGCCTTCCGAAATGACATCGACAAAGCCTTCATAGGAGTTATCAACCATAGATTGCATGATATTTTTTTCTTCTTTTGTCATCTCACGGGAAGGAGACATAATGTCCTTGTGAGCCCCGCTTTTAATGGTCTCAAAAGAGATGCCGAGCTTATCAGCCAGCTTTGAGTAATTCACGCTCTCCATGATAACCCCAAGAGATCCTGTCAGGGTTTCCGGTGTCGCAAAAATTTTATCGGCAGCTGTTGAGATATAATAACCTCCGGAAGCTGCCATCGATCCCATTGACACATAGATTGGTTTTTTTGATTCTTTTTTTACTTCTTCCAGTTTTTTATGTATTTCGGCACTTTCATACACTCCGCCTCCCGGAGAGTTTACCTTGAGTACGATCCCTTTAACCGCATCATCCTCTTTTGCCTGCTCAAGATTTTTTAAGAATGTTCGGTGGTTATACCCGTCTGAACCGAGCAGACTGCTTGAATCACCATTATCCTGAATGGTGCCGCTGACCTCCAAAACGGCGATTTTGCTGGAAAGGCTTCCGTTTTCAAGTGTCACTTCCTGGGATTCATCTGTCAGTGACGTAAGGTCTGTTTGGGCACCCTTGACACTTTCAAAGAAACTCATTGAGATACTGACGATGATGGACACGCCAAAAATCCCAAGGGCGATCACTAATGCGATCCATCTTTTTGCATTCATTTTTTCTCCTCCTTTTTCCCAAACTCTCTCATTATACGATTCAAATGAAAAAATGTTTCATTGATGAGAAAGCTCCGGCTTAACGGGCTGCCGGCAAACGTGGTACACTTATGACCAAAGGTATTTTATCACAAATACTGGATGGCAGAAAAACTTAAATATGACAGCAAAGGGGAAATGGGATATGACCGATCATCGCCGTAATGTTTATTTTTTTCACAAACAGGACCAGGAAACAAACAAACAAGTCAGCTCCTTAACACAATTGGCTGAAGAGAACGGATTTACTGTTGTCAATCAGCCTTCTGACGCCAATATTATTGCCAGTGTAGGCGGAGACGGTACATTTTTGCAGGCGGTCAGAAAGACGAATTTCCGTGACGACTGCTTATACGTCGGCATCACCAAAAAGGGGAAAGCTCATTTATACTGTGATTTTAATAGTGATGAGCATGAAAAAATGGTGGATGCGATGACGTTTGAACAAATTGAGGTCAGAAAATATCCGCTGATTGAAGTGACAGTGGATCAGACCAGTCCTTTTCATTGTTTAAACGAAGTTTCCATTCGTTCGAGCATAATTAAAACCTTTGTGATGGATGTGCTGATTGACGATCTGCACTTCGAAACGTTCAGAGGAGACGGGATGATTATTTCCACGCCTACAGGCAGCACAGCTTATAATAAGTCTGTGGCCGGAGCTGTCGTTGATCCGCTGCTTCCCTGCATGCAGGTGACGGAGCTTGCTTCGCTTAACAATAATACCTACCGCACGCTAGGCTCTCCGTTTGTCCTCAGCTCTGAACGAAAGCTGACGCTTCGTGTGGTGCAAGCCGGAAATGAACACCCGATTATCGGTTTGGACAATGAAGCACTCAGCACAAGAAACGTGAAAACGATTGAAATCAAGCTGTCTGATAAAAAAATAAAAACCGTGAAACTAAAGGACAATTCATTTTGGGAGAAAGTAAAACGGACATTTTTATAGAAAAAGAAAAGGACAGGCTATTCGCCTGTCCTTTTTACTGTTGATTCTCATATACAATCTGACCGTTGATAACGGTTTTTTCTATCTTTAAAAGATGAAGCTGTTTCGGGTCAATTGTAAACGGATCTTCACTGAGAACGGTAAAATCCGCGTCATACCCTTCGGCTATTTTCCCCCGTGTCTGCTCTTTGTAAATGATCTCAGCACTTCCTGCTGTATAAAGCCTGATAGCTTCATATACTGTTAAACACTCGCTTTCGTTATAGCTCGGACCGTTCTGTTCGCGGCTGCTTGTCCGGAGCACCGCAGACTGAATGCCGAGAAGCGGCTCAACAGGCTCAATCGGAGCATCAGAACCCCCTGCACATAAAATGCCTTTAGAGATCAGTGTTTTCCAAGCAAAAGCTGTTTTCATACGGTCTTCTCCAAGACGGTCAATCACCCACGGAAAATCACTGGCGACAAAATGAGGCTGAAGATCAAGAGCAATCGGCATGCGTGCTGCTTTTTCAATCAGTTCATCATTCAGCACCTGAGCATGGATCAGACGATCATGCCGGCCGCTTTTTGGCGGATGCTGCTCGACAACCTGCAGCACTTTTTCAAAGGCAAGGTCGCCAATGGCATGGACGGCAACCTCCATTCCTTTCTCTCTCGCTTTTTGAACGAGGCGGCTGAGTGTTTCATCATCATGGACTTGAACACCGTTTGTAGAAGGATCGTCATGATACGGTTCTTTTAACAAAGCTGTTCTCCCGCCAAGCGCTCCATCAGAAAATAGTTTCATCGCACCGAATTCAACGTACGGGCCAGACGGCTTCTTCATTTGCTCCCACCGATCAACCGCTTCATGATGAACGAGCAAATGACAGCGAAACGGATACTTTCCGCTTGCCGCAGCCGTCTCATAAGCTTTCATCGGAACGGACACATCGCCGTAATAAGACAAATCTTCCGAATGGCCGCCTGTCAGGCCTTTTGTCCAGCAATCCTGAATGCCCGCTGTAAGCGCCTGATCAACATAGTGCTGAGATACAGGCGGAACGGCTTGCAGGACCAGATCCTGCGCCTTATCAAACAGAAGCCCCGTCGGCTCACCGTCTGCATCTCTGCCAATGACTCCGCCATCGGGATCAGGAGTGGCTTTTGAAATTCCCGCGGCTTGCAGCGCCGCAGAATTGACCGCTATTGCATGCCTGCATACCCGCTTGAGCAGGACGGGCCTGTTCGGGAATAAAGGATCAAGGTCATGCTTCGTCAAATAAGCCTGCTTCTGGAATTGATTTTCATTCCAGCCCTCTCCAATGAGCCAATCGTCTTCAGACAGGCTCTCTTCTCTTGCCTTCGCAGCCTGCAGCACAGCTTCTTTAGATGTAAACGAAGACAGATCAAGCTGGAGCTGTTTTTCTCCGTGCCCGATCAGATGCAAATGGCTGTCCACAAATCCTGGAAACATGACTGCTCCGTTCAAACTGATGTCTTTTGTTTCCGGTGAACTGTATTTCTTCTTCAGACTCTCATAGCTGCCGGTGCCTTTTATGACATCATCCTCAACATAAACAGCCTCCGTTTGGTGGCCTTCTTCGAGCATCGTATAAATGAAACCGCCGTGCCATATCGCCTTCATTCACGTTCACTCTCTTTCTTTACGCTTTTTTATTGGCTTTGAGCTGTTCTTCACGTTTTCTTAATTCCACTCGTCTGATTTTTGCAGAAGCCGTTTTCGGCAGGCTTTCGACAAATTCAATCTCTCTTGGATATTTGTATGGAGCCGTAATGGTCTTCACATGATTTTGCAGAACTTTGACAAGCTCATCACTGCGTTTTTTGTGATCTTGCAGGACAACGTATGCTTTAACGATGGAGCCTCTTATTTCATCAGGGCTTGCGACGACAGCACATTCTTTGACTTCAGGGTGCTTCACGAGCGCATCTTCCACTTCGAATGGCCCGATCGTGTAGCCGGAGCTGATAATGATATCGTCATTCCGGCTTTCAAACCAGAAGTAACCATCCTCATCTTTTCTTGCTCTGTCTCCTGTCAGGAAATAATCGCCGCGAATTTGTGTTTTCATTCTGTCCGGATCTTTAAAATATTCTTTAAAGAGCGCCGGGGTGCTGAGGTGAACAGCGATATCGCCAACCTCACCAGTTTTGCAGATTTCACCGGCTTCATTGATGATCTCCACCTGATTTCCCGGTGTCGGTTTTCCCATGCTTCCCGGTTTAATGTCCATATCCTTTAAGACACCGACTAAAAGCGTGCTTTCTGTTTGGCCGTATCCGTCTCTGACCTTGACGCCGAAATGCTTTTGGAACACGTCAATCACTTCGCGGTTGAGCGGCTCACCGGCTGAAACAGCGCTGTGCAGGGCTGAAAGATCGTAGCTATCTAAGCCTTCTACCTTTGCCATTAAACGGTATTCCGTCGGCGTGCAGCAGAAAACATTGATTTTGTAGCGGTTTAAAAGCTCTAAATATTTTTCAGCTTTGAATCTGCCTTGATACACAAAACCTGTTGCTCCGCTTCCGAGTACCGCCAATAGCGGACTCCACACCCATTTTTGCCAGCCTGGCGCAGCAGTCGCCCATACGGTATCCTGTTCAGAAATATCAAGCCATGCACCGGCAGATGTTTTTAAATGAGCAAATGCCCATCCATGTGTATGTACAACACCTTTCGGCTGTCCCGTTGTTCCGGAAGTATAAGACAAGAACGCCATGTCTTCTCTTGTTGTATCAGCAGTTTGAAAACGGCTTCCATCCGCATCAATCGTTAATAGATTTTTCCATCCGGCTTCATTTTCACCAATCGACAGTTTAATCAGGCGGTCTGCAGTACTGACATCACGGAAAGCGCCAATAAAAGCAGAATAAACAATGGCGCCTTTCACTTCGGCATGTTCAATCCGGTATTCAAGATCTTTCGCACGAAGCATTTCAGAACAAGGAATAACGACCATTCCCGATTTCAGGATAGCCAGATAAACGGCATAGGCTTCGAGCACACGCGGCACCATTACAATCAGTTTATCTCCCTTTTTAAATCCAAGATCAGCAAGAGCCGCACCGATTTTATTTGTTTCTTCCATAAGCTTTTCATACGACCATGATTTTTGTTTGCCCGATTCATCCTCCCATAATAGGGCGGTTTTTTGTCCAGTTGCACTGAACTTTTCGATTTCATTAACTAAATTGTATTCCATTGGGGCAATTAAATCTTCTCGTTTCAACACGAACAACTCCTCACTTTCTCCACCCATTATACATAAATACATGCCGTTTCCGTAAGGATATGCCTAAAAACAAGCTCCATAAACATCGGTTTTTATAGGCCGCTGGTCCTTTTTTATAAAAAAACGAAAAAGAGTGGGGAAAAACCCCACTCCTAAGCCATTATGTGAAATTGTAAATTAGAATTGTCCTCCGCCCATGTTTTGTTGAGCAAAAGATACAAGACGTTTTGTGATCTCTCCTCCAACAGAACCGTTAGCGCGAGAAGTTGTTTCTGCTCCAAGGTTTACACCGAATTCAGAAGCGATTTCCAATTTCATTTGGTCGATAGCTTGAGCAGCTCCCGGTACTAAAAGGTTGTTGCTGTTACCTGAGTTATTGTTAGCCATGTGTCTCACCTCCTTGTGAGTATAGAATGTGTTAAAACACATGGCTTCATACAGAAAATCTTTGGTAATTGTATACAGGAGCCGGCTCTTAGTTAAAAGAGTTCTGCGAATTTGTCGTTAGCTTCTTGTTCGCTATATAATGTCATTGTTTCAATGTGATCAACCGCCTCTTGAATCAGCGGTTCAAAATCCACAAAGCTCTCAAAGTGTTCGATTTTTTCTTTTTTCGGGCGTGTTTTCGGGCTTGGCGGCGTAAAGATCGTGCAGCAATCTTCAAATGGCTGGATGCTTGTTTCGTATGTGCCGATTTCCCGTGATATTTCGATGATTTCTGTTTTATCCATAGCGATTAACGGACGCAGAATCGGTGTAGACGTAACCGCATTAATCGCGTACATGCTTTCAAGCGTCTGGCTCGCTACCTGTCCGAGGCTTTCCCCCGTAATAATGGCGAGCCCGTTTCTTTTTTCTCTGATTCTGTCGGCAATTTGAAGCATTAAGCGGCGGGTTGCCGTCATCGTATAGTTTTCAGGAATTTGTTTTTGGATCAGCTCTTGCGTCTTTGTAAACGGGACGATATGAAGCGTCATGCTTCCTCCGAAGCGAGACAGACACTTCGCTAAGTCCATCACTTTTTGTTTCGCACGTTCGCTTGTGTATGGCGGGCTGAAGAAATGGACAGCTTCTACTGAGAGTCCTCTTTTCATTGCGTAAAAACCGGCTACCGGGCTGTCAAAGCCGCCGGAGAGCATCAGCATCGCTTTCCCTGCTGAACCGACAGGAAGTCCGCCGGCGCCTTTTTCATTGCGAATCGTCAAAAAGGTTGCTTCCTCCCTGATTTCAATTCTGAGCGGTATGTCTGGATTGCGGACATCAACTGTCAGCCCTTCTGTATTTCGCAAAATATGGCCGCCGATTTCAGCGTTCATTTCATTCGTATCTAATTCAAACTGTTTATACGCTCTCTTTGTCGCGACTTTAAACGTATCACCAGGCTGATATTGATCCTTGATCGCCTGCAGGGCAGTTGTCTTAATATCGTCAAGGCGGCTCTCACACTTAATGGCCAGACTGAAGCTTTGAATGCCAAACACCTGTTTCAAATGTGGAAAAAGAGCCTCAGGGTCCACTCCATTTAATGTAATCGTCATACGATCCCGATTAGAAAAGTATTTTAATGTCGGATAGTCTTTCAGGACAAGCCTGACGTTTTGCTTTAAACGTTCAATAAAACTTTTTCTGTTTTTTCCTTTGGTTGATATCTCCCCAAAACGAATTAATATATGATCGTAATTCATGTTCTACCTCATCATTTTTTTTAGTTTTTTGATGCCAGGCACAAGCGCGTTCATAAATGGCTCTGTCACATCGCTTGTCTGGCTGTAGTTTAAGCTGATTCTGATGCTGCTTCCGGCGATCTGCTCTCCCTTGCCCATCTGTAACAGGACTTTGCTCGGTTTATGTTCCTTTGCCGAGCAGGCTGATGTCGTTGAGACGAATATATCCTTTTCCTCCAGCATATGCAAAAGCACCTCCGCTTTTATGCCCGGCACAGAGAAATTAATGATATGCGGAGCGCTATTGAATTGAGGCGTATTTAAAACAACACCGTCTGAATCACTCAGCCTTTTCATAAACAATTCCTTTGCGGCCGCCATTCTTTCAAGGTGATGATGATAATCATCAGCCGCAAGATTGATGGCTTTGGCCAGTGAAACCGCACCTGCTGTATGCTCGGTTCCTGCACGTATGCCTTTTTGCTGGGAGCCGCCTGTTATCAGCGGGATAAGACGCGTTCCTTCCTTTACTAAAAGTGCACCTGTCCCCTTCAGTCCGTGGAATTTATGGCCGGATATGGAACAAAGATCAATACCGGCATTCTCGATCGCCAAGGGAACTTTAAAGATGCCTTGCACATAATCGACGTGAAACAGAATGTTCGGATACTGCTTCAGCACTTCTCCGGCCTCTTCAATCGGCTGCACGGAGCCAACTTCATTGTTCACATGCATCATGCTGACAAGCACGGTATCCGGCCGAATCGCATCTTTCAGTTCCTTAATGGACACAAATCCATCTTCATTTACTGAAAGATAAGTTACTTCAAACCCGAATAGCTCTGTCAGCTGCTCCAAAGATTCAGTAACGGACGGATGTTCGATAGAAGTGGCAATGATATGTTTGCCTGTTTTTATCTTTGACAAAGCGGCTCCTTTTAAAGCCACATTATTAGCTTCTGTAGCACCTGACGTAAATACAATATCATAATTCTTTAGGCCCAAGGCTCTTTTTATTTGATTTTTGGCTGCCTGAAGCAGCTGTTCCGTTTCGGCTCCATATCGGTGCAAAGATGAAGGATTGCCAAAATATCGGCTGCTAGTCTGTTCATAAACGTTCAAGACTTCATGATAAGGTTTGGTCGTTGAACTATTATCTAAATATATCATCTTTTTTTACTCCTTTATGAAAGCGGTACAAGGTATGATATTTATGTTACCATAACAAAATTTAATAGAAAATTACAAAAAGCTAGTATTGACTTCTAAATTTTTTACCATATAATAAGATTTGTTCGTTTCGTCATATTATCTGACAATTAATTGACAGAATATTTTAACATAATTATTAGGAGGATTTTCATGAAACACTCACTGCCTGTCAAAGATACCATTATTATTGGTTTCATGCTATTTGCGCTATTCTTTGGAGCAGGAAATATGATTTATCCGCCGGAACTTGGACAAGCAGCCGGACACAATGTCTGGAAAGCCATCGGCGGATTTTTACTGACCGGGGTTGGCCTGCCTCTTCTCGGAATTATCGCTATCGCATTAACCGGCAAGGATGCTAAAGGACTTGCTGATAAAGCTCACCCTGCATTCGGTACAGTATTTACTGTTGTGCTTTATTTATCAATCGGACCATTATTCGCCATCCCGAGAACAGGAACCGTTTCTTATGAAATTGGTGCAGTTCCGTTTCTGGCTGGCGTTCCTGAAAGACTGTCTTTATTAATTTTTACACTCATCTTTTTCGGCATTACTTACTATTTAGCGCTAAACCCAACCAAAGTCGTGGATCGAATCGGAAAAATTCTCACTCCAATTAAATTCACAATTATTTTAGTGATTGTTCTCAAAGCGATTATCACGCCAATGGGCGGTTTAGGTGCAGTAACGGAAGCATATAAAGGAACACCGGTATTTAAAGGATTTTTGGAAGGCTACAAAACAATGGACGCGCTTGCTTCAATCGTATTTGGTGTTGTCGTTGTAAATGCTGTGAAAAGCAGAGGCGTTACACAATCAAAAGCTCTTGCGGCAGCTTGTATTAAAGCCGGAATAATTGCTGCATTAGGGCTGACATTCATTTATGTTTCTCTGGCCTACCTAGGTGCAACAAGCACAAACGCAATCGGGCCTGTTGGTGAAGGAGCTAAAATTTTATCAGCATCGTCCCATTATTTATTCGGTTCATTAGGAAATATCGTACTTGGATCAGCTATTACAGTCGCATGTTTAACCACAAGCGTTGGGCTTGTCACTTCTTGCGGCACATATTTTTCAAAGCTTATCCCTGCGTTATCATATAAAGTTGTCGTTACCATCGTCACTTTATTCAGCTTGATGATTTCTAATTTCGGGCTTGCTCAAATTATCGCTTTTTCAGTTCCTATTTTATCAGCTATTTATCCGCTTGCCATTGTCATTATCGTTCTTTCATTTATTGATAAGCTCTTTAAAGAAAGACGTGAAGTTTACATTGCATGCTTAATCGGTACAGGATTATTCAGTATTTTAGACGGAATAAAAGCAGCCGGCTTTTCGCTCGGAGCTTTAAATACGTTTTTAAATGACAATCTGCCGCTATACAGCCTTGGCATCGGCTGGGTGATTCCTGGAATCATCGCCGCCATTATCGGCTATATTCTTACCTTTTTCATCGGTACATCCAAACAGCAGCTTAAAGAAATAAGTTAATGTTATGGTCGCCTGCGTTACTGCGCAGGCGTTTTTTTAATAAAAAAGAGCCCGCTCATAA